>JAITFL010000044.1 GCA_031281385.1 Holophagales bacterium
CGCCCCGGCGGCTACACCAGGATACTCAAGACAGGCCACAGGCGCGGCGACGCCGCCGACATGGCCCTAATAGAGCTGGTTGACTACGTTTTGCCAGAGCCAAAGGATAACAGCGCAAAAGCCGAATAAAGCTAGGTACAAGTTACAAGGTGCAAAAATAGGTTCTCTCGGTATCCTGCGCTTGCGCTTGGATACGCGAGACCCCTGCGCATCGCCTTGGCTGTTTCCGCTGTTCTGATGCGGGCTCCGCCCGCAGAGCAGCCTCTTGTAACTGGTATCTAGTACCTTGTACCTGCACTACCCGTCTAATTCTTCCGTTATCCTAGTCTGGCCCAGCGCGAGCAGGCGGTCTCTGGCAAGGCCCGCCCAAGTGCTATTTGGGTAGCTCTCAACTAGGCGCAGGTAGTACGCCCTAGCTTCAGCGGTGAATTTGTCGGTTTGGTCTTTGGTGAAAAAGTCGCGGCGCAGATCCCACTGCCTTCTTTCGGCAGAAGTTAGGGTGTCTTCATCCGTCTTGCCTATGGAGTTCAAAAAAGACTGATACTCTTGCGTAAAATCGTCACGGCTGGGGTAGCGGCGCCTCAGGGCCTCGCCCAAGTAATAATAGGCGCGTTCGCGGTCGGAAAACTCTGGGTAGGTTTCCAGCATGTTCTTTAGCCTGGTCTCTGCGGCGCGGAACTGGCTGGTGTTCACGTAAAAAATGGCCACGCCCAGTTCGTGCTCGGCCAGGCGCGCCCAGCATGTGTTGATCTTGGCCTTTGCATCGGTGGCGTACGGCGTGCCCGGGGAATCGGTAAGCAGGCGGTTGAACGCCTCTATCGCTTTGTGGGTGGCGGACTGGTCGCGCTGGCTGTCCTCTATCTGGACAAATCGGCAAAGGGCTATGCGGTACAGAACATAGTCTTTTTGCTCGTGCCTTGGAAAGTAATTCAGCAGGCTTTGGTACTCCACCTCGGCAAGCGCAAAATTGTTTTTCCTGCTGTAAAAAAGACTATCCGCGATAAGCAGTTTGGCTCTTGGGAAAAACACCGAGCCTGGCATGTATTCTTCGATGAGCTTCAGCGTCTCGCGCCCGTCGTCCCACTTTCCTCGGTTAAGCTGCGCCTCGCCCCTTTCCATCAATTGCTGGGCGGACACTGTGGGGGCAGGGGCCTTTCTAACTGGGGCGGCCCTCTGTGGACTCTTGCACCCTGTGGCAAGAATGGCCAAGGCAAGAGCGGACAAAGCCAATGGCAATAGGCTGAATGGGCTGCGGCGGTAATGATTCATTGGGGTTCCTTCATATTTTGCTAGTGCGGCTAAACATAGACAAGTTCCCTTTCCCAATGGGCGGGGCGATGGTAGCACCAACTCTAAAATATACCAGTTTCCAGCTATGCGCTACAAGGTGCGAGATGCAAATCGCCGCGTGCTATGCGTCTGCAGAAACCAATGCCGTTGCGACCCGCTCCATCGCATCTTGGGGCATTTCTGCAGATTGCCCTGGTGTGTCGCCAGAAAACAACCGGCAAAGTACTCTGTATTCAATGCCAGTCTGCTGGGATAGCTGCAAGATGCTGCGGGCTTGTAGGACATTGGATGCAGCCCGCAGAAAATAGGAGCTGTCGTTTTCTGCCAAGGCGGCTTTTAAGTACGCTGCCATGTCCTCAACGCTGCCCAAATAATCCAGTGCACTGTAGCGGCTTGTAGTTACCATCGGTTTTCCCTTTCTAAGTCCATTTTGAAATCTATTGCTTGGTCAATTGCGCGCTGTTGTTGATTCTTGGTGCCGCCAACTAGCAAAAGGTACAGGTTTTTTCCTCGTTGGCAAAAATACAGGCGATACCCTGGCCCCACGTCTATGCGCATCTCCGAAACGCCTTCTCTGATGTTCCACTTGCAATCTCCAAAATTGCCACCTTCCGCACGTTCGATTCTCACGTTTATCGCTTGCTTCCCAACTATATCTTTCAAGCTGTCAAGCCATTCGTCGAAATAGTCTGTTTTGTCCAGTGTGTTTTCCATCTGTTTCCATCAATCATTATAGCAGTTCAATTATTCGTAGTTGAACTGCTATAAAAAACCAGCGCGGTCGCATCAAATCAGCCGCCCACATGACGGCCTCTTGTACCTTGCAACTGCCCTATTCGTAGCGCAAGGCTTCGATGGGGTCCTGCCTGGCGGCCTTGAGCGCTGGCCACAGCCCGGCGGCTAGGCCAGTGCCTGTGCTGACAGCCACTCCAAGTATGATGGACCACAGCGGCGCGGCGGCGGGGAAGCCGGACACCAGCTTGACCAACAGACCGCAGCCAAGGCCAAAGGCGATGCCAAATATGCCGCCCATGCCCGTGAGTGTCACCGCCTCCACCAAAAACTGCGCGGCTATGTCTTTGCGCGTTGCGCCAAGGGCCTTTCTGACGCCTATTTCGCGGGTGCGCTCGGTCACGCTGACCAGCATTATGTTCATCACGCCCACGCCGCCCACTATCAGCGCGATGCTGGCGATAAGTATCATCACGGCGGCTATGCCGTTGGTTATGGTGCGCTGCCTATCTAGCTGGCTTTCTAGGGATTCCACGCCAAAGTTGTCTGGCTCGCTGGGCTTTAGACCCCTCCTAGCTCTCATAACCGTTGTTATTTCGTCTATCAAGCCTGGCACGTCCTCTGCCCTGCGCGGCAGGATTTCGATGTTTAGGTTTTCCCACCTCGAAAGGCGTATCCACGGCCACATTTCATCGAACGTGGTAAACGGAATATATATTACATTGTCCATGCTATTGCCCAAGACCGAGCCCTTCTTTTTTAGAACGCCCACGACCCGCATCGGCACGCCGTTAAAAAACACTTGCCTGCCCAGCGGATCTTTTTGTGGAAACAGGGCCTTTACTATGTCGTAGCCGATGACGCAGGTTCTGGTGGAGTGGAACATGTCCGCTTGGGCAAAGAAGCGGCCGTCCTCCACTTCAACGTTGCGGACAACCGCATATTCTGGGATGACGCCTGTTATGTTGGGGTTGTAGGCTTCATCGCCGGTGGTATTCTTTATGTTTACGCCGCTGCCCCACCACAAGCCCCTATGGCAACTGACCGCTTTTGCGAGCGTTAGGTATTGCTTGAGCGCATCGGCATCGTCTGTAGTAAGGTTGGGGCGCGAACGCTGTTCTGGGGGGATGGAGTAGTCCCCTCCGGCAGAGTACAGAGGGCTAAATTTCCTCAGTCTCACCACGTTGGAGCCAAACTGGGAAAAGGCCGTGTCTATAGAGCTATTGAAGCCCGCTACGAGGCTGACCATGGCGATGACAGACGCCACGCCCACCACTATGCCAAGCAGCGTAAGGAAAGACCTCAATTTTTGTGCGCGTATGGAATTGGCGGCAAAGCGGATGTTCTCTGTGTTGAACGCCCGCAAAAACCTGAATTTGTACAGAGTGAAAGCCATTTGCCTACTCCGCCCGCAGCGCGTCAATGACCAGCAGGCCGGCGGCCCTCCTGGCCGGGACCCAGCCGGCGAGAAGGCCCACGGCCGCCGAAACGCCAATGGCCATTGCCACGATGGTCAAGGTGACTTGGGCGGGGAAGCCTGTCATGCCCTTTATGCTTAGCGCAATGGCGGCGCCCATCAAAAACCCAAAAATGCCGCCCACAACAGACAACATAGTGGCTTCTAGCAAAAATTGCCGCATGACATCCCCCCGGCTGGCACCGATGGCCCTTCTGATGCCAATCTCCTGTGTGCGCTGGGCGACGCTGACTAGCATGATGTTCATCACGACGATGCCGCCCACGAAGAGGCTGACCCCGGTTATCAGTATGAAGAATGAAAAGATTGCGGCCGTAATTTGGCCGATGAAATCCATTACGAAATCTTTGGACAAAATAGCAAAGGGGTCGGGCGTGCGAAAAGGCGTGTGGCGCATGGCCCTCATGTACGCCCGCACCTCGTCCTGCGCTGCGTCCATGAGGTCTAGGCTCTTGGCCTTGACCGTTATTTGTATGTCAGACCAAGGACGCAGGAAATTTCTTCTGAATACAGAGAAGGGAATATAAATGCGGGAATCGTTGCTGTTGCCGCCTCCAAAAGACTCGCCCTCTTTTTTCATCGCGCCAACTACCCTGAATGGCAGGCCCGCCACCAAGATAGTCCTACCAATGGGGTCTTGCAGTCCAAAAAACTCTTCTTTGATGTTGGCACCTATTACGGCCACATACTTTGTGGAATTTTCTTCTGGCTCGGTGAACCACCTGCCCAAGCCCTCGTCTAGGTCTAAGTTCAGAATAGTGTTGGAGTTTGCCGTGGCGCCAAATATTTCGGCTCCTTCATATTTTTTGGCCCCATAGTAGGCTATCCTGTTGGCTGAAGACGCGGCACCCACGGCGGCCACAGATGGCAGACCTGCGTCGCGGATCCTAACGAAATCGTTCACCGTGATGCTGGGTCGCTTCCATTGCTCTATAGCTTCCTCTCTGGTTCTTGTGATGCCATATTTGCTCACGAAGAACGTATCGGGCGCCAAGAAATTTAACTGATTTTCGATCATCACTGTCAGGCCAGAGACGATGCTGACAACGGCGACGATGGATGCGACGCTAATGACGATGCCCAGCAGCGTCAGAAAGCTGCGGAGCCTGTGCGCGAACAGGGCGCGCAGGGACGAGTGGAATAGATCAAGGATGCTCAAGGTTTTAGACCCGATTTAACTTTTTCCTGCGTTTCCTGGCCCTGCTTTTCCAGGTCCTGCCTTTTTGGCGTCAACTTTTACCTTGGTGCCATCCCTTAGTTCGCGGAGGGCCCTGAGTGGGCCAGAAGCTATGACGTCGCCCTCCTTGAGGCCCTCAAGTACTTCGATGCTCATGTCACCGGCCAGACCAGTTTTTATTGGCACAAACTTGACCGCGCCTGCATCCACCAAGAAAACTCCTTCTTCTTCCTTTTTGTCGCCGGGCTTAAACGTTTCGCCCTCTTTCAGTTGGATGTCCCTGACCACCAGCGCCTGAAATGGTATGGCCAGCGCGTTGTCGCTGCTGCCGGTAAAGATGTCGGCCTGGGCGCTGAGCCCTGGCTTGATGGTGTCGGGTGGGTCAAGTATCTGCACCTTGACCTTGAACTTTACCGCCGCCTGCTGGCCGCTTTGCAGCAGGGGGCTGCCGCCGACCTCGGTAACAACACCCTTGAAGGTCTGGTTTGGATATGCGTCTATGCGAACTTGGGCTTCTAGGCCGTTCTTGACGTTTGGAATAGAGGCTTCATCTACTTCCATTTCCGTCTCCACCTTGCTCATGTCGGAGATGGTGAGAAGCACGGTGCCTGGCTGGTTCATGGTGCCAATGACGGCCGTCTCGCCCTGCTCGATGCGCCGAGACGTGACAACGCCGTCCATGGGCGACACTATGACAGTCTTTGCATGGTCAACCTTTGCCTGCTCCAAGGTGGCCCTAGACTGCTCTATCCTCTTGGTGGCCGCTTCCAAAGAACTTTGGTAGGTAGTGAGTTTGGTCTTTGCGTTTTCGTATTCTTGCACAGAAATGATGCCATTTTTCCAGTTGCTTTCGGCGCGGGCGAAGTCTGACCGCGCCTGTTCCAAGTTGGCCTTGGTGGATTCCAGATCCGCTAGGCTTCCATTGAGCGCGGCTTCAAGGCTTTCAACGTAGGCCTTGGTTCTGGCTGGGTCAATTTCCAGCAGGAACTGCCCCTCTCTTACGCGGTCGCCCTCCTTGACGGTGAGCCTAGTGACCTGGCCGCTGAGGTTGGCGCTGAGGTCGGCCTTGCGGACCGCCTGTATTTTCCCGTTGGCGCTGACCTTGGAGACCAAGCTTTCGCGCCCCACATTGGAAACCGTTACCAGCAACCCCTCGTCTTTGCGGGTGAGCAATCCCACCACGATAAGCGCCAACAGCGCCGACCCGCCAATTATCCATACTTTTCGCTTCATGTCTGCAACTCCCAAATGCAAGAACCAGTTGATGGCAACACTATGGATTCGCAGGAAACCAACAAAGGTTTAGCGCCCAAAATAAAAAAAAACAAAAAACTTGTTTGGGCGGGCAGAGTCCAGTGGCTTCCTTCAAGTCATGGCTTAGAATACCACTAAATGCAGGGAAAATGGGGGAATACGCGAAATGGCTATATTTATCGGCGAATGGGGCGGTTTTGTCGGCGAAAGTACTAGGGGGTAGGGGTAATGGCAAGGATGCGGGCTGCGCCCGCGTTGATATTTTGCCGATTGAACCCCGCAGCGCGGTCATGCGCCGCTTAAATTCTCTGAAAGGGCGGGAGCCCTAAGAGGAATGCGCTTAGTGGCACTAAGCTTTGACGCTGCGGGGCAGCGTCAAAGCCAACGCCGATTTTGGCTACATTCCTTCTAGCCCATTCGGGCTTTTGGAGATTTACATATTCGCCAATCTCTGCAGATGCTCTTCCATGGATATTGGCGTGTTGGGTTCGTCAGATTTGATTTTTCCGTCCAGCAGCTTGATTATGCGATGGGAATGTTTGGCTATGTCCTCTTCGTGCGTGACCAGAATGATGGTGTTGCCCCTTTGGTACAGCTCTTCAAACAGTGCCATGATTTCAACGCTGGTGCGCGAATCGAGGGCCCCAGTCGGCTCGTCGGCCAACAAGATGGAAGGCGAGTTAACCAATGCCCTGGCGATAGCCACGCGCTGGCGCTGGCCGCCCGATAGTTGGTTGGGCATGTGGAAGGCCCTTTCCTTTAAGCCCACGTTTCCAAGAGCATCAATTGCTTTTTTCTTTCTTTCCGAAGGGGACGCCCCTGCATAGATGAGCGGGAGCTCCACATTCTGCAGCGCGGTGGTGCGGGCAAGCAGGTTAAACGTCTGGAACACGAAGCCTATTTCTTCGTTCCTGATCTGGGCCAGTTCGTCATCGGTCATTTTGGAGACTATTTTGTTGTTCAGCAGGTACTCTCCGCTGGTGGGGGAATCGAGGCAGCCGATCATGTTCATCATGGTTGACTTCCCCGAGCCGCTGGGCCCCATGATGGCCACGTATTCGCCTCTGAAGATGGATAGGCTGGTCCCGTCCAAGGCCCTTACCTCCATGTCCCCCATTTGGTAGTATTTCTTGATATTTGTTAGCCTAATCAATGGCATGTCTGACGCTGGCATGAATTTCCCCTAGCAAGCAAAAAAGATTGTTCCGAAATGGATGGCGAGCCCACAGACCCCGGCATGCTGTATTCGCGACAGCCCACCAAAAGTTTAGATGCCCGCAGAAAGTTTTAGTTTAATGGCAGATGCGGTCTGGCAACAAAGCAAAACAGCAACACGTGCATTGATAAGTTTTACATAATTTGCCCATGCACGGGGAAAAATGTATCTTATAAATCAATCATAAAGCATTTTCCCTCAACCATCGCCATCTGGGGGCTGTCTAAGACAAGTGTTGTTGTCTTTTTTCCTTTTTAACATCTTAGGGGGATGCCTATGATCAAACCATCGGCCTTAACTTTTGTTGTTGCGTCAATCGTCGGGTTCGGCCCTGCGGACGCGCAAACGCTTCCCGTAAAGGAGCACGTGCTGAAAAACGGCATGAAGGTGCTCTTGGTGGAGCGCCATGACGAACCGACCATCGCCTGTTCATGGCTTGCCAAGGTCGGCAGCGTAAATGAAAGGCCGGGAATCACCGGCCTAGCCCACCTTTTTGAGCACATGATGTTCAAGGGCACCAAGACCATCGGCACCAGGGACGGCAAGAGGGACATCGAGCTAAACGCGGCCCAAGACAAAATCCAAGCGGAAATACGAAAAGAGAGGGCGATACTGCGGGAAAAGCAGCGCAGGGGGGAAATCGCTGACATGCAAGACCCCAACGTCAGAACTCCCAGGCTTCAAGAGCTATTGGAAGAGTTCGACAAGCTGGTGAAAGAGCAGCGGTCGCTCATCGTCAAAGACGAGATATGGAACATCTACAACGCTGCCGGGGCCACTGGGATAAACGCAAGCACGGGCAATGACAGGACAAATTACATCGTGGTTGTCCCCTCAAATAAGCTGGAGCTGTGGGCTTGGCTAGAGTCCGACCGCATTATGAACCCCGTTTTCAGGGAGTTCTATAGCGAGCGCAGCGTTATCCTTGAAGAAAGAAAGCAAACCTTGGAATCGAGGGGCGGGGGCTTGGGGCGCGTAAACGAGCACTTCAACGCCATGAACTGGGTCGCGGCTCCGTACACATGGGAAGTGATTGGCTGGCCCAGCGACATCTCTTACGTGACCAGAGAGGACGCAAACCAGTTTTACGCCACATACTATGCGCCAAACAACATCACAGCCATCTTGGTGGGCGACTTCAAAACCAACGACGCCATTGCGCTGATGGAAAAATATTTTGAGCGCATCCCTGGCAATCCAAGGGGCGTGCCGGAAATATATACTGAGGAACCTCCAAGGGTTGGCCAAAAGCGAATGTACGCCGTGACAGAGGCGCAGCCCAGCATCAGGATCAATTTCAATGCTGTTTCAGCAGTCCACAAAGACGCTCCCGCGCTTACCATATTGGCTTCAATCCTTGGCGGCGGTGGGGGGTTTGGCCGTGGCGGCGGTGGAGGAAGCTCCACTGGAAGGCTTTCCAAAAGTCTAGTCTTGGAACAAAGCGCCGCCCTTTCCGCCTCGGCGAACTTTAGCGGCATGAAATATGGCGGGTCATTTTATTTGAGCGCGTCGCCGACGCCGGGCAAGACCCCCGAAGAGATGGAACCGCTCCTATACGCCGAAATCCAAAAAATAGTTGAGAACGGAGTGACAGACGCAGAACTGCAGCGGGCAAAAATATCTAGGGAAAACGCCATGCTGATGATGCAGGAGAGCAACGTCGGCATAAGGTCGGCCCTCGAAGCCGCCGAAGCCTCTGGCACGTATCAGGATTATTTGGACAACATTCCAAAGTTCAAGGCCGTCACCAAAGAAGACGTCCAGCGCGTGGCAAAGGATTACATCGTTAAGGACAGGGCCAACGTTTTGGTCACCACCCAAGCCGCGCCTGCAGCAGGTGGCCGTGGCCGCTCAAACCCAGCTAGGGAGGCAAACTAATGCTAGGACGAATCATTCTTTCTATTGCCATTGGCGTTTCAGCCGTTTCAACTTTATCGGCTCAAGCGATACCCGACAGGCCAGAAAAAATCACATTCCCGCGATTGTCTTTCCAAGTCCCAAAGGCAAAGGACTATAAGACCAGCCTAAAAAACAAGATACCTGTCTATATCTCTGACAATGCTTCCAACGCGCCCATCATCAACGTCAGCATACACTGGAGGGGCGGCGGCTACATGGAGCCAACGGGCAAAGAGGGCCTTGCTGGCTGCTATGGCTCGCTGCTGGCATCATCAGGCTCTACAAAACTGGAGATTGAAAAGCAGGAAGACATCCTTGACAATCTAGCGGCTTCCATCAGCAGCAACTGCGGGCCCATAGACGGCTCCATCTCCATGCGGTGCTTGGCGAAAGACTTTGATCAGGTGTTTGGATTGATGATGGACACATTCAACCACCCCGCCTTCTTGCAGAACCGCCTAGACCTGAACAAGCGCCGAACCCGGCAGGCCCTGTTGCTTAGGAACAACGAAGTTACCATGATAGCTTCTTACCAAATGGGACACTTGCTTAGGGGCGAGGATCATTTTTCGGTCAGGTCTTCAACACCGGCAAGCATTGACTCCATAACAAGGGAAGACCTTTTGGCATTCCATTCGCGCATCAAGCACCCATCAAACTTCATCGTGACGATTTCGGGCAAGTTTGACAGAAAGCCCGTGATGGACAAGCTAAACGCCACTGTAGGGTCAATGAAGGCTTCAAAGGACGCCCAAATAAGCCCCAAAATCCCTGTCCCGGAGTTCACCCGCACCCCAGGCATCTACGTTGTTGACAGAGCAAACGCTCCGCAGGCCGTCGTTCAATGGGCATTCCCCGGCATGCGCCGCGGCGACCCAGACTGGCACGCAGCAGTGGTGATGAACCAAATCTTGGGTGGTGGCTTTACTAGCAGGCTGATGGCCAAAATCCGCTCCGACGAGGGACTTACCTACGGCATCAGGACCGCGCTAGGAGAAGGAGCCAACTGGACAGGCGATTTTACTGGCAGCGCCCAAACGAGCAATAACACGGTGGCTTACTTGATGAAGCTGGCCCTGGCCGAAATGGACAAGCTTAAAAAAGTGGCGCTCACCAACGATGAGCTCAAAGCCGTAAAGGAAGGTTTAATAGATTCGTTCCCCAGCCAGTGGGCCAAGTCTGCGATTGTCAGCAGGTTCGCATCAGAAGCCATGGACGGATGGCCGGAAGATTGGTGGATCAACTACCGCGAAAAGATACAGGCCGTCACTGCGGCAGACGTTCAGCGGATGGCCAATCGTCTGCTTGACATGGACAAAATGATCGTCCTGGCTGTCGGACAGGCAAGCGTCATCGAAGCCGGTGACCACGACCGCATAGTCCTTCTAAAAGACATTTTGCCATTGCCAATGCAGCGCCTGCCGCTTAGAGATCCCATGACTGGCAAGCCAATGCCTAAGTAGCTCAAAAGAATAGGCAGCAAAACAAAGAACCGCCCGGGCAGCCCGCCTGGGTGGTTTTTTTTATGAAGAGGGCAGACGCTCATTTGTCACGCCCCTGGCGTGTGCCCTTTCTCGTCCAGCAGCCTCACGCCTAGAATACGGGCCAGCCTGAAGCTCATCTCTTCTTGGTGCAGGTGGCAATATGCGTTTAGGTGCTCGCCTTCTATTGACCTTGGAGTGACGCGGCGGGCCTGCGCTCGGTGAGCCGCCAGTGGCATGTAGGTTATTTCGGCGGTCAAGTTGTGTTCGCCGGCAAATTCCAATATCTGCCGCGTCTCTTCTTGGGCCTGGCGGGGGTCGGCCTCCGGGTGCAGCATCGGGACCCGCCGCCTGATCTCATTGAATAGCGCAGGGTCGTCCGACTGAATGCGGAGCAGGGCGTCGTGTATCATTTTCCTGACAGGCTCTAGGTAGCTGCTCATGCCCTTTTCGTCAACAAGCACTAGGCAGGCCAAAGCCCACGCGTAAAGGTTTTCATTTTCGTCTATGCTGACCGGCAGGAACCTTACGGGCCTTGGGATGAAGCCTGCCTGCTTGAGCAAGGCAAAGGCGTTGCCGTCGCCCTTGACCTGCATAACTGTCCCGCTGATTGGCTCCAACTTCAAAGAAGCCAATTCTGGCCTAACCATAAGCTCCTTAGCCAAATCCTCGCTGCGCGTGCGGACAAGGCGCACGCCTTGTTCCACCTCGACTTCGCCAAGCCGCTCTCCGAGATCGGCAAACAGGTTGAGCAGCGGCTGGGGGAGTTCAACGCCGTCTGGGCCTTTTACATTGGCCTTGGCTTCTTCCAACGGGATACCAGAATCCAAGGCCCTTATCAGTGTGCCAGCAGAAAAGCGGAAACCTACCATAGCGTCAATCACCTCGACATCGGCGACTTGCGCTAACTTTAGCAGCCTATGCGGGTTTTGCATCATGGGCGTGAGCAATTCCAAGTTCGCGTGGGCATACAGTGGCGCGACTTGAGCAAGCTGTTCCCAGTGGCCTTCTGTACCTGCCGGATCGCGCAAGATGTACTCCTGCGCCAAGGCGGCCCCATGCTCGGTCAGGGCGAGGTAGCGTCCCTCATCGTCTGCGGCGGCGATTCCCATCCTGATGAGAAAAGGTAGAAAAGAGTTCAAGGCCAGCGATTCGTTCATCGGACGCAACGCCTGCAAAAAGGCGAGAAAGGGCCTCATTTCCAATACTTGGCCTTTGCGCTCTAGCAGGTGCCGCATCAAAAAGCGCCTGTCCTCTGGAGACGGCATCCTCCATAGTTTTAGGTCGTCCTCTAAAAGCTTGGCGAAAGCCCTTTCGGCCACCCATCTTGGCGGCTGGGCCAAGACAGCGGGGACTAGAGTATCAACAAAGCCCTCTCGGCTCCAAAGAAGCCCCATCCTGTGCAGCAGCGCGAAAACCAAGGTGGCGTCCCTCTCATCTGAGAGGTAGGCGTTTTGATCCAGCAATTGATTCAGTTCTTTTTTGGCCGGAAGCCCGCCCTTCAATATCCTCATGCCATTGACGCAGCGCAACAGGACGGAAGTCAAAGCAAGCGAAAAGCCAAACTGTGTGCCGGGCAAAAGCGATATTTCGCCCTCGGCCTGAAAATTGAGCGCCGCGTCGTCAAAGTCGGCCAATGCGTCCCCAACCCTCTCTGGGACTGTCCAATTTCCGCATTGATCGCCTATGACTCCGCCATCTGGGAAAACTAGGCCAAGGTTGAATAGGTTTTTAGCCGTACCCTCATCTGCCATTTTGTTTTCAGCAACCATAGACTTCAGTGCCTTCAGCGTGCCAGACGGTAGGTCAGCAAGGGCATTTGTAAGGCAACTGTTGTCTTCTAGGTGAAAAACCATAGTCTTGAGCAGCCGGTGCCTGCCATCGCCCGCATCATTCCAACCATTCGGCACAGGCAGCCTGCGCGACTCGCAGATGCGCTTCAACTGCTCTTCAGAGCACATGGAAAGAAGCTGGAAATATTGTGCGGCCATTTGCCCAAGACCTAGCGGTGCCAAAAATGACTTTACAGCTTCTCACGAAATTAGCAAAAAAGCAATGGTTTTCTGTTCTGGGCTGCCTATGACTGCGACCCGCCACGCTCACGTCCCGACCATTTTGGCCATGAGTATGGCACCTGCGGCAGAGACGTTAAGGCTGTCGGCCTTTGCGGCCATCGGGATTCGCACATGCTTTGTGCATTTCGATTTCCAAACTGCATCCAGTCCGTCAGATTCGGAACCCAACACCAAGGCCGCCCTTTCCGCTGGCTCCCACAGCCAAGCCGACTCCGCGCTACTGTCATCGGCCGTGCCCACTATTTCAGATTTCAAATTGTGGCCGTTTTGCAGCCACGCGTCCAATACTCGGTCAAGGCCATCGCACTTTAGAACAGGCATTTTCCAAACCGCGCCCATCGAAACGCGCACACAGCGCCTAGAAAATGGGTCTGGCCCCTTGCCCAAAAGAGCCGCGTCCATTCCAAGCCCCGCCGCTGTTCGCAGCAGTTGACCCAAATTGTCGGCGTTGTCAATTTGGGGCAATACCAACAGTTTGGGCGATTGCGCTATCTGGGCTTCGCTGGGGGGGGCTGGCACTTCGCAGCAGCAAAGGATTCCACGATGAAACTGGAAGCCTGCCAAATCATTTATTTCATCGGCACTTAAAGAGAATAGCTCCGCATCGCTGCTGATTTTGGATTCCCATTCCTTTGACTGCCTTGAATCGCACAAGACGGAAACCAACTTCAATCGGCCCATCTTGGCGGCATTCAATGCCTCTTCGACAAGCAGTCTGCCCTCGCAAATGAAATATCTGCCCATTTCTGCGCTGACAGCCTTTTTCTTTAGATCCGAGTACGGGGCCAGTTGCGGAGTGTCATTCATGGGCTACAAACAATAGAAATACTTGCAAAACCGCCACCCATTGCCAACAATATCTCATTCAAACGA
>JAITFL010000077.1 GCA_031281385.1 Holophagales bacterium
GCTTCGCACTGATCCATCGAAATCAGCACGCCATTCTTTCTGCCGGGCAATTCGCCCCTATGCGGGCCATAGTGGCTGAATAGGCTGTTCAGTATGCCTTCGCCCCTCGTGTCCGTCAGAAATTCGCTGCGGTATCCGATTAGGCCCCGGCTGGGGATTTTGAAGTGCAACTTTACGCGCCCAAGCTCTTGAGACATGTCCATCATTTCTGCCTTACGGGCCCCCAGCTTTTCCATCACGACGCCCATTAAGGAATCTGGCACGTCAACTATGACGTCCTCGAATGGCTCTTCTTTTTCGCCTGTGTCTTGGTTGACTTGGGTGATGACCTCGGGGCGGCTGACGCATAGCTCGAACCCCTCGCGGCGCATCGTTTCTATTAACACGGACAGGTGCAGCTCACCTCGGCCCGACACCTTCCATTTTTCGGGCGAGTCTGTGTCCTCTACGCGCAGGGCCACATTGTGCTGAAGCTCTTTGTTCAAGCGTTCCCTTATGCGCCTGCTCTGAGTGTACTTTCCGTCTTGGCCAACAAATGGTCCATCGTTTACCTGAAATACCATCGAAATGGTCGGCTGGTCAATGTCTATATAAGGGATGGCCTCTGGGTGCTGGGGACTGGTAATGGTCTCTCCGACGCGGATGTCGGGGATGCCGGCTATGGCCACTATTTCGCCTGCGGCGGCACTGTCCTTGGGGATGCGCTGCAACCCCTCAAACCCGTGCAGTGACGTGATTTTGTGGCTTTGGACGGATCCGTCTCGCTTTACAAGTGCCACCTGGTCGCCAATGGAGATCCTGCCATTAAAAACGCGCCCGACGCCTATTTGGCCAACGTAGTCGTTGTAGTCCATCAGAGTGACAAGCATTTGTAGCGGCTTTTCTGCATCGCCCTTGGGGTGCGGGCAATGGCGGATGATGGCATCAAAGAGTGGGTCTAGGGTCTCTGCATCATCGTTGATGTCTAGGATCGCGTGGCCCAATTTTGCCGACGCAAAGACACAAGGGAAGTCTAGTTGGTCATCCGTTGCTCCCAATTCCATAAGCAATTCGAACACTTGATCCTGCGCCCAAAGCGGCCTGGCTCCAGGGCGGTCAATTTTGTTTATGACGACGATGGGGCGCAGCCCCAGCGCAAGAGCCTTTCGTGTGACAAATTTGGTCTGCGGCATCGGCCCTTCAAATGCGTCCACAACTAGCAACACGGAGTCAACCATGCTCAGCACCCTCTCCACTTCCCCGCCGAAGTCTGCGTGGCCGGGTGTGTCAACTATGTGGAATCGGTGTCCACCCCAATGGATGGAAGTACACTTAGCCAAGATGGTTATTCCGCGCTCTCTTTCTTGGTCGTTGGAATCCATCGCCCGCTCTGCGATTTTTTGGTTCTCTCTGAACACGTGGGCCGTCTTGAACAGCGCGTCAACGAGCGTGGTCTTCCCATGGTCGACGTGGGCGATGATTGCGACATTTCTGATTTTCTCGATGGGGATCATGGAACTCCTGGTTTACTAGATGCCTTGGTAAAAAGTCGTAGGTGTCTCTCTGCCCTATTCAAGGAGGGCAAACCGAAAATTTTATCAGAAAAAGCAAAAAAGGCGGATAATGGAGCTAAGAAACATGATGGGAGGAGCAACAAGGGTGCCTTTATCACTTGATGTCGGGGCTTTGGAGCCTGAATGAACGTCAACGACCTGCTATCCGCCGTTGTCGAAATGGGCGGCTCGGACTTGCACATCAAGGTCGGGAACTACCCTGTAGCAAGAGTCAAAGGCGTTCTGACTCCGCTGGCCATCTTTGGCAAGCTGACGCAAGAAGACACCATCTCGATGGCAAATGCGCTCATCACAACAGAAAAACATCGGCAAAAATTCAAAGAAAATTTTGACACAGACTTAGCGTACTCGCTTCCCGGCGTTGGAAGGTTCCGCTGCAATGTGTTCAAGCAGCGTGGGACGATTGGCATCGTGCTGAGGGTTATCCCCATACGGGTGTTCGGCATTGACGACTTGATGCTGCCAAGTTCGATAAAGACGATTTGCGAGGAGCAAAGGGGCCTCATCTTGGTCACTGGAAGCACTGGATCGGGCAAGTCAACCACCTTGGCGGCTATGGTGGATTACATCAATTCCACAAGGCTGGAACATATCCTCACTATCGAAGACCCGGTGGAGTACTTGCACCGCGACAACAAGTCCCTAATCAACCAGCGGGAAGTGGAGAGCGACTGCAAGTCATTTGCCGCAGCACTGAGAGCCGCTCTGCGCCAAGACCCAGATGTCATAATGGTTGGAGAAATGCGCGACCTCGAAACGGTTGAGACGGCAATAAACGCAGCCGAGACGGGACACCTTGTACTTTCAACGCTTCATACGCTGGACGCCACCGAGACCGTCAACCGAATAATCGGTGCCTTTCCGCCACACCATCAGAAACAGGTGCGCCTCCAGTTGGCAGGAGTGCTGAAGGCCGTCATCAGCCAAAGGCTTGTCCCTACGGCCAATGGCACAGGGCGGGTGCCAGCCGTCGAAGTTATGGTTTCCACAGAAATGGTGAAAAATTGCATCGAAGACAAAGACAAAACCAAAGTGCTGCGCGACGTGATTGCCGCCGGCACCAGCCAGTACGGGATGCAGACATTCGACCAAAGCCTTTATTTCTTACTTTCGTGCGGACTGATTGCTGAAGCGGAGGCCCTCAAGCGCGCCACAAATGTCGGTGAATTCAAGCTAAGGCTGGAAGGCGTCATTTCCTCTGCCGAATCCGCCAGAAGCCAGACGGAGAACAAAATGTCAACCGCGCCAGGCGGCGCAGGCGAATCTGGACAGCGGACTGCCTCTGGCTCATCAGCTTCCAAAGGCTCACCGACTGGCGGCGAGACGAAGCCGCAAGCTAACAGACCAAGCACCAAAATTATGCTTGCTCGGTGATCCATGTATTTTTTTTTGCTAGGCGTTTGAGGCGGGCTGCGATGATCAGGCGTTGCGCGATCGGGATTCAAGACAAAAACGGGTTAAAAAAAAGAGCATCAATCGGCAATTCCGTTATGCTGGGCTACCACAGCCAGTGCGATGCAGTCCTGTCAGACGAGATGCTGAGCCGCAAGCACCTCTTTAAGGCTGAGGACAAAGGCACCCGATATTGGGCAGAGGACTTGTGTTCTTTGCCAACGATGGGAGTGTCTCTTCATGATTAGGGTAGGTATTGGGTTCGACGCCCACAGATTTTCTGATACATCCGAAAACCGCTCCTTGGTACTTATGGGCATGTGCGTGCCATTCGACAAGAGCCTTGTGGGCCATAGCGACGCGGACGTTATGGTACACGCCTTGATTGATGCCCTGCTTGGCGCTGCGGGCCTTGGGGATATTGGGCGGCATTTCCCCGATTCCGCCCCCGAGTACGAAGGCATTGATTCTACGGAGCTGCTAAAAAAAACTATTGAAATGATCCGTTCTCAAGGCTGGCGGGTCATTAACGCCGATGTTGGCCTGATTGGCGAGCGTCCCAAGATTGCCCCATACACTGGTGCCATGAATGAACGCATTGCCCCGATATTGGGCATTCAGCCAAACGCTCTAAACATCAAAGCCACGACGACGGAAAAGATGGGCTTTGCAGGCCGAGGCGAAGGCCTTGCCGCTCAGGCAGTTGCATTGATAGAGAACAGCGGTGAATGCGGTCCGCTGTAGGGAGCAAAAATGCCAAAAATGACAGACCCAATCCAAATCAAGTCAATTCAATTGCGGAACCGCTTGGTCATGGCCCCCATAGCCACAGGCATGGCCAAAGACAATGCGGTGAACGATGCTCATCTCAGGTGGTACTCTGTTCCATCCCAGTCCGTTGGACTCGTGGTGGTCGAGGCGTCTGGTGTTGACCCCAATGGCGCAATCCTGCCAAACCTAATAGG
>JAITFL010000036.1 GCA_031281385.1 Holophagales bacterium
GCCGTCTGGTACTCAACGTGGGCGGTGTTGATCGTGATCCCGCGGGCCTTCTCTTCCGGGGCGGAATCAATTTCTTCGTAGCTCTTGGTAGAGCCTCCAAACTTTTTGGACAGGACGTACGTGATCGCCGCCGTGAGGGTAGTTTTCCCGTGGTCCACGTGCCCTATCGTCCCGATGTTGACGTGGGGCTTTGAACGATCGAATTTTTCTTTGGCCACAATTGCCTCCTAGAGTGTTGTAATGAATCGTGATGGTTGTAAATGCGTTGCTGGGTGTTTTTGGGGCGTTGGTGGAGCCCACAGCCGGGATTGAACCGGCGACCTCATCCTTACCAAGGATGCGCTCTGCCACTGAGCTATGTGGGCCTTTACGCCACCCTTGCCTGTGCGCGCCGGCGCGGGGCTGGAGCGGGAAACGGGGTTCGAACCCGCGACATTCAGCTTGGAAGGCTGACGCTCTGCCAACTGAGCTACTCCCGCAAAGGGCTTTTTCAGCTTGGGCCGCGCAAGTGGGCGATATGTGCCGCCGGTTGGCGCCCCGTTTTCATTTTTTCTGGGCCAAATAGGCCCAAACGCCAGCCTTCCGCAAAAGGCCGGCCCCGTGGTGCCGAGAGAAGGATTCGAACCTCCGTAACGCGTCGCGTGGCAGATTTACAGTCTGCTGCCATTAACCACTCGGCCATCTCGGCAATATTGTTTTTTCAAGCTCCCGGCAGGGCGGCAAACGTACAGGCCATCCCTGAACAGGATTGATTAGAATATCACCGGGCCAGAGAAAAAGCAATAACTTTTTTATTGGGAATAAAAATGTCGGCTACTCAACGCCTCTGGCGAAATTCCAAATTCATTTTACGCTGAAAACATTTCTATTGGGAATAAAAATTGCTGTGGGCAGCGTCAATGTCTTACCCTAACCCCCTAACCTCTGAAAGCTGATCCCTAGCCTCCTCTAACCGCCAACACTCTAAATAAAGCAACGGCGGCGGCGGCGGAGACGTTCAGGCTGTCTATCTTGCCGGGCATCTCAATTTTCAGCAGCACGTCGCACTTCTCCTTTATTTTCTGGCGCAGGCCGTCACCTTCGGAACCCACCGCTATGACAGTGGCGGCGTCGAACTTTTCAAGCAGATAGTCGCGGCAGCCGTCGCCAGACGCCATTCCATAGACCCACGCGCCCGCTCTTTTCAGCTCGTCTATCGCCCGCCCCAAGTTGGTCACCCGCGCAAGCGGGACCATCCATGCAGTTCCCGCGCTGGCCCTCATGGCTGCATCACTAAGCTGGGCAGACCTTCTTTCGGGAAACACTACTGCGTCCGCGTTGGCGGCGGCGGCTGTCCGCAGCAGGGCACCGAAATTATTGGGGTCCGTCACGCCGTCCAGTATCAGGATCAGCGCGTCCTTGCCGCGCAGCCCAATTATTTTCAACAATTCGGGCATGCCTATGTAATTAGCCGCCTCGCCTTCGCCTACAGCGCCTTGGTGGCGCCTGCCTCCCACCATGCGGTCTAGCGCATCAGGTGAACCCTCCTTCACGGCGGCCCCCGCAGCTATGGCCTCTTCCCGCAGCGGGGCGAGCCGCGCCCAAGCCTGTGGGGCTACCCAGAGGGTTCTGAGGCCGCCTTGCCTGATGGCCCCCTCGCAGGCGTTGGGGCCTAGAAAAAGCACTCAAAAGCTCTTTTTGTAGCCGATTGACAAAAGGTGCCCCATGCCCTCGACCTTGGCTGGCGTTCCCGAGTAGCTGAGCCCTGACGATGTCCAATTTCCGCCGACGTTGTTGGCTATGACGTCCTCCGCCTGGCGGTACTGGTACCCAGCGGACAGTTCGCCACCGAAGAGGCGGCGGGCCAAGCCAATGGAGAACCCCGCCGATTTTGCGCCACCAAGCATGGCTTCTATCTCTTGCTCGTCCCTGGCCTCGGGGTCGTAAGAGAAGCCGGCCCTGACGGCCCAGTTTTTGTTCAACGTGATCTCTATCATCGCGGATAGCGCCAGCGCGTCCCGAAATTCATAGTTCCTGTCCAGCGTGGTCACAGTCCCGCTAGGAGTCTTGAGCTCGGCCTGGGTGGGCACGCTGGCCGATGATGCGCCAATGTAGCGCAGATCCAGTTCCCACGTCGTCGCTTGGTTCAGGCGGTGCCTGATTCCCGCTTGGATTTTGTAGGGCATGGAAATGTCCCCTGCGCCAGGCTGCGCCGACAGAAGGGCCATCATGGCCTGCGCCCTGTCCTCAATGCCCAGGTCGGGTATAGAATCGGGCTGCCCCTTGCCATAAAAGCTCACTTCATCCCCCATAGAAGCGGCTAGGCTTGGCCGCCCCTTGGCGCCGCTGGTGAAGCTGCCGCCAAAGGTCCACCTGCTGGTGATGGCGTACCGAAGTCCAACGGAAAAGGTGGGCGCAGTGACGCTGCCTTCCTGCTTGGCAATGGTCTCCAAGAGGGCCTCCACGGGGTTGGCATCTCCAGCGGGATGGCTGGGGTCAACTGGCACAAGGGCGCGCAGGGACACTGCCGAAGCATAATTCAGGCTGGTGGTCCCAACAGAGAGGCCAATGCTGAACGCATCGGTGATCGCATACGCCGCCTGCATTTCGCTCCGCATGGATTTCAAGTCGAAGGAATGGCCGAAAAACCTAGACGGGCTCTCGAGCGGAATCTCCAGATGGCGCATGTACGGCGTATCTACCCTGACCCCGAATGCCAATTTTTTGGTGTATTGCCAGCATCCGCCGAGGGCCGGCATGAAGCGGTTCCTGTCCGTGCTGAATAGCTGCCTCTCGTTGGAAGGCATGGTGAGCTGGGTGGACTGTAGCTCCATCCCGGTGGCCAGATAGACCGAATTGCTGCCCTGCACAGTCACCAGCAGGGCCGGGTTCAGCGAGCAGGCCTCTAGGCTCCTGCCGAAGGCCACGCCCGCCCCCGACCTAGCAATGTTGGCCGGATCCGAGCCGGGCAGCCAGATGGCCTGCCCCCTGACGACCGCAGGGGCCGCGCAGAGACTGGCAACTATCAAAAAGGTTCTTGGCTTAAAATGGGGCAAAAAGTGGAACGCTTTGGCCTTCAACTTCAATTTGGTCTCTCCTGTCACAGTCTTAATCTTCCTTGCCAATCATTATAGTGCGATGAATGAGCGACAAGTTCAAGCCAAATATAGTACCCGCACTTCAAAACCGTAACAAGATGAATCCGTGTAGGGGTGTTCAACTTGGTATTATCACGGCTCACGCCCTAAAGTGCCGCCGCCAGCACTTCGTAGCTCTTCAGCGGCCCAAGCTCTTCCAGCAGCTTGGCCCTAAGCAGCATTGTTATGGCGCGAGAGGCTGGGGTTTCATACGCATCCGGCATATCTTCTGCCTTGGCGCCCCTAAGTTTTTGCAGGTATTCCTTTGCCCCCGGCGGCAGGGGGCCGCCGGGTGGCGCGGGCAGGCAATCAATGCAGTGCCAGCCATGCTCGCCCAGGCCGGCAAACGGCGAGTGTGCGTTGCCGCACCTGCCACAGGCGATTGGGCGAGGCAGAAGGCCCAGGCAATGCAGCAGCCAATGCTCGGCGTATGCCAGCACAGACATGGCCCTGTCGGGCTGGGCCTTTAGCACCCTAGAGCAACTGAGGGCCAGCCGAAACAGGCGCGGATCCTCCAGCCCCTCTTTTGCCACCCTGTCCAACAGGTCTGCAATGCAGGATATAGCTAGGCTGCTGTCCAAGTGCCCAAGTGTCATCGGCGAATGTTGAAGATCACAGCGCGTTATTCGGCGCACATCCAAGTGTTCCTTTCCGAAAAACTCCACCCTGACCAAGCTCATGGGCTCAAACGCCGCTACCCACTTGGCCGACGGTTTTTTTGCTCCCCTAGCCAAGCCCGCAAGCCTCTCCCCATCGCTGGACAGAAATGACACCACCAGGCCGCCCTCTTGGAAAGGCGAAGGCCGAAGGACTATCGCATCGTGCGTCCACTTCATATTTCAATTGTCAGTCGAGACACTTGCAAAACTCCACTCCAATTATGAAATCACCCGCAAAATGAACACCCCCAAAAACAAGAAAACCGGCGTGGGCGCAGCTCGCATCCGCCATTGTCAATTGTCCATTTTCAATTGTCAATTTGTTAATCAAAACCTCAAAGTCCAAAAATGGCAGGGTTTTGTAATAGACTAAATTATAAACTGTGCGCCGCCTACAGGCCCCTAGTTAAGGATATTGATAAGGACATTGAGTGACAGACCCATCGCTGATACGCAATTTTTCGATAATAGCCCACATAGACCACGGCAAGTCCACCTTGGCGGATCGCCTTTTGGAGCTGACGCAGACTATTGCCAAAAGGGACATGCAGGAACAGATACTCGACGACATGGACTTGGAAAGGGAACGCGGGATAACCATCAAGGCACACGCCGTCACGCTGAAGTACGCCGCGCAGGACGGCAAGACCTACACGCTAAACCTCATTGATACACCCGGGCATGTTGACTTTACTTACGAAGTTTCCAGAAGCCTAGCCGCCTGCGAGGGGGCCATCCTAGTGGTTGACTCAACGCAGGGAGTAGAGGCGCAGACCCTAGCAAATACTTATCTTGCGCTGGAAAACGAATTGGAAGTTTTTCCAGTGCTGAACAAGACCGACCTGCCCTCTTCCGAGCCAGAGCGCGTTTTGGAAGAGATAGACCAAGTAATAGGCTTGGTTGACACGGCCCACTCCGTCAGCATCAGTGCCAAGACAGGCGAAAACTGCGACTTGGTGTTGGAAAGCATTATCAAGCACATCCCCCCACCATCGGGCGACGCGACCGCGCCACTGCAAGCACTGGTGTTCGACAGCTACTACGACAGCTACAGAGGCATCGTGTGCCTTTTGCGGATAGTCAATGGAACAGTGAAGCCTGGGCAGATAGTCCAGTTCATGCACAGCGGCTCCACTTACAGGGTGGACGAAATCGGCACATTCTGCCCCAAGATGTGCAAGGCCGATGAACTGTCCGCCGGCGAGGTGGGCTATCTCATTGCCTCAATAAAGCAATTGTCCGATGTCAGCGTCGGCGACACATTGACGCACACACTCACTAATTCCACAAAACCAGCGTCCGAACCCTTGGTGGGTTTCAAAGAATTGCAGCCAGTCGTGTTCGCTGGCATCTTTCCAACGTCCAGCGACGATTTTGAAAACCTGCGCGACGCGATGGAAAAGCTTAGGCTCAACGACAGTTCCTTCAAATTCGAGCCAGACACCAGCCAAGCATTGGGCTTCGGCTTTCGTTGCGGATTTTTGGGGCTGCTGCACATGGACGTGGTGCAAGAGAGGCTGGAGCGCGAATTTGACCTAGACCTAATCACAACGGCCCCATCCGTGCGCTACCACGTGACGCTGACTACTGGGGAAACAATCAATGTTGACAACCCAGCAAAGATGCCGCCCACACAAAAAATAAAATTCATAGAAGAGCCAATAATCGAGGCAACGATTTTGACCAGGCCAGACTTTGTGGGCCCCCTCCTAAAACTGTGCGAAGAGAGGCGCGGCACACAGCAGAGGCTGGAATACGTGGGCAAGGACAGGGTAATGCTGGTCTATGACCTGCCGCTAAACGAAGTGGTGCTGGACTTCTACGACCGCCTAAAGAGCCTTTCCAAAGGCTACGCCAGCTTCGACTACCACCTAAAGGGCTATAGTGAATCGGACTTGGTGAAGATGGACATCCTTGTAAACGGCGACCCTGTTGACGCGCTGTCTGTGCTGGTACACAAGTCCAAGAGCCAGTTCATGGGTCACCAACTCACAGTCAAAATGAAAGAGGTCATACCCCAGCAGTTGTTCGACGTGGCCATACAGGCCGCGCTGGGCGGAAAGATAATAGCCAGAACAAATGTAAAAGCTAGGCGCAAGGACGTGCTTGCAAAGTGCTACGGCGGCGACGTGACGCGCAAAAAGAAACTTCTAAGCAAGCAAAAAGAAGGCAAAAAGCGTATGAAGTCCATAGGTTCTGTGGACATACCCCAAGAAGCGTTCCTTGCGATACTCAAGGTTGGGGACGACTGACTCGAAATTAGGGAACAGGGGCTAGATTGTAGGGATTGGGCTGCATCAGTTCTTACCCCTCAACACTTATAGCCCTTCCCGTAGGGAATGGCACGGAGTGCATAGGCTGCGCCGTTAGTGTAGCGAGGCGCCGTTAGGCGGGGAGCGGAACGAAAAGCACAGCCGTAATCTATGAGAGTCGCTGCCAATCAATAGGGGAAACGCTATAGCACCCTATCTTTTTGCCGCCAAACTTCACAACAAAACTCGGCCAAACTTAATAACGGAATTGAGCCAAACTTCACAATAAAATTGAGCCAAACTTCACAATTTTTCTTTCAAATGTTATTATTTACTGGGATGTAGCTATCTGCAAAAACCCACACCAAGGAGAACCGCGATGAAATACATGCCAAGAGCCACGGACGCGGCAGTCGCCGAAAAACTTCAGGGCTTGGGCGGCCTGATGATAGTCGGCCCCAAATGGTGCGGCAAGACTTCCACGGCGCAGCAGTTTTCCAACAGCGCGGTCTACCTAGACGATTCTGAGGATGGGCAAAGCAACGTCCAAATTGCCTCGCTGAACCCCTCCTTGCTGCTAAAGGGTGCGACACCTAAGCTCATTGATGAGTGGCAGTTGGCCCCCGATCTTTTTGGGGCAGCTAGGCGGGAGATTGACAAAAGGGGAGCCAGTGGCCAATTCATATTCACGGGTTCGACTACGCCGCCCTTGGCACAGGCCAGACACTCTGGCGCGGGCCGGTTCTCATACATCCGCATGTATCCCATGTCCCTTTGCGAATCGGGAGAATCGAATGGCTCCATATCCCTAGCGGACTTATTCGCTGGCAAGCCCGACTTGGGGACAGCCTCCAGCCTGACCATAGAGTACCTGATATTTTGCATAATAAGGGGCGGGTGGCCAGGTACGCTGCGGATGCGCGAAAGTGCCGCGCTAAACGTGGCCAAAGAATACATCTATTCCATCGAGAACAACGAATGGATATATTCAACAGACAAAAGAGTTAAACGCCACCCAGAAAAAATCAGGGCCCTCATCAGGTCATTCGCCCGCAACACAGCCACCACTGCATCCATAGAGACTGTGGTCAAGGACATCGCCGAGTCGGGCGGGGCAATATCGCGGGGGACGGCGGACGCATACATAAGGGAACTGCACAATCTTTTTGTCATAGACGACCAACCGGCGTGGAAGGCCTCGTTGAGGTCGGCCACCCCGCTGCGCCAAGCGCCCAAAAGGCACCTGGCCGACCCTTCCCTGGCTGCCGCCGCCATAGGTGCGACGCGGGACAAGCTGCTCAAGGATTTCAACACGCTGGGCTATCTTTTTGAATCCCTGTGCGTCAGGGACGTGCGCGTGCTTGCCGCCGCCAACGATGCTTCAGTCTCCCACTACAGGGACAAGACCGACCTCGAAGTGGACATCATCATAGAGAGGTCAGACGGTGCTTGGGGCGCGATAGAGGCCAAGCTAGGGGGGCGACAAGAGGACGAAGCCGCCGAAAACCTCTTAGAGCTTGCAGCCAAGATAGACGATTCAAAGCGCGGCGGCCCCGCCTTCCTCGCCATCCTTACTGGCGGAAAGTACCCGTGCAAACGAAAAGACGGAATATTTGTCGTCCCCATTGGCTGTTTGGGGGCGTAACCTAGGGACTAGGTCGAGTCGCGTCGCATCATTTCTTAAAAAATTGTAGGCGTGGGCGAAGCATGCCAATCTGCACCGACGGTCAAGGGCGTTGACTATATGAACCAAAGTTGCAGGAACGCCCGTCCCGAGCATGAAAAGGCAGTGCAAGGGGCCTCACAACCCAAAAATAGCTGAGTTTTGCCAGAGGCCCCTTTGATTGCATGTCGGCATGAACTATCGCTTATTTCGGGACTAGGAAGCCTGTGCCAATTTGGACGGGGGCATTTTGGCCCGTTGCTGTGCCGTTGCCGACTTGGCCGGAATAATTGGCTCCCCATGCCCAGAGGCTGCCATCAGACCTGAGGGCAAGCGTGTGGCCCTCGCCCAGCGACATGGCCGTCCAAGTCTTGTCCGAATCCATTGATGTGGGTTGGCTTACTGTTGCATCGGTGATGTCGCCTAGGCCCAGATGGCCGTCTTGGTTGTCTCCCCATACCCAGAGGCTGCCATCGGACTTGATGGCCACCGTGCGGCTGTCGAAGCCCGCTGATGCCGCCTTCCAAGTTTTGTCAGTGCCCACCTGAACGGGGGCGTTCCTGTTTGTTTTGCTGCTGATGCCGAGCTGGCCGTATTCATTGTATCCCCAAGCCCATAAGGTGTTCTCGGACTTGGCGCTGTCTGACTTGATGGCCATCGTGAAATTAAGGCCCGCCGACACAGCAGCCCAAGTTTTGTCAGTGGTCACTTGGATAGGGGTGGGTGTTTGGTCTAGGACGCTGGCGCCGCTGCCCTGGCCCAGCTGACCGACCGAGTTGAGCCCCCAGGCCCAGAGAGTGCCTTCGGACTTGATGGCCACCGTGTGGTATGTGCCTGCCGATACAGCCTTCCAGGTTTTGTCCGTACCCACTTGGATGGGGGCAGTCCTAATCGCTGTGGTGGTGCCATCGCCCAATTGGCCGTATTGATTTCTGCCCCATGCCCACAGGGTGTTGTCGGACTTGATGGCAAGTGTGTGTTCGTACCCCGCCGCCACCGCCACCCACTTGTCCGTACCAATTTGGACGGGGGTCTCCCTACTTGTGCGGGTGCCGTCGCCGAGCTGGCCAGAAGAATTGCGCCCCCAAGCCCAGAGGGTGTTATCGGACTTGATGGCAAGTGTATGGTAGCCTCCAGCAGTCACTGCCACCCAGTCCTTGTCTGTGCCCACTTGGACGGGGGTTCTCTTGTCTGTAGTTGTGTCATCGCCAAGCTGGCCGTGATAATTGTTCCCCCAAGCCCATAGAGTGCCATCGGACTTGATGGCGAGAGAATGGCTATACCCTGCGGCCAAGGTGGTGTTTCCCGAAACGACTATCGGCGTCGTCGCCGCTGTCACAGTCACAGTGCATCTGTCTATCTTGCTGCCGTCCACAGTGGTGACTGTTATTATCGCGGTTCCTGCGGCAACGCCCCTCACCAAGCCAACATTGCTCACTGTGGCTATGCCCGGGGCATCGGTGCCCCATGTAACATTCTTGTTGGTGGCGTTGCTGGGCGCAACAATTGCGGTGAGGGTTTCGGTTCCGTTAACAGCCAGGGTCGTAGTCTTTTTGTTGAGCGTCACGCCTGTGACTGGAATTGACACTGCCGCCGCGCCCACTTGGACAGGAATCGAACTGTTTGTATTGGTGCTGTCGCCAAGCTGGCCATATTGATTGTATCCCCAAGCCCAAAGTGTGCCATCGGCTCTGAGCGCTACGGTGTGAGTGCTGCCCGCCACTACAGCTTTCCAGTTATTAGCCGAACCCACCTGCTTGGGGGCATTTATAGTTGTGGTGGTGCCGTCGCCTAGTTGGCCGTACTGATTTCTGCCCCAGGCCCACAGGGTGCTGCCACCGGTCCTTAGGGCAAGCGTGTGATACCAGCCGGCCGGCACCCCGGCCCAATCGCTGGCCTCGCCAACCCGAACAGGGGCTTTCCGATCTATATCAGTGCCATCGCCCAACTGACCGGATTGATTACTTCCCCATGCCCACAGTGTGCCGTCTGACTTGATGGCCACGGCGTGTTCCTCGCATGCCGTCACAGCCGTCCAATTCTTGTCTGTACCCACTTGAACTGGAGATTTTTCGAAGTCATCCAGCTCGCCTCCGTTTCCGAGGCCGAGCTGGCCAGAATCGTTCCTGCCCCATGCCCAAAGTGTGTCATCGTTTTTGATGGCGAAAGAATGATTATTGCGCGCCGAAACCGCCTTCCAGTTAGTGGCCGTGCCCACTCGGATAGGTTCCATGCTGAAGTCATTCCAATTGCCGCCAGCATTATTGCCCAACTGGTCGTAGCGATTCTGCCCCCACGCCCACAGGCTGCCATCGTCCTTTATGGCAAGCGTGTGGGTATAACCGGCCGACACTGCTTTCCAGTCGTTGTCCGTGCCAATCTTTTTTGGAACATTTCTGTTTGTTTGGGTGCCATCGCCGAGCTGACCTTGATCATTTCGTCCCCACCCCCAGAGGCTGCCGTCCTGCTTGATGGCGAGAGAATGGGAATGGCCAGCCGAAA
This sequence comes from Holophagales bacterium, assembly GCA_031281385.1. Next base: position 10,193 of record JAITFL010000036.1, read on the forward strand.
TTGTTTCCCAGTTGTTGTCATCGCCCACTTGGACGGGGGCGTTTCTGTTTGTTTGGGTGCCATCGCCCAACTGACCGTATTGATTTCTTCCCCACGCCCATAGCGTGCCATCGTCCTTGATGGTGAGAGAATGGCCGTCGCCCGCTGCGATTGCCGTGGGAACAGACGTTGTCCCTCCCGTCACTGTCACGACGCACGTGTCTGTCTTACCGCCATCCACGGTGGTGACTGTGATTGTCGCGCTCCCGGCAGCTCTGGCAGTCACTAGGCCGCCAGTAGTGCTCACAGTGGCAATGCTAGGGGCGCTGCTGGCCCATGTGACATTCTTATTGGTGGCGTTGGATGGCGTGACAGTGGGCCTAAGGGTAACTGTTCCGCCAACAGCCAAGGTTGCTGTTTTTCTGTCAAGCGTCACGCCAGTCACCGAAACAGTGGCGTCTGTCACAGTAACGGCGCATGTGTCTGTCTTGCCGCCGTCCACGGTGGTGACTGTGATGGTGGCGGTGCCAACGGCTACGCCCGTGACCGCCCCGTTGTTTACAGTTGCAACGGCTGGGTTGCTGGTCGCCCAAGTCGTCCTCCTGTTGGTGGCGTTGCTGGGCTGAATTGCTGCAGTCAGGGTTTCGGTTTCGCCGATGTTTATGGTAGTTGTATTTTTGTTCAACGACACGCCCGTCACGGGCACGGCGGTGGCCCCCGTGACTGTGACGTTGCAGGTGGCCTTGCGGCCGCCAACTTGGGTTTCGGCTGTAACCACTGCCGCGCCCACCCCCCTTGCCTGCACTCTGCCATTCATGTCAACCGAAACAATGGAATCATCGCTGGAATACCAGTACAGGCTCTTGTCGGTGGCGTTGCTTGGGCTTACGGTGGCGATCAGCCTCTCTGTTTCGCCTATGACGCCCAGATCTATGTCCGTCTCGCTTAGAGACACTCCGGTGGGGTTCACCTTGCTGTTGGTCACGTTGACAATGCAGACGCCAAAGTAACCGCCATCCTCCGTAGTTACCATAATAACCGCCTGTCCGGCGCTCTTGGCCGTCACCAAACCAATGCTTGACACCAAGGCTACGTCTGGCGCATTGCTCGAAAAAGAAACATTAGTGTTGGTGGCGTTTGCGGGAATCATGGTGGGGTTCAAAAGGCCGCTGCCGCCAACAGAGAGATCCAACGTTTGCGGATTCATCTCAACGCGCGTTGCGGCGACTGCCTTGGACTTAGAGCCAACAGTCAATGTGGCGCTTCGCGTGGTAAGGGGCGAAGCCTGCACGCTGTTGCCGGCTGACATCGCGCCAGTCACTAGCTGGTCGAATGTGGCAGTAATTTCGGCCGTGCCTTCGCCCCTTGCCGTGACAAAGCCGTTTGCGTCAACCGTCGCCACGGACGCGTTGCTGGACGACCAAGTGACATTTTGGCTGGTCGCATTTGATGGGATAAAGCTAAGGTCAAGGTATCCAGAGCCGCCTTCTGTGATGTACAGTTCGTTTTTGCTTAGGCACGCGCCCTTGGCGTATATGGGGCTGGCAACGACTTCAACCAAGCACTCGGCTATCTTGTCGCCGTCCTGCTGCGATATTGTAGCTGTAACCGTGGCTTCGCCTACAGCCAAGGGGTTGACGACGCCATCCACGGAGACCCAAGCGACGTCGGGTTTGCTGGACGACCAAACAACTTTTTTGTTGGCGGCGTTATTGGGAGAAACGAAAGGGACAAGCCTTCCCATGTGGTGCCCTACCGCCAGCGTCATCGTGTTGCGATTGAGCGTCAGGCCCGTCACCTCTACGGACGGGGCGGGGGCTGGTTCAACCCAATTATTTTTGCCGCTGCCACAGGAAAGGTGGCCAAAAATGGCAAGGGACAGGGCCAAAAGTGAGGCAGCCAAGCGGGAGATGGTCTTTTTCATGGGAAACCTCTTAAAACAGGGGTCAGGGACTAGTTAAGGTTTAGGACAAAGAGGGCAGGAATAAATTAGGCGGCTTCAACGCGCTGATTTTTTTAATTGGCGGATTGATCGCGTGACGCCCCCGCCTGTGGCACCCTACTCGGAGCCATCTCCCAAGCATCTGCCCGAGAATACATCGAACATCTGTGCGGCTGTCCATGTCGTCCACCATAATCATAATTGGTTCCCGCTGGCGCTTGAGATAAGGCACCAAAATAATATAGCATGACCTTGAAAAAATGAAAATTCCAAAATCATTCAGTTGCCTTTGCTGGGGGCGGACTCTTTTTTCATTTGCCCTTGCAGTTCATTCAATTTTCCTACACAAAAAAAATCAAATTGGTATAATAAAGGTGGACAGTGTTTACGCATCGTTATTTTTTGGAGCTCGGCATGGACGAAGCAGTTCCCAGCAACTTTGAGCTATTAGAAAAGATTCCGCTGTACGTCCCTGGAAAGCCAATACAGGAAGTCAAAAGGGAGTACGGCCTGTCCAAGGTGGTAAAGCTTGCATCTAACGAGAACCCGTGGGGGCCCTCACAGGCCGTTAAAGACAGAATCAGCGAAATCGTCAGCGGCAACGATGACGAGGGGCTTGGGCTTTACCCCGTCTCCGATGGCTACTATCTGCGAAAGGCCATCTCCGAGCGAAAGGGCGTAAAACTGGGCCAGATCGTCCTAGGCAACGGCAGCGCCGAATTGATAGAGATGGCGGCCAAAGCCTGCTTGATAAACGGCGGCAGCGCTGTGATGCCAAAGCACAGTTTCGCAATTGCCAACATCGCGGCACAGGCGAGCGGGGGCTATGTCATAGAGACCTCTGCCACTGCGACCGAGGTTGACGTGGACGCAATAATAAAGGGCATAAAACCATGCACCAAGATGGTGTACATCGCCAACGTCAACAACCCCACCGGCGTTGAAATCGGGCGCGATGGCATCGAAAGGTTGGTCAAAGAAATCAGGAAAGACATACTGCTGGTCATTGACCAAGCCTATGCGGAGTACTCTTCTCCCGATACATCCCCCGACGCGACGCCTTTTTTGAATGACAGGGAAAACTTTTTGATCCTGCACACTTTCTCCAAGATATACGCGCTTGCGGCGCTAAGGGTGGGGTACGGGCTTGGCAGCGAAAAGATAATCACGCTGCTGGAGCGCGTACGCAGCCCCTTCAACACCAACTCGCTGGCCCAGGCCGCAGCGGAAGTGGCCATCAGGGACTTGGACTTTGTCAAGTTATGCCGAGAAAAAAACCAAGCTGCGCGAAAAACGTTCTTTGCAGAAGCCGCCAAGCACCGCTGCAAGGCCACCGGCGACGCTGGCAACTTCGTGCTTTTGGAGTGCGCCATTCCGGCTCAAGAGTTCTTCATCGAGCTATTGAAAAAATCCGTGATCGTCCGCCCCATGCACGGGTACAACCTGCCCTACCACCAGCGCGTCTCTCTGGGCCGCGAGGAAGAAATGGAAGCGTTTTGGGCCACCGCTGGACCGATGATGGACAGCAAAGCCTTTAGCAAAACCTAACTGATTTTCGACAGTGAACCCCTAAGAGGCGCAGCCTTCCATATCCGCTCACCGCTGGCGCGGCTCGCTTCATTCCACTTTAATGTAGCCAATCGCCGTAAAGTCTTTGACGCTGCCTTATACCGATTTGCTATCAAAGATTGCATAATCGGTATAAGGCGGCGGGAACCGACGCCCGCAAGTTTTTGAAAATGCTGGGTTTCCCAGCGTTTTCAAAAACTTTGGCGTACAGCGTTCAATGTCAATTGAACGCAATTTGCTATTAGCAGCGTCAAAGCCAACGCCGATTTTGGCTACATTCCTCTTAGGGCATTCGCCCCTTTAGAGAAGATTGACAATTCACTGCGGACAATTGACAATGGTTGAATGATGGATCATTGCAATGGTTTGGGTTGTTTTTGCAAGTACTCCAATTAATAATGGACAATTGACGGTGCGCCCTCCGGCGCGTTCGCGCTTTTGGAGAGTGAAATGGCTGTAAGGTGTGGCATAGTGGGCTTGCCGGGCGCGGGCAAATCCGTTTTGTTCAACGCGATGACAAAGGGCAGCGCCGCCAGCGGCAATTTTTTGTTTTGCACGACATCTGCAACCACTGGCGTGGTGGACGTTCCCGATGACAGGCTGCACAAACTGGCGGAAATTGAGAAGCCCCAAAAAATAATACACGCCACGCAAGAATTTGTTGACATCCCTGGGCTGGTCAGGGGTTCGAGCAAGGGTGAGGGCCTGGGCAACAGCTTTTTGAGCGACATCCGCGACATGCACGCCATAGTACAAGTGGTGCGCTGCTTTGAAAACCCCGATGTGCCGCATGTTGACGGAGCGCTGGATCCTCTAAGGGACTTGGACACCATTGACATGGAGCTGATCATCAAGGACATGGAAGTCCTTGAAAAGTCGCTGGAGAGAAACCAAAAGACAGCTAGGTCGGGCAACAAAGAGTCCATCGCTATGGTGGCCACACTTGAAAAACTGCTTGCCGCGCTGAATGATGGCAGATGGGCATCCACCGTAGAGCTAGACAAAGACCAGCTTTTTTCGCTGAAGAGCTACTGCCTTCTCACACAGAAGCCCATGCTGCTGGTGGGCAACATAGACGAAAAAGACATCCCCTGCCCTTCCGCCAGCTCGCACTACGCGGCACTTGAGAAGGCCGCGGCCCAGAGGGGCCTGCCCCTCATCCCAATATGCGCCAAACTGGAGGCCGACTTGGCCCAGATGGAGCCAGACGACCGCGCAGTGTTCATGGATGAGGCTGGACTGAAAGAGCCTGGCCTCACATGCCTGATAAGGGCCAGTTTCGCGCTACTGAACTTGCAGACATTCTTCACCGCCGGGCCAAAGGAAGTGCGGGCCTGGACTATACCAGTCGGCGCAACTGCCCCGCAGGCCGCCGGTGCCATCCACAGCGACTTCGAGCGCGGCTTCATTCGCGCCAAGGTAATATCCTTCGACGACTTTGTGGCGCACAAGGGCGAACATGGCGCAAAAGAGGCCGGCAAGCAGAGGCAAGAGGGTAAATCCTACATCGTCAAGGACAGCGACGTGGTGGAGTTTTTGTTCAACGTATAGAGCTAGAGGTCAGAAATCAGGGATCAGTGGCCACGCACGGCACTTTTCGCCGCATCATTTTTTCCTAGCCCCTACAGCCAAATCGCCATGTTCGCCACCGTCAGCACAATGGCGGCATACACTCCGGCGGCCACGTCGTCCAAGGTTATGCCCCATCCGCCTGGCAGGGCTTCAAGCTTGCAGATGGGCCAAGGCTTCCAAATGTCGAATACGCGGAACAGCAGGAACGCGACCAACATGCCGGAAAAAGCCAACTTCCACCCGCCACTGTCCATCGCCAGTTCAGCCTCGTGCCTTGTGGGCCAGAGGGCTATCCACATTCCTGCCCACTCGTCGCAGACTATGTAGCTTGGGTCGCTTTCCCCCACCTGGCGGGCCACCATCCCCGACGCTTTGACAGAAACAAAGACCAGCAACAGAGTGGCGGCTGCAAGGATGCATTCGAAGGCGATGGCAGGGAGGAACCTAATAATATAGATGACCACAAACCAGGCGCCCCAGCCGGCGAGGCTACCCCAAGTGCCTGGGGCTGGATTTAGTTTGCCGCTCCAAAGGCCAGTGGCGGCCCACCAAGCCCAAGCAGGAGCATCTTTTTTTTCGTACTCAGGCATGGCTAAGAACTCCATGTTGACGCACCTTCTCAACGGCTGGCATCAATAACAACTGGGCATTGGTCGTTTGGAACATCATTATTGAAAATCCTAGCACGATCCGCGTGAAAGGGAAAATTGGCAGCTTAGACCTCTCTAAACTCTAAGCTGGCATCAGACTATCACTCCCACCAAGTCGTAGGCGTGAGCCTCGGTGACCAAGACGCTCTGAATTTTGTAAAGTTCTGGCCTGCCGTCCACTATCAATACGCTTCCATCTATTTCTGGAGCCTGGCCTTGGTGACGCCCTATTAATATTGATTCACTCTCCTCGTGGGTGCCCTCGACCAGCACTTCCAGTAGCTGACCCACCATCGCCTGGTTCTTGGCCCTGCTGATGCCCTGCTGCGCCTCCATCAAAATCCGCCTGCGCTTTTCCTTTGTGCGCCAGTGCACGGTGTCGCCCAGCGGATATGCCGGCGTGCCTTCCTCGCGGCTGTAAGCAAAGACGCCGAGATGATCAAACTGGGCCTCGATTACAAAATCCAATAGCTCGCCAAACGCTGCGTCGTCCTCGCCTGGGAAGCCTACTATGAAGCTGCTTCTGACAAAGGAGCCTAGCACCCTCTCCCGTATCCTTTGGAGCATGCCGATGAACTGCGCCCTGCCGCCGCCCCGCCCCATTGACTTTAGGACACCTGGGCTGACGTGCTGGAGAGGGACATCGAAATATTTGCAGCAGTTGCCAGTCTCGGCGATGGCCTCCAAAAGGCTCTCCGACAGCCTGTTTGGATAGGCGTACTGGATGCGGAACCACTTGAGGCCGCTTATTTTGCCAAGCTCTCTGACCAAGCTTTCCAGTGCGCGGGGCTGGCCAATGTCGCTTCCATAGTCCGTTGTGTCTTGGCCCACCAGTATCAATTCTTGGACGCCCTGTCCAACCAGCCGCCTCGCCTCCTCCAGTATTCCCGCCATGGGGCGGCTCCTCTGGGGGCCACGGATGGATGGTATAGCGCAGAAGGCGCAGGAATGGCTGCAGCCTTCGCTGATCTTGATGTAGGCCATCCCTGGATGCGTGGAGAGTACGCGCGGGCTGCGCTCGCTGTACATATATAGAGGGTCTGCGGGCTTGGTCAAGCCGCGCCCGCAATTTTCGATGACCTCAAAAATCTGCTCGACCTCCCTTGTCCCGGCCACTGCGTCTATCTCCGGCATCTCCGCCAACAGCTCTTCTCTGTGCCTTTCGACCAAGCACCCGGCTACCACCAATTTTTTGCACCGCCCCTGCCGCTTCATGCTGGCGGCTTCCAATATCGCCTGTATGCTCTCTTCTTTCGCGCTTTTGATGAAGCCGCATGTATTAATAATTAATATTTCGGCCTCGGCCATGTCTTTCGTGATAACGTGGCCGCCCTGCCTCAAATGGCCCAGCATGACCTCGCTGTCAACGAGGTTCTTTGGGCACCCCAGAGAAATAAGGCCAATTTTCGCCATCCGCCCCCCTTGAAGCCAGAGCCTGCCGCGCTGGGCGCGACACCCTGGCCTTTAATCATTGCATGGTTTGCGGCGGGGGAGCCCCCCCCGCCGCCGTTATATTTGTTGGAAAATATCTTTGATTTTCGTGCATTTCCCCTTTTTTTGCAGGTGGGGGGATGGATCGGTGGGGCTGAACAACAAAAAAAAAATATATTTTTTGGTTCTTTATCCATTTTGGGATATTGACCTGGCTCTGAGGGTAGTATAGGGTAATAGCAAGGGGGAAGTTTTTCATGACCCAAGAACAGCGATCTTTCCGCAGAATGCCCATGGAGGCGGAAGTGGCTTTCCGGGAACTGTCATTCGAGAAAGATGCCGAAGCAATACAGACCAAGTACAAAAACGTTTCTGGCGGTGGCCTTCTCGTTTCGTCCAAGAGCGAACTTCCGCTCGGCACAATGATCAAGCTGGAAGTAAGGGTGCCAGGCTTCGTCAACTATGCAGTCCGCGCATCAAGCCCCACGCAGCCATTTGAGCAGAAAGCTCTGGTGGCAGTCGGACAGGTGGTAAGGGTCGAGGCTCTGGACGATGGCGAATTCGAGCTTGGCGTGAAGTTCCTCAACGTATATCCCGATGACCTTAATGCTCTTCTTGCACTAATCAACTCATCCGATCAAGCGCAATCGTCTTGATCCTCTCATCATAGGAGTCTGCTTTGAAGATCCTAGTAGTTGACGATTCATCAACAATGCGGCGTATC
>JAITFL010000139.1 GCA_031281385.1 Holophagales bacterium
AGGGCTATCAGCCCGCCTTCAAACGCCGCGCTGAAATGTTCCACCTTTCCATGTCCATACGGGTGTTCCCTGTCCGCCGACCTTTCCGCAAGTCGCACAGCACCAAAAGCGAATATCGCGCCGATTACATTCACTACACTTTCGATGGCGTCTGACCATAGCGCGGCGGAACCTGATATTGCCGCGGCGTAGTACTTGGCCGCCAGTATTATCACTCCCACGGCAACGGATAGCATCGCCGCCCACTGGCGGACGCGCTGAGAAGTGCTTGCGCTTTCGGTCATTTGTTCCTCTTGCAAAACAATTCTAGCGCTCATCGAAGTCTTCCCCCAAGCATCTGCTCGCCCACCGGAACCATCTCCATGCATCTGCCATCCTATCGGAGCCATTCAGTGAGCGTCAGCCCTATTATCGAAGTCGTGTCCATGTATCCGCCCGTGTATAGGGCCGTAAGCGAAGCGAGTAGCAGGGGTCTGGGGAAGGCGCACTAGTGCAATGAGCGTTTGAGGTTGCAGTGCAGCCTCAAATGCCAGCAGCACTTGGGCGGCTTAAAAAGAGGAAGACGCTCGCATGTGAGCGTGACCGAGCGAATCCCCAGTTAGCATTTAGGAAGCTTTTCCAAAACCCTGGAGCAAAACGCAACAGGCCGCAACGCCTCCCCCCGAGCTTAAGCGGCGAATGACCTCGCCGCGTGCCCAATCGGCATAAACATGGCGCGGGCGAAGCCCGCATTAATTTAATACTGCTTAATACTGCCGCGCATGCGCGGCCTCAATGACCTACCCTCCAACCGAGTCCCACACCCCAATAATGGCTATGTTTTTTAGCTTTTTGGGTTCATACCATTCCCAATTGCTGTTGCAATTAATGCCATACGTGAACTCGCACAGTGCAAGGATTTTTTTGTAACTTGTAACTCTAAACTGGTGTCATACTGCAAACATGGCGAACAATGGCGGCCAAACCACCAGTAGCGGCTACGGTCGCACATTTCAGATCATTTGGGTTTTCTACTTTCTTAGTTTCATAGCCAGCTATGCCCTGCTGCCCTCGGTTCCGCTGCATCTGAGGGAGCTTGGCGCAAGCGTAAAGGAGAGCGGACAATTCGCCGCCGCCTACATGCTGGGTTCGGGCGCAGGTGCGCTATTCACGGGGCCCCTTGGCGATCGCTATGGGCAGAGGGCTGTCTTGAAATGGGCTGCTATAGTCACCACTGCTTGCTTTGTCGCCTATGCTTTTCTGAACCATGTGTGGCTATTTTTTTTGATCGGCCTTCCGCATGGGGTAGTTTGGTCTGGCTTTAGGACTGGCACTATCACTTGGGTGGGTGGCATCTTGCCGGAGGGCCGCCGTGCAGATGGGCTGGCGATTTTCGGCATGGCCGCGCCACTCGGTGCTGCGATAGGCCCAATAGTCGGCATCTGGCTGATGCCCCGCATAGGATTCTCCACATTGATGCTGGTGCTGGCTGTTTTGTCGCTTTCCCTCTTCGCCATACTTGGCGCGCCGCCAAAGACAGCGCATACAGCCAATAAGCCTGTAGAATCCTTAGCCTACAAATGGCCCGGAAATTGGATCATAGCTCCATGCGTTGTCATGCTCTGCATGGCCATCTGCTATGGTGCCATTCCCTCGTATGGCGCACAAGAGGCTGTTGACAATGGTTTCCTGTGGCCCTCTGCGCTAGTTTCCTGCTATGGATTTGGCATGGTGCTATTGAGAATGTTCTTGGGCTGGCGCGGCATGGGCGAAAACCCGATAAGGCTGATGCCGGCTATGCTTGCAATAACCACCGCATCGGCGCTTGGCCTGGCACTGCTTCCTGGCGGCCTGATCCGCCACATTGTATGCGGCACGGTATTCGGTGCCACCTTTGGCTTGGCCCACACACTCGCTTGGGCTTACGCCATAGACAGGGCGGACGCGAATAGGCGAGGCTCCGCCGTTGGCACCCTATATTTTTCGTACGATGTTGGCATCGGCCTTGGCAGCTTTGTCCTAGGCTTCCCTATGGAACACCTAGGCTACCGCTGGGGCTGGGGTGTTGGTGCACTGTTCCTGTTCGCAGCGTGGATGGTGGGGCGCAGGTTGGTAGTAATTAGGGGTCAAGTGTCAGGGGTCAGTGGCTAGGATAAGTATTGTCTACCTCGAAGGCAGTGCCCAAAAAGCCAAGTGCTGAACGGAGTATTGTCCTCATTTAGAAAATGTACGTCAAAGCCATTTCCCCTAAATCTCGCGTCCATCAAAGAGCCGTCCTACAGGCGGCTGGCGGCGGGAGTCTGGGGGCCGACTGGGGTGGTGCGAGCTTGCGAGCGACGACGGTAAGAAAACCCCCAAAATATAGCATTTTGAGTACGACGTTCGGTCACGCATTCCAATTCCAAATAAAATCATATAGTGGGCAGTAGGATATAATTATTGAAAACATTGGGAACTATATACTTGATTCCACAAACTCGTAACATCATCAATAACAACAACTCCCAAGGAAGGGAGAGATGAATAAATCATTGTTAGCAATAGACCAAAACAGGACAGAACGGCGGAGTAAGGCCAAGGAGGTGCAACCATGAGTACATCAAGAGATGATCAATTCATTTGTTGTGGAGTCAAGTATGTAGTTCCCAAAACATTGGATAATGCGACTGTTTAATTCTATTTGGCGCAGATTGTTTCGTGGAAATACCGTGGATTTATAATGAACGTGGAGGGCAAAATGCCATTGCTATCCCGTTTCCGCCGTGGCGCGGCGAAAACGGAAGAGTGGGCTGTTTTGTGGAAACTATCATGTGGCCTCTCTATAAAGTTACACCATTTTTACATGAGCAGGTGTTTTTTCCACGCTTTTTCCACATTTTTTTCAAGAATGTGCGGAACTTTTTTTGATTGTCACAACTTATTGATTTATAAACATGTTACATGTCGAGTGCTAAAAGTTGCTGACCGCTGGCAAAGCGAAAAACGCACTCCCAGTACCCATCCTTGAATTGCTTGGAAACTCTCTGAAACTTGCCTGAACTGGGCTGGTGACAGACAACCGAACCCCAAGTCCACAAATTCCACGTCAGGTTCATGGGGAAAAACGCACACAAATTCAAAACGGACGGCTCAATAGTCCAATGATTCCAACATTTGTGACCTCACGCCTACTTTGAGCCAACTATATTTTTTCGCCGCGCCACGGCGAAAACGGGCTGGACGTGCCTTCCGCCGCCCCCAGCCTAGCTATGGGCCGCATTTGTCCATTTGCCCCAATACCAGTCGAGCCATCTTTCCAACTTTCCTCCCGCCAAGCGGCGGGTGGCGAATCAATTAATGGTTTTTCTTCCCTATACAGGAGGTGCTTTAATGAAGGTCCACAGAATTTTTCGCGCTGGGGCGGCGGTTGCGCTGCTCGGTGCCCTAGCCGGTGCGCCTGGCCTGCTGGCGCAGCAGGACGGCGAATCGCCGTATTCGTATCTATTCAAGCTGCGGGCGGGGCTGACTGCCGGGGACATGCAGAAGACGCACTTCGACAACAAGGTGGGGGGCGTCGGATTCGAGGTCAGAAGGGAGATGTTCGGTGGCGGCCAAGCACTCTCGGCTGAATTGACTTGGGAATATGCCACAGGGCGGCACTACGATGCCTATCCGTGGGGTACCAACCCAGGAGCAATCCTTGATCATGCAGGGAAACCCATAAATCCAAGATACTCAGTTGACGACAGAAAGGAGTACGGCGCGGGCCTCAACTTGAGGTTTGCCTACCATGCCCCGCTCAGCGTTCCATTTTTGCACACTGAAGGTCTGGAATGGTTTGCTGGCCTTGGCATTGACAGATTCAAGGTCCGCAGCGAAGTCTCTTATACATTTAACTTTCAGCCAAACCCGAGTACAGGCCCTACGCCGGGAGATTATGACGGTGCTGCTTTCCTTAGAGAGGAAAGCCAGATTTCGCCCGGCGTCTTTGCCGGCTTGAAGTGCCGCCTCAATAAAGACGTTGGCTTTGAACTGACGTTGCGCAATTTTGGGATGTGGCATATGGACTATGTTCCTTACTCGTATGACTACAAAGGCATGCCCCCCGAAGACAAGCTCGGAAAAGGGACGACGACCACCGGCATTACCAGGGGTACTGCCTTGGAATTTGCCATCACCTTGGCTTTTTGATTGAATGAAAGGAGATAAAACAATATGCGAAAAAACCTCTTACTTACCGCATTGGTGGCGGTTTTGGCTGGTGGCGTACTGCACGCTCAGGACTTGACCACCGCAGCATTGGCGGGCAGGGTGACCAACCAGAACGGCCAGCCATTGCAGGGCGTCCGGCTGCAACTTGCATCGCCCTCGATGCTTCAAGTGCGCCAAACTATCACAGATGCCAATGGCCAGTTTCGCGTTTCCCTGCTGCCCAATGGCGAATACACTGTCACCTACATACTCAGCGGCTATATGACCCGCAAACTGACGCTGCGCATAGTCGCAGGCCAAGTGGCGAATGCCAGCACCAGCCTGACCGAAATAGTTACACAATCCGAGACAGTTGATATTACTGGCGCATCCACGATAATCGCCCAGAAAGACAAGACGGACACGATTGTCCAAACCAGCTACTCTGCCGATTTTCTTGAACTACTCTCGGGCAGGTCGTTTGGCAACCTCGGCCGCCTAGCACCCGGCATCAACACGACCAATCCCATCTCGCAGAGCGGAGTCAATGTTCACATCCGCGGAGGCACGGGAGCCTCGACACGTGTCATGGTAAACGGCGGTACTGTTGACAATATGATAAGCAACGAGACCATGCAAGGGATATTGCCCGTCGGCGACCTGATAGAGTCCATCGCAATAATTCAGTCGCCCTTAAACGCCCGATACGGCAACAGTGACGGCGGTCTCTTGTCCGCCGTCACGGCTAGGGGTACCAACACATTTTCAGGCACAGCCAGATGGAATATTTCCCGCCCCAGCGGCTGGGGACAGCGTGATGACTTTTATTATCCGTACCCCCGCGACCCCAGCTACCGTCCAGCCCTGCCAACCGTGAACCCAGGCGTTGACAATTATACCAAGAGCATGGAATTCTCGCTCACAGGCCCTATATGGAAAGATCACATCACATTTTCCTATGGGACCAGACTGACCCCCACGACGTACAGTGTCGCCAACACAGCTTGGTCAACCTATCTCGGCACCAAAGGTGACCCGCAGCCCTATAACCGTATGGGCACATACTACCAGGACCCCACCGGCGATGTCATCAGAAGGGCGGAGCTATTTTCGGCCAGTGAATACGATGCAACCAGAACCAATATTGTCGAACAGACATTCAACCAGTTCACGGTCTATTGGCAGGTACTGCCTCAGCATCAGTTGGAGTACGGCTATAACGAAAATAAAGTATATAGACAAAATGAGGGCCGGACAGTAGAAATGGGGCCTTGGGATACCACCGGCACCACTTACAGAACTTGGAACATGGGCTATCGTGGCATCGTAGGTTCTTCTGGCATACTTGAAGCGCGCTACAGCAGTGCTTTCTTCTGGTGGGACTATGGTGTGCGCGGCGGCGCAACTCCTCCGCCCGTCCGTAGCTGGACAATGGGTTCGTACCGCCCCATAGACGGCAACTTCGCTAACGGCAGTACTTCAAACTACTGGGCAAGTGGGTACCTGGGCGCGCTTCTTAGCAGAACCAACATGAGCCAGTGGGATTTAACTGGAACCGGAGCCTTGCCGCCTCAGGCCAACACCGGATTGTCGTCCCTGGTGTCCAACGGGCTGCCTGCTGGAGCTCCTGG
>JAITFL010000154.1 GCA_031281385.1 Holophagales bacterium
GACGCTGGATTCCAACCCATTTGCGTGCAACATAGTGGAACTGTGCCCGGCCGGGGCGATGACCGCAAAGGATTTTCGCTTCAAGAAGCGGGCGTGGTATCTAAAGCCAATCCCCACCATCAGCCGCCATGGGGCAGACGCCAAGCCTATTTGGGCGGATATTGACCAAAATAAACTGTGGCGCTTCCGCCCAAGGTTCGATGGCGAGCTTTCGCTGCAGCGCTTGATCTCAGACGAAGAAAGGCTTGCGTGGCACCGCTACGACCTAGAGCCTTCCCAAAGGCAGTGTTCGCCCACGATGAAAGGCAAGTCGGCCCAAATTATGGACATCGCCAGTGCGCTGTCCGCGAATGCCCCAGTCGCGGTGCTGGCCCAGGCCACATTTGGTTGCGGAGCCCTGCAACAGTTGGGCGAACTGGCCTCGTCAGATTCGCTGCGCTACGCGCATGGGAACAGGTGCTTCCCGATTCAAAACCCCTCCATACAAAAGTCCGACGACGGAGCGATAAACAAGTCGGGCGCATTGGAGAAAGGGTACAAGCTTGGAGCCGAAGAACTGCTCACCAAAATCGAAGCCGGCGAGGTCAAGGCGGTGATCATTTACCATGACTCTGAACTGAGCGATGCCGCCGAAAATGAGCTATTGGCCAAGGTGGCCAAAAAGGCGAGGTTCAGCTTGGTGCTGGAACCCATCCCGTCTGCCCTTTCTGGGTTGGCGTCTGCCACGTTGCCCGTGACGACCTACCTTGAAGAGTCGGACTTTGTAATTGACCACCAAGGCGAAACAAAGCAATACCAAAAAGCACTGGAACCCCCTCATGGCATCAAGACCTCAGCGGCCTGGGCGCAGGAGCTAAAGGCGGCGGCCGGGGCCATGTAGCGGTGGCCTCCCACCTCCTAGTTGCATACAACGCCGAATGCCCACACTGCCGCTCTGTCGTTGACTGGACTGGTGCTAGAGACAGGCGAGGCCTCATAGTGTCCTTCCCAATCCAGAACCCAGAACTGCTTCGGATGGCCCCAGAATTGGGCGGCTTGCCATTAGCCGAAACGATCTATGGTGTGGATGCGAGTACCAGGCAGGTGTTTTCGGCGGGCGACCTTTGGCTCCAAATGGCCATCCGCCTGCCAGGTTGGTGGCTGTTCGCCCATATTTTTTCCCTGCCAGGATTCTATGCCTTGGCCCGATTTGCCTATAGATTGCACAGCAAGGGGAAGTGTCGGGCAGGGGAGGGCCGGAGATAGGAATATGCCTCTATGAATGTGCGCTCTAGAGGTCTGCCCGATAGGCATAAAGGCGATGTGAGGCTGGTCGAGATCGTTGGCCTGGACATCAACACCTGCTTGTACACAAAATCGCTTGCGGCGCAGGGAAGTCATGGACACTGGGGCCTGCTCTGCCATCATTTTGAAAACAAGGACGCTGCATTTTTGCAAAAGGTGACGCGCAACCTATTGGAAGCGGAGAGTGGTGCACTGGCCTTTTTGACGGCGGAAAAGAACGGTGTTGGCTTTTCTAGTCTAGCTTGGCCGCTGGCACCAATGCAAGGCCGACGTGCCAAGCCTGGGCCGCGAGGTTGCATCCACGCTGGAAGGGAAGGGTGGAGGCTCTGGCAAGCATTTCCAAGGAAAGTTCAGTGGCTTAAGCAAATTGGGGGAAGCAGTGGAACGTTTGGCGACATTATTACCCAGACCGTGACAGTCATGAAGTCGAAACAGTGTTCAGCTGGACAACGCTGGGCGTTTTGCTATAATTTGGATTGACACCAGAAAGGGGTACCAATAATGAACCTTTATTTAACTCTCGCAATTCTATTCTTGGCCGCATGGCATCAAGAGCCAGTCCAGAAGAAGGATCAGCCCAAGCAGACTCCAGCCAAAGAAGCGGCACTTGAATCAATTAAGAGCGCGACACCTGTAGAGGCCGAAAAATTTGCGACGCCCACCACCGTCGTGCCACAGTCTATTAACGCGCAAGCTGCCGGTGCTAAGCCCCAAGCAAATCCCAGGTCCCAAGCAAGTTCCAAGCAGACGGCCAAACCCGCTGTCCAACAACAGGTCGTGGTGAATGTGAGCGAGGCGGAGAAGAAGGCCACGGCCCTCTACCAGGCAAACGCAAAGTTCCAGGAGGAGCTTGCAAAACGCAGACAGATCATATCCGTTTATGGCATAGACACTCCAGAGGCCGCGTTGGCCGAACTGCAGGCGGGTAACGAGCGCTTTGTTAGCACCGGGCGCGTGAGAACTCTCTTGGCCTCCCAGGATGCCAGTCTGCGAGAATCCCTTTCAAAGGGGCAGGCCCCATTTGCCGTCCTTGTAACTTGTTCCGATTCCCGCGTCACAGACAGCTTCGTCTTTGACCAGGAACTGGGCAGGCTGTTTTCCATCAGGTCGGCGGGCAACAGCCCGGACACCCTTGGGATAGCCAGTGTTGAGTATGGTGTCGAACACCTAGAGTCAAAAATAGTCGTTGTCATTGGCCACACCTTCTGCGGTGCCATCGGCGCAGTTGCGGACGCAAAAGACGAACACATGCATGGAAATTTCCATGTTTTCCAAGAAGTCATGGACGGACTGCTGCAATCTACCCCCAGAGACCCCAACGAGTCCGAGCAAGACTACAAAATCCGCTTGGCTAAAGTTAATGCCATCCGCCAAGCCAAGTCGGTTTACGAGAAGAGTCCCGTCATTCGCGAATCCATTGAGCAAAAAAAGATTTGGCTAGTACCTGCCATACACGACATAGCCAGCGGGATAGTCACATTCTTTGAGCCAGTGGGCAAGTAGTCTATTCGTGCTAGTAAACAAACAATTTAACAATTGCGTGGCCACAACATAGGCCGCCAATAGCTCTGTGCATCAATCGGGGCATCAGGAAAGACATGGACACAAACGCATTTCGCCGCATAGGTCATGAATTGATTGATTGGGTCGCCGACTATAGGGAGCGCATTGAAACGCTCCCCGTGATGAGCCGCGCCAAGCCCGGGGACGTCAGAGCGAAAATTCCCAAAGAGCCCCCACAAAAGGGAGTTGGCTTGGAAGGGCTTGGGCAGACGCTTAACGAGGTGGTGATGCCAGGCATAACCCATTGGACCCACCCAGGCTTCTTTGGGTATTTCCCATCCAACACCGACCTAGCCTCCGTTCTTGGTGACCTAGTGGCCTCTGGGCTGGGCGTTCAAGGGATGAGCTGGGTGACCAGCCCTGCTGCAACAGAGGTGGAAGAAACTGTCATGAGTTGGCTCAGGCAGATGCTGGGGCTGTCAGAATCATTTTCTGGCGTGATACACGACACCGCCAGCACCGCCACTTTCTGCGCCTTGCTATGCGCTAGGGAGCGCACCACAGGTTTCAGTCAAAACAGGGGGGGGATGCAAGCCGAAGTCTCGCCCCTTACTGTTTACGCATCCGACCAGGCCCACAGTTCAGTACCCAAAGGTGCGCTGTTGGCGGGCTTTGGGCGCGAGTATCTGCACCTGATTGAAACAGACAAAGACCATGCGATGAGGATTGATCTACTAGAGGCTGCCATTCAGGCCGACCTTGACGCAGGCCGGCGGCCATGTGCGCTTGTCGCGGCAATCGGAACAACCGCGACAACGGGACTGGACCCACTGGTAAAGATGGCAGAGTTGGCAAAGCGACATGGCCTATGGTTGCACGTTGATGCTGCAATGGCCGGGACGGCAATGACCTGCCCCGAATATCGGTGGATGTGGGAGGGCATAGAACATGCCGATAGCATAGTGACGAACCCCCACAAGTGGATGGGCGTAGGCTTTGACCTGACTGCTTATTTCGTAAAAGACCCGCAGCACCTGATCCGCGTGATGGGTACCGACCCAAGCTATCTGCGGACGGCCTTTGACGCGGAAGTGAACAATTTTAGGGACTGGGGCATTCCCCTGGGCAGGCGCTTCCGGTCGCTCAAACTGTGGTTTCTGATACTGGATCGTGGAGTAGAGGCCATTCAGGAACTCGTCAGGCGCAACGTGTCCTACGCAGCTTGGCTGGCCGCCCAGATAGATTCGGCACCAAATTGGCAGCGGATGGGTCCCGCGCATTTACAGACGGTTTCGCTAAGACACGTTCCATCAGGCATGGCCACAGACGAGGACGCGCTCTCCGCTCACAATCTAGTTATAGCAGACGCCATAAACGCGGCAGGGCGGCAATTTGTCACGACGGCAATGGTAAAGGGCCAAAGGCTGATCCGCGCCTCCATAGGAGCGCAGGCGACAGAAATGAGGCACGTCGAGGGCCTGTGGGAAGCACTGCAAAAGGCGGCTGCTGAAACGAAGTAGCCTTGGGAGCGTTCGTACATTGAAGGCTAGGGCGGTCAGTGAATTGCTGCCCGCCATAACGTATGTATGCCATTTTTTAGTCTGTATAGGCGATTTTTAACCATCCACACATAGGAGCAACCATGAACTGGAAACACGCACCGACCATCCTCCTGCTGGCCGCGGGGGCATTCGCGCAGGCACAATCGCCGCTGCTGTTAAGGCTGCCAGCCTTGAGCAAGGACAATATCGTCTTTTCCCATGCGGGAGACTTGTGGATAGTGGGCAGGGGAGGCGGCGATGCTAAAAGGCTGACAACGGGCATAGGCACCGAGTCTAGGCCATATTTTTCCCCCGACGGAAGCATGATAGCGTTCACAGGCGAATACGAAGGCAACCTAGATGTCTATATCGTGCCGACAACAGGAGGAGTGCCAAAGCGCCTGACCTACCACCCAGGCGTCGACGTCGTGCAGGGCTGGACGCCCGATGGCAAAGTTATTTTCTCTTCAGCCAGGTTTAGCCAAGCAAATGGAAGAACCCAACAGCTATTCACCATGTCGCCCAATGGCGCATGGCCAGAGTTGGTGCCATTGCCGATGGCCAGCCACGGCTCTTTTTCGCCCGACGGCAAGTTTTTGGCCTACGAGCCAGTCGGCAGGGCCTTCGAGGCGTGGAAACGCTACAGGGGCGGACGCGCGTCCTATATATGGATAGCCGACCTGAAAGATTCTAGCGTCGTGAAGATACCCCGCACCGACAGCAACGACTTCAACCCGATGTGGATAGACAACAAGGTCTATTTCCTGTCCGACCGCTCCGACGCCAAGGTCCCCATCACTCTTTATGCCTATGACACGGGTACAAAAC
>JAITFL010000159.1 GCA_031281385.1 Holophagales bacterium
CACAATGGCACAGCCTGGGTGTGGCCCTTGGGCACTTTTTGCGAGGCACTGGCGATGGCTTGGCCAGACGACCAAGCGGCAAAGGACGCGGCCTTGGCGATACTTGGCAGCGTGGACTACATGCTCTCCGAGGGCTGCATAGGCCACCTGCCAGAGATAGTAGATGGAGACGCGCCCCACACCCAAAGAGGCTGCGACGCCCAAGCCTGGAGTCTCAGCGAAGTGTTCAGGGCTGAGAGGGCTATAAACAAATTGTCCTCATAGCAATTTCAGCACGAGGAAAAAATGATTAAACAGGCGGCTCTTCAGTCATTCATAGTTCTTGCCGCAGCATGTACGGCCAGCGCTCAGACCACGGCTGCGACGCAAACGCAAAAAGGCGAAGCGTCAATCCGTGGGCGCGACGCAGTGGCGACTGTCGCAAGGTTGTCGGAAAAAGACATGGCGGGGAGGCTGACAGGGCAACCGGGCTTCACTGTTGCCGCCAGTTGGACTCTATCTCAATTTAAGGCACTGGGCCTAAAGGGTCAGCTCCAGCAATACATACAGCCCCACTCCGTCTTGGACGGCGGCAAGATGTTGGCTTCAGTCAAAGAAGAAAAACTAGAGGCAGAGATACTGAAAGATTTTTTCCCATTGTTATTTTCGGATTCGGGCCAAGCAAGCGGTGGCTCGGTATTCGTGGGGTGGGGCATCCACGCGCCCGAGCTTGGCTATGACGATTACGCAGGTATTGACGCAAAGGGGAAATTTGTCGTCTGTTTCAGGGGGACGCCCGACAATGACACAAAATGGGTGTACCACGATGAACACCGCACAAGGATGAAAGTGGCCAGCCAAAAGGGTGCCTTGGGCCTCATCTACGTATATCCCTCTGTGATAGCGCACCCAAATGGAGACCTGATACCCGACTTCTTTGCCTCTATGATAAGCGATGCTTACTTTGACAAGCTGCTAGCCATCGAAGAAGGCACCACCAGCCAAGAGCTGCAAAAGCAGTTGAGGGAGACAAAAAAGCCAGCTTCATTAAACTTGAACGCCCATTTTGATATTTCAGTCAAGGCCCGCCATTTCCCAAAGGCCCAAGGCTATAACGCAGTGGCCTGGCTGGATGGTTCCGACCCCGAACTAAAGAGCGAGTGCGTGGTCATAGGCGCACACCTAGATGGCGTTGGGGATCACTTGGGGCTAAGGTTCCCCGCAGCGGAGGACAACGCCTCTGGTAGTGCTGTGGTTTTGGAGATAGCAAAAGCATTTGCCAAAAATGGCAAACGCCCCAAGAGCAGCGTTGTATTCGCCCTATTCGGCAGCGAAGAGCAGGGCGGCCAAGGCTCTGCCCACTTTGTCGCAAACCTGCCTCCCCAGTTCAAAAAAATGGCCGCCTTCATAAACTTCGACATGGTGGGCATCGGGACTAAATTGAACATAGGCATGAATAACCAAATGGAACAATATAGAGAACTGCTGGATAGCTGCGATGACAGCCTGTCCGTGCTCGGCAACATAAGGCCGATTAGGGCCATTGGCGTGAGGAGCGGCGACATAGTGCCATTCTTCAACAAGGGCGTTCCTCTAGTCAGTCTATCCTCAAATGGCCCCCGCCCACCCGACCTCTACCACCTGCCCGGCGACACACCCAACCTAGTGCAGGCCGACCTGATGGAAAAAATATCCAAGCTGATGTTCAGGTTCGCACATGGGATTTGCCAAGCGGATTAGTTTGCGAATTGAGCGTCCGGCGAAGCCGCATCAGTTCTTATCACTTACCACTGCCCACTAATTTTGGACAATATCTATTTCACAAATATTCCTTCCACCGCTGGCTCGGTGGCCCCTCCGGCTGCGTGGCGGTAAGCGGTGCCATTTATCCAGACCAGTGGATTCCGGCTGGCGAGAGCGTTAAAGCCCCCGACATAAACGCCAGAGGCGTTTGCAAACACGCAGGTGGCGGTGGTGGAGGCTGTTCCTGTTACATCGGCTAGGGTCTGGGGAACGCCATTTGTCCATAGCTGGGCGCGGGTCGTTGGGGCCGCTTCAAAAGCCTGGGTTCCGGCCAGATATATATTTCCGCCAAAAGACGCGCCCTTGGAAACAGTGACATTTCTTGTTGCATCGTATATGAAGGGCTGTATTTTGCCATCCTTCCAAAATATCGGCATGGTGGGAGTTCCAGCCGAACTTCCCACCGCGTATATGGAACCATCGGAAACCCATAGGCCCGTGACGGTTGTTGCGCCACTTCTTGGGCTGGGAAGCTCGGTGATTGTGGGATGCCTAAAGTCGCCCCCAGTCGCTTTCCATAGCTTGGCCGAGTTTGCCGTTGTCACAATAGTGCCATCGGGGTTGCTGGTTCCATAAAAGACTGCATAGACATCGCCGCCATACACCACGACTCCGGTGCAGTAAGAAAGTGTGCCGCTTAGGCCAGACGTGAGGTCTATCCTCGTAATTTTGCCATCTGGCGTCACCTTCCAAAAACATGCTCTGGTGCTTTGGGTCGGAGTCTGCGACATCCGCTGCATGCCACCCCACAGATAGAGGTCATCGCCATAGAGTGCAAGGCCGTGGACAGGGTTTCCGTGGTACGTGCCATCCTCTGGGTCCAGCGCAAAACGCTCTCCGTTTTTCCAATAGACATTTACATAATTAGTTTGGCCGGCGCCAGGAAGCCTGGTTTCGCGCCCGCACACATAAACGTCTCCATTGGGGGCCACTACCACCCCTCTGGCCTGTGAAGCGGCAAGACCGCCGTGCTGGAGTTCGAGATACTGTTCGATGCCGCCCACCCACAGTTTGGCCTCGGTCAGGCCAGCGGAATTGACCACGCGTCCTGCCGTATAGACATCTGTAGAATAAATGGGTACGGCCGGTGTCACCGTAACTTGGCAGATGGCCGTAATGCCGCCGTCGCGGCTGGAAGCCGTGATGGTTGCAGTCCCCGGGCTTTTGGCAAGCACAGTGCCCTTAGCGGACACGGTGGCCACCGCAGCATCGCTGCTGGACCAATCTATTCTGGGGTCTGTGGCGTATGGGGGATCTACCTGCGCCAGCAACAGTCTGCCCTGTCCTTCCATCAGTGTCAACTCTGTTGCGCCAATTATAATGCCTGTCACATGATCCATTCTTGGCGGCGGTTCGGGGGAAGAATAGTCCCCCAAAAAATCGCCGCAGCCTGTCAATGCTAGGGCCAACGCCAGCGATGCAAAGGTAGAAGTTAAGTGTTTTTTCATGGTATCTCCTTAGCTCAGAAGTGATAGCGCACGGACAATTGGAGCCACGCGGGGTTTACGCCGCCGACCTTGGGCCTGTAAATCACCCCGTATTCAGTCAGATTAAAGGTCGCGTCAAACGACCATTTTTTGCTATGGCGGTAGTCCAGCCCCAATCTGGCGCCCAACTTTGTGCCATCAAACGCCACGCCCTTTTGAAGGGGATCACCATTTTCACTCACTTCTGGGCTGTATCTGGCGAAGTAGTTGTTGGCGCTTAGACCAAGAAAAAAGTTTATGTCTTCCAAAGGCGAGTAAAAAAACAAGTCTGCGCTCAATTGCAGGCTTTGGAGGCTGGTCTCAAATCCGGCGGCCGGGTCGAAGGTACCAGGAAATGAATTCCACAGCAAGCTAAAGCGGCACGCATTTTTTGTGTCGCCGATGTTGCTCTGGTAAGAGAATCCAAGGCTTCCTGCTTTTCTTTCTTTCGTTATCTTTTCTAGGCTGTCGAAGCCATAGCTTAGTCCAGCTTGAAAAGAAAATTTGAGTTCCTCTTGGGCCAGTAGTGGCGAAGCGGCAATTGATGCTAAAGGCAGAGCTAAGACCACAAGCGGAACCAAGGACAATTTGATCATTTTCATGTTTTCTCCTTACCTAGAAGCGCAGCCCTATGCTGCTGGTGGCGTACCTTCCGCTGTTGTAGTATCTCCATTCGTTGGCCGTCCCTGGCTGGGTAGTCCCAAAGCGCGAAACATCATAGGCGATTGGGAACATGGATTCTTCCCCCGAACCAGACAAATAGCTTCTGTATATCCCTATTTGCCTCATGTTGTTGAATAGGTTGTATATCTGGAAATTTCCAACAAGGTTCATCTTTTTCATCCCTAGTGGCACCTGCCAGCTCACATTCATCACAACCCGAAAATTGTCGTTGTTCGACCATGCCCCCCTGGCCATATAGTGGCGGGTAAAGTTCTCGTTCCATGAAGGTAGGGTTCCTAGCGTGGGCAAGGGATATTCTCTGTCGAGGGTTCCCACTCTGACGTTGGCTGTGGGAGAATTCGCGCGCGCTGTGTCATATTCTGCCACCCATGAAAATGTGACGTGGCCGCCGCGGTGCAGAGGGAAGCGCCCTACTAGGGTCACTCTACCCTTTAGAAGTTGATGGGAGCGCAGGTAGCCATAGGGCGCAAAATCGCTCTCTTCCCAGCGGTCTTTTCCCAAGGCAGGGGGAGGCGTTGCCCCCAAGATCAGGTTCTTGTTATAAAACAATGGCGTGGTGCTATTGTCGCGGAATGTGTCGGCGGGCTGGTTCCAGCCCCCTCCCTCGCTATCTCCGCCCTCATCGTTCCCTTTTAAGGTTGAATAGCCAATCGCCGTCCTGAGCGACCAGACCTTGGTCATTATGTGGTTGAAATCCACCTCTAGGCCAAAGTAGTCCCTTTTCAGCTTGCTCGAATTGCCGTAGCGTATCATCTGGGCGTAAATGACGTCATCGGAGCCAAAGGGGTCGGTCAGGCGCACCCACTGCCTTGGGTCATGCTCTTGCCAGATGGCCCAAAGCTGTCTCCACTTTTTTTGTGTCAGGCCGAATGAAAATAGCGATTTATTGTCGAATTGTCGCTGATACCTGAAGCTTACTTCATGTGCGACAGGGGGCTTCATGTTTTTGTCAACATAAAACGTATCGCCCGCAGATTCAAACCTAAAGGAGTTGAAATTGCCATCCGTCCTCTTCCAATTTTCTGGATTGATTAAATCTTGGTAGGTGAAAAATGCAAGCACATCCAGCGGCACCGTTTCATCAGCCGTGATCCTATATGGTTCTTGGCCTAGAGCCCTTCCAGTCCACCCAACGTCGGAGTAGGTTGAGGCTGCGTTTGACGCAAACGCATTTGTGAATCCGGTATAGAAGTCGCTGGCGTAAAGCGCGTAGCTGAGCGTCAGCAGATGGGTGCTATTTCCAGTTGGGTCATATTTGAGCGATGCCCTTGGAATAAACTGCGAACTGGAAGCAAGCTCGGAGCCATCGGTATTGTTGATCTTGTATTTTTCAAACCTAAAGCCCACCATGCCGCTCAAGTGGTCGTTGACGTTCCATTGGTCTGCGGCATAAAATGAAGTGCTGATGGGGTTTTGCTCTCCATCCACACCAAAATACTGGCGCCAAACCGCAGCGGGCCCAGACCTGCCAGTGCTTGACTGACCGTTTACGCTTACCCCCATGTACGGGCCTGAGCCAAACATCCACTCGGCCCTCGGGTCGTTGACGTCTGCGATGCCTTCCTTTAGATACACCCCTGTCAGGGAGTACCTGCGATTATTAGGGCCGTATGCAGAACCCCTTCGGAGCCTGCCCATATAGCTTTCTATCCCAAGTTCGCTTTCGTGCTGCCCAAAACCATACCAATAGTGTTTGGCGCTTATGTTCCAACCTTTGTTGCCGCGTATTTCGTTGCCCACTCCAGCGCGGCGGGCAGTGAATGCGTTGACTTCCAGTTGCCCTGGGCCTCCCCCTGTGTTGGCCCTGCGCCCAATCCAAATCATGATGGGGTCTTGTATGGTAGGGTGCAAGTAGTTTGGCCATTGTATGTCCGACACGCTGGAGCCATAGCGAGCCTCGACAAGCGTGGAAGGCCCAAGCACGCCTTTGTAGTTTATCCCCCAGTTGGAATTTTCCGTACTCTGCGTCCCAAGCATTGAGAGCATCACATAGCCGGCCGTGGCACTAGTGGTGGAATCGCGGTTTGCGATGATGGTCTTTTCAAGGCTAAATGAGTATTCCAGCGTGTGATCTCGAAAAAACGTCCATGTCAGCTTTCCTTGATAGTAGTCTCTGTCTGTGCGCTCCTGAAAATGTTTGAGGGCATCGAATTCGGGATAATAGTACCCATCAGGGCCATCCAGCAATTTTTGGTTTATCGCCGCAGCAGTGGCGGGGACAGCAGCGGTGGCAGTGGTGGTGAACTTCATGGGGCCATAATTGATGTCGGGATAATCGGGCCACGACGTCATTATCCGGTTGGTCACGCTGCCAGGATTGAAAGAGGTGCCAAAGGAAAACCACAGCTTGTCCTTGATGATCGGCCCAAGAAGCGTTATGTCGTATCTCTTGGTGGTGTAGGCGTCGCTGTAGCGGCCGCCTTCGTCAAATTCTGTGTCCAGCAGGCCCCTTCTGTTTGCAGTCCATGCATTGGTCTTGTTGAGGTAGGCCCTAGCGGTGGCACTGAAAGTGTTGGAACCAGCCTTTGTGGCGACGTTTACAGACCCCCCTGTGGTTCGCCCGTACCTAGGATGAACAGGCGAAAGATTGACTTGGATGTCTTCTATCATGTCAGTCAAGTACCTAGTGCCGGACACGATTCCCTGAAAGTCATTTTTGATGTCAACGCCATCCATGCGGAATAGAGTGTCGGTGATGGTGGCCCCTCGCACCGAAAATCCGCCGGCTTCGCTTTCGACTGCACCAGCCGCTAGGCTGGCGGCCCCAGTTAAAGAGCTATATCCCAGCGCTTCTAGTTGCTCGGCTGAAAAATTGGTGCTGACCTTTGTGTCGCTTTTGTCAATGGTGCCGCCACCTTCCGCGATGACTTCAACAGTTTCCTTGGCAATCCCAATGGGGGTGAGGGCCACGTCAGCGCGGACAATGGTGTCCAACCCGACCCTGACGTTTTGGCGGGCTGAGCTGACAAAG
Organism: Holophagales bacterium; assembly: GCA_031281385.1. Next base: position 6,904 of record JAITFL010000159.1, read on the forward strand.
CCTTCCTTTGAAAATACAACTCGGTATTCACCGGGGGGCAGAAGTCCAAATCTCCAGTTGCCCCGCTCGTCGCTCTTGGTTTCGCGCGGCAGCATCAAATTGGGCGATGTAAGCCTGACAAGCGCACCGGCTATGGTTTCGCCATTCTTGTTTTTTACTGTACCCACCAAGGTTCCAGTGGTTGCCTGAGCCATCAGCGGCGCGTATGCTACGATGCAGGCGACAATCAAGGAAATGCTGTTCAGTTTCGATATTCTGCACATAGTCTATGCTCCTCTGCGCCTAAAAACGCACAACATAGCCAAGTTCAATATGAACGGCCATACGGTTGTTTTTGATGGTGTAGTCGTGCGCCCAGTTTGCATTAGGACCAAGGCTGTGGCCGGCCTCGTGGACATACTCGGCACTTTCGTACCTGAATGCTACGATGTTGAGTTCCAATGCGATGAAGGAACCAAAGTGCTTGGTCACGCCGACAAAAGGCGAGATCGAGTTCGGGTTGTTGAAGATTGTGCCATAAAATGAATCTCGGAAATATCCAGGTGCCAGCGTTGAATCGCTGTTGGCAACGTCGCCAAAGTACTCATGCTTAAACTTGGAGCCGCCGAGCTGTACGCCGCACAGCAACCCGAAATCGCCTATCCATAGGGCATCATTGAATCGCCTTTCGTAGGCGAGCCTTATGGAGAAACCTTCCACGAGATTTTTAACGCGGCCAGAGGCCTGCCAGCCTTCGCTCCAATTCGGTTCGTCTTTTATGCCGGGAGCGGTCGGAAGGCTTTCAAGGTTGGTGTAATAGTCGGGTCTGCGCTCGTCGCCAGACTTGTACGCCCATCCTAGTTCAAGGCTTACAGCGTCTCTTTCGGTCAGCCTGTACCCAAGGGCGGCGCCAAAGCCGTAATTGGCGTGTTTCAGCTTGTCTTCGAATGAGACCACTTGGATGCCCGTCCTCATCTTGAAAGACGGTTCGAAATCTCCTGTCTGGGCGCATAGGCAAGACGGTGCCAAGACCCCAATCGCTACTGCCAGAAAAATCAAAAAGTTTTTTGCCTTCATATATCTTTCTCCTCTGATTGGCAATAAATAGCCCCGCTTATAATGCGTGTGCAATCTGGATTGTTTTTTGGGCGCGGAATCCGCCAATGGGCATTGCGGAGCCAAAAGGCGTGCATGGGTTGGCCCGTTGATATGAAATTGCTGTAAATAAATGGGTTATTCCATGCCAGACTTTGCCTCTCCGTAGGGCTGTCTGACAAAAGGACGCCCAGAACGGCTAAGGCATCTTGTGTCATGTCGGTGGTTTTCTCTGTGTTCATACAGTCTCCGCATGGTTTGCTGCTCGTGCCCATGAGCGACAAATGCGGCGATGGCCCGGCAGCGGTTGGTTTGTTATTTGGTTTTTGGGAATATGATACAAATATTCTAGGGCACTGCCCAAAGCCTGTCAATAGCAGTTTGCAATTTTTTTTGAGGCCTAGGCCGGGCTAGTTTTTGTGCTTCATCCCTAGCCGCTTGCCCGCAAGGCTGTGGTCTTCGGTGTCTATGTCTAGCAGGTAGTCCGCCTCGCCTTGCTTCATCTGCTCGCCTTGGGACTCGGCAGTCGCTGAGGTGGACAGTTTCTTGGATATTTTTACTCCCAGGTCTGAAAACTTTCCGGCTGTGCCCACTAGGCTCCCTCGTCCGTCTCGCAGTGTGACCATAGCGTCTTTGTAAGATTTTTGTGCAGTTTCCAACTGGTTGCCTAGCTTGTCCATTTTTTCGATGAACCCGCGCAGCTTGTCGTACACGCGGCTGGCGAGGTCGGCCAATTCCTGAGTTGATTTTTCCCTGCGCTGCAGGCTCCACAGATTTGCGACCACCCTTATCACGGGCAGTAGCGTTGTAGAGGTGACAAGCGCGATGCGCTCATCGAAGGCTTCCTGAAACAGCGTCGGCGCATGCTCTGCGGCGGCGATGTAAGCCGGTTCTATGGCGATGAACAAAAAAGTGAAATCCGGCGAATCAATGTCTAGCAGATCGGGGTACTTCTTTCCGCTGAGTGACTTGATATGGTTCCTGATGGCCGCGACGTGGGCGGCTAGGTGGCGTTGGCGTTCCTCATGCGTCTCGGCCCCAACGTAGGCCGTATAGTCCACCAGCGATACTTTGCTGTCAATGATGATGTGCTTGCCATCTGGCAGGTTCACCACAAAATCGGGGCGGTAGCTATTGCCCTCATCATCTTTGAAGGTGGGCTGGCTTTCGTACTCTATGCCTTTTCGCAGCCCTGCCATTTCCAATAGGAGTTCTACCTTTTGCTCCCCCCAGTTGCCTTGCAGCTTTTTGTCACCCTTTAGGGCCTTCGTCAGGTTGGCCGCTTCTTCAGTGATCTGCTGGTTGAGCTGCTGCAAGTGGCCCAACTCGATCTTTAGCGAACTTTGCCCTTGAAGGCTTTCGCTATGCACTTGGTCAACGCGCTTCCTGAAAGACTCCAGCGTTTCCTTGAATGGCGTCAATAGCGAATTAAGCCCATCTCGGCTCTGGGTTTGAAAAGTGGCGTTCTTTTGCTCAAAGATATGGTTTGCCAAATTTTCAAACTCTGCGCTGAATTTGGCCCGCAGGTCTTCGAACTGCTTGCGCTCTGCGTCAAAAACCTCTCTGTCCTTTGCTGAAACGGCCTCCAATTCGCTTGCCCTTTCCTTTGCGGCTCCCAGTTCCGCTCTAAGGCCCTTGGCTTCGTCCTTGTACTCCTGCAATTGCTTGCGCTCCGCATCTAGGGCTTCCCTGTCTTTGGCAGAAATGGCCTCCAGCCCTGTCACCCTGTTTTTTGCGGAAGCCAATTCTGCGGCAAGGGCCTTTGCTTCCTCATTGGAATCCTGCAAACGCTGCTGCAGTTCACTATTGGATTTAGCCATCTCTTGAATTTGCATTTCGCTTATCTGCTTTTGATGCTCGATGGATCTATCCAAGTCTTTCAAGCGGTCGGTTGCGTCCCGCAGCTTGGGTTCCAAATCCTTTCTTATCCTACTTTCGCCCTTTGCTTTTCCGTTTTTCCAGCCTATCCAGAGTCCAAGCAGAACCCCGGCCGTGATGGAAAGAATTATTATCAAGGTGGTCGTCATCGTCATTTGGTCATCAATCCTCATGTATGATTGTAAATGACTATTTTGTTCTTCTGACCTTTGCCACTATCTAACTTTTTCATCCACAATTTGGGGGCCATACATGAAAAAAAGTAAATTGTCCGCAACTCTCTTCCCGCTGTCGCTGCTATTGCTGCTTCCGCAGATAAATTGGCACAAGGGGCCGCAGCAGGTTCCAAATAGATTGGCGCAGGTCAAGCCAAGCGCGGACAAAAAGGTGAGCTTCATAAAGCCCTTGGTGGGCACGCACGGCGAGGGCAACACCTATCCGGGTCCTACCACGCCCTTTGGCATGGCACAATTTGGCCCAGACACAGATGACGCCCTTTGGGCCACTGCATCGGGCTATGAATATTCCGACACGTCCATCATGGGGTTTAGCTGCGCCCACCTAAGCGGAACAGGCATCCCTGACTTGGGCGACTTTTTGTTTATCCCCCAAATCGGCGAGCCAAAAATAATTGTGGGGGCCAAAACAGACCCCGACTCCGGCTACCGACAGAGATACTCACACGACAACGAAACCGCTTATTGCGGCTACTACCAAGTAAAACTGGAAAACAACGTAAACGTGGAATTGGCGGCGGCAGAGAGATCGGGCATCATGCGCTTCACCTTTCCAGAGAGCGACCAGGCATCTATATTGACCGACCTGCACCACCAATTGCACGGTGGGCGCTTTAAGATGATATGGTCGCACGTGCGCGTGGAAAACAACCAGACGGTTACGGGCTTCCACTTGGTGAATGGCTGGGGCAAAGAGCGCTACCTGTACTTTGCGGCAAAGTATTCTAGGCCCTTTGACGACCACGTGATAATGGCGGACGGCAAGCCCCATATATACAACACGTACCGTTTCCGCAGCCGCAACGAGGCGTCTGGCCAAAATCTGCAATTCATCGCCAAATACAAAACAAAAAAAGACGAGGCGATTCAGGTGAAAATCGGCATATCGGCTGTCAGCGCGGCCAACGCCATGATGAACCTAGACGCGGAAATCCCCCACTGGAACTTTGAAAGAGTTGTTGCAGAGACACAGGCAAAGTGGGAAAAAGAGCTTTCCGTTGCCGAGATAGAAGGCACCCAAGAAGAAAAGGAAACATTTTATACCGCGCTGTACCACACATTCTTGACGCCAAACATCTATCAGGACATAAATGGTGAGTACCGGGGCTTTGATTTCAACATCCACAAAGCCAATGGCTTTACAAGACATTCGGTTTTTTCGCTTTGGGACACGTATAGGGCCGTCCACCCATTTTTCAACTTGCTGCAGCCCAAACGCAACGCCGAAATGATTAATTCCATGCTGGCGCACTACGACCAAAGCGTGGACAAACTGCTGCCGGTTTGGGAACTAGACGGAAATGAAACATGGTGCATGATCGGCTACCATGCAGTCCCTGTCATTGTTGACGCCTACTTGAAAGGCATCAAGGGCTTTGATTCAGCCAAGGCGTACGATGCAGTCAAGACGACTGCTATGAATCCCGACTACGATAGCGTTGCGCTGTACGCCAAATTGGGCTACGTGCCATTTGACAAAGAGAATGAATCCCTCTCCAAAACTTTGGAATACGCCTACGATGATTGGTGCATCGCACAAATGGCAAAAGCCCTTGGCAAAAATGATGACTACGACTACTTTATGAAGAGGGCCAAAAATTACAAGAATATCTTTGACGCCACGGTTGGCTGGATGCGCCCAAAGGATTCAAATGGCAAATGGCGCGAGCCATTCGACGCCCACAACTATGGCGGCGGTGCGGCCAACTTTGGCGACATCACAGAGGGCGCAAGCGCACAGTACTCCTGGTACGTGCCCCACGACGTGCCTGGCCTCATTTCCCTGATGGGTGGTAAAAAGGCCTTTACTGACAAATTGGACGGCATTTTTACATACAAGGGCAAATTCTCAACGGGCGAAGAAAATGAAGACGTGGGCACCATTGGCGAATATTGGCACGGCAACGAGCCCAGCCACCACATCATCTATCTCTATTCGTATGTCGGCCAGCCCGCCAAGGCAGCCGAGAGGATCCACCAAGTAATCCGCACCCAATATGGCAATAAGCCAGATTCCCTATCGGGCAACGACGACTGCGGCCAGATGTCCGCCTGGTACTTGTTCACCGTCATGGGCTTCTATCCTGTCTGCCCAGGCTGCGACTACTACGCCATTGGCAGCCCATGCCTGCCAAAGGTCAAATATAGCTTGGCTAACGGCCGATACCTGACCGTAGAGGCAAAAAACCTGTCCGAGAAAAACATCTACGTGCAGTCACTCAAAGTGAATGGCAAAGACTGGACTAACCCTTTCCTGCCATACCAAGAGATAATCAATGGCGGCACCCTAGTCTTCACCATGGGCCCCAAGCCCAGCAAGTGGGGTACGAATCCGGTGATACCAGAGAGGTAATTGCAGAATTCCCATCGCGTCCGTCGCTACTGCTTCCTGTGCATGTGTGATACTTATACCAATTAGCGTTCAACATCGGTTGAACGCTAACTTGGTATCAAGCGCAAATCATTTCTACAACGGCTTCCCGCATGTCGGGCAGACGGCTCCGCCTTGCTTTGTCCAGGTTTTGCTCCCGCGAGCGCGCGTATAGGTTCCCGCACCTCCGGCCTTAAACTTGGTATGTAAATCGCCGAGATCGGTTGAGCCAAGGAAGGTATTCACGCTTGCAGGGATGGTTACGCTGGTTAGGCTTGTACAACCATTTAACGAATTACCAGAAATACTTATAGCACCGTCAAGGATGACGATGCTGGTAATACTGGTGCAATGATTAAAATTTTTGACCTCCACGGGATTGCCGTTGTAGGTGCCGGGAATGACCACCGTTCCGCTTATCGTCTTATTTGCTGCCTCGACAAGCTGCATTTTACCGGTACTGCTTCCGTAAGGTGTAGGGATAACTCTTTCCCACTTCAGTTTGTCCATCGTCGGCTGCTGCGCGAAGGCCGCACTGGCCCCAATGATCGCGGGCAATATCAGGCCCATCAATGCTCTCTTTGTGTTCATGGAACACTCCTTTAGTAAATGCGCACTATGTGCGCGATTGCATAAAACAACAGCCGCGAACGGGCGATCCCGGCGCGGCTGCTGTGAACGATGTCTGGGCTATTTGTGGATTAAACCTTACATTCGATTGACCGTAAATAGCTGATAATAGGCAATTTA
>JAITFL010000191.1 GCA_031281385.1 Holophagales bacterium
ATGGCGTTTTTGGTTGATTCGCCTGCTTCGTTGCCCTGGTTTGTGGCCTCCAGCGCGGCGTCGAGCTGGGTCAGCGACTCGGTGGCGCTGTTGCTCACCTCGTCTATGGACGCAGACAGTTCAGTCATCGCTGCGGCCATGCCCTCCGCTTCGGCCCTCTGTTTGTCCGCGCTCACGGCTATGCGCTCTGTCGTGGACGACATCTGCTCAGCCGCGGCAGATAGCTGCGTGGAGCCGCTGGCCACGCCTTCCACGCCTTGGTTGACTCCAGTGACTATTCTCCTGAGTTCCCCGACCATGTACCCCAAGTGGTTCATAATGGTGCCTATCTCGTCTCCTGTTTCGGCCTTGGCCACGACAGTCAGGTCGCCTTTGGCTACAAGGTCTATGTCAACGACCAGCTTTTTTAAGCCGCGCACGATCAGGTTCGATATGTACGCCCCCACGATGATGGACAGCAGGATGTCAATCGCCACACAGACGATCATCGTGATGTTGCTCCTGAGGAAAATTTTTTCATTGGCCTCAAGCTGCATCACAGCCGCGCCCCTCATGGCGCCCTCAATGGTCTTCAGCGATTCGTAGAAGGCTTGCCGGAAGGGCAACATTTCTGGGGATTTCAAGTACGACAGGGCCTCTTGGGTTCTGTTGGCCATGGCGTGTCCCAAGAACACATCCACCACCTTGAAGTAGTCCTGCATCTTGTTTTTTACGTCCATCGTCAGGTCTTCTTTCATTGGGAACCCCTTTGCGATTTCCCAAATTTTTTCCCAAGTCGCGTTCAGGTTGGCTCGCTGTTCGTCAATGGCCGCTTTGTGCTGGGCGTTGCGGCTTTGGTCCGTCTCTATGGCCAGTTCGAGCAATTCGGCCCGCATGGCGTTGAACGCCTCTCCTAGATCGCCCGCATAGCCGCGGGCGACGACCCCATCCGCGTAAAGCAAGTGGTCGGCCTTGTCCACGCTGTCGAAGTTCATCATGCCACTGAGGCCCAAGATGATGGTCAGCAGAATGGTTGTTGCGAAGCCCCACATGAGCTTGGACTTCATTTTGAGGTTTAGGTACCAGTTCATGTTAACATCCTATGTAAAATGTGCGCGTTATAGCGGCGAAGTTACGGAGTGGAAACCAATGAGACGCAGTTGGGTCGCAGTGCAGGTAAAAGGTGTCTGTCTTTCCCCGGCCTCAGCAGTTTGTTTTTCAGCAGCTCGTCCAATCCCCGCACCGCTGCGTCGTCCCATATGCCATCGAATGCGTGTGACTGGGCGCGGGCCTCGGCACCAAAAATGTTGTTGTAAATCTGGTTGTACCAAGTTGCGTTCAGATGAACGCAACTCGGTATTATAGGTGCGGTTGGACGTGAATGGCGGGTCTATGCAGCAAAGGTCTATTGACCCAGTGGATATTTTGTCGCGCAGGATGCCCATGTTCATTGTTATTGCCATAAAAAAGTTTCTTGGCCCGATTTTCGCAGTGTGTGTGTGTGTGTGTGTGTGTGTGTGTGTTATCATGTACCCACCTAATAGATAAAATTTAAGCGACTAACAGCAATGCAATTATGCAAGAACCCAAATCCGAATTATTCGTCTAGGATACCATAGCAAGGCGAATTAATATAGTAACAATATTGTCATTTTTTGATCTTGCGAAAACTTGGGGGGAGGGATATTTGTATTGTATTGATGCCAATGTTGTTATCATTTGGAATTATCTGAGGTAAACGATGGCCCGTCATTCCTTTTTTCTAGGCCAATGCGCTGCAAATGAACCAATTTGGAAAATATTTGCGACCCTGCTTGCTCTGGGTGTTTCCGTTGCGGCCCAGGACAAGGGGCCGCAACCAATCAAGCCACCAGAAAGGCCCAGCATCGTTGAGCACGTGGAAGCCAAGAAGCCCAACGCCCAAGAGCAAATAGACCCAAAGATGGTGAAAGACGACGCACAGGCCCGCGAAAAGTGGTTTGCCGAGTGGTTTGGGCCTATTGCGCCTGGATACCTGAGCCACAGGCAGAAGGTAGCCGAGCAGGAGATACAGAAGTGGGGGAACATGATACCAGGAACTCCCGCGCACTACGCGCGCGTCAAAAGCTCATCCGCCGTTGACGGTGCGGGAGCGGCCGATGGCGTTTTTCGCAACATAGGCCCGCACAATGGGTTTGGACAGAATACTGTCAAAGATCTCAACGTGATTGACACCGGCCGAATAACCGTCATACTGCCCCACCCAACCAATCCTCGCCTGCTTTACGTTGGCTATGCCGGGGGCGGCCTGTGGCGCTGCAGGAACGCAGACTTGGCCAGCGACGAAGACTGGGTGTGGGAGCCGCTGACAGACGGCCTCCCAGGCGGCGGCGCAGCCGGCAATATCTCTATAGGCAGCGCGGCCTTTAAGCCCGAAGACCCAAACACGATCTATCTTTCGCTGGGTGACATGATGCCAGGCTCTGCAAATAGCACCGCCGAGGGAAGGGGCTTTTTTATCAGCAGGGACGGCGGCGAGACTTGGACAAGGGGCGGCGCGTTGGGCGAAACGAGCCGCACAAAGACGGTACTGGCCCTGCCGGGCAACATTGTGCTGGTGGCCGGCAACACGGGCATCTATCGCTCCACTGATGGCGGATTGAGTTTTCAGCTAGATAGCCTTCAGCCTCTTCTCCCGCCAAACAATTCTTGGTACACCGGCTGGGACATACTCAAGTTGGACAATGGCGACCTAGTCGCTTCTGTGACCTATGGCTATTGGCTCTGGCAAGACGGGGAATGGCACCTGGTAACAGGCAGCGCAATAATCTATTCCACGGACAATGGCGCGAGATGGGCAACAGCAGCGCGGAACACCCCATTTCCCCAGGGCAACATCGAGCGCATGTCCATAGCCGCGAGCGGCAAGACCATCTACTGCCTATTTCAGGACAATACTCAAAGCGATTTTCGCAGGGGCCTGCTGAAATCAACTGACTACGGCAGGACCTGGAACTACCAAGAAGCTCCAACGCTTTTCAGCTATGTGTCTGGAGATGGCGGGAGTTCTTGGTACAACCACATGATAGCCGTGGACCCCGATGACCCCAACACTGTCTTTGTCGGTACAAATTTTTGTGTTTATCGCTCTAAGGACGGCGGCCAGACTTTTGAAGCCATGACGCACTGGGTGGCCCATGGTCGGCTGTACACACACGCCGACATGCACACAACCGCTTGGGCCAAGAGCGGGCCAAAGGCACTCTATGCCGGCACAGACGGCGGCCTGTCCATTTTCAGGCAGCCCAACATAGAACCCATCCCCAAAAGCAACGGTCCTATGATGTCAAATCCCGCCATAATTGACCACCGCCGCAACAAAAATATTTCTACGCAACTGGTCTATAACATAGCCTGTACAACAGCCGAAACACCCCCGGGGTCGCGCAGCCGCATATTGGTGGGCTTTCAAGACTTGGGTACTAGGCTGAGGCTCGAGAGCGGCGTTGCAACTGGTACGTTCAACGATGTGATAGGCGGCGATGGCTTCGGCTGCCTGATACACGCCCATAATGGAGACTTGATGTTGGGTTCCTACTACAACACAAATATTTTTCGCAGTGCTGATGGCGGCAATTCTTGGACATACTGTGGCATCAATGACGGCCCATTCTATACAAGGCTATTCGACACGCCCGCAGACCCAACGGGCAACCGCGTCTATACGTTCACCCCCGAAATCCCTTACGTTTCCGATGATTTTGGCGCGTCATGGACTCCGCTGCCGACCGCCGGCAATGGCTGGCTCACCGGCAACGGACGTGAATACGAAATTCGCAGTTTCGGCGTTTCCCCCCTGAAATTAGGCTTGGTTGGCGCCACGTTTGATGTTGACATAGATGGCAGGGCTGGCCGCATAGCCATCTCGGAGGACAACGGTACCCACTGGAGAACCTATACAGGGTTTCCTGGTGCCAACAGCTGGTACAGCATGGCAGAGATAGCCTTCGACGTGTCAGACCCAAACATCATATATGTGACTTCTGTGGCCTTTAACCAAAGCGCCAACCATCTGTGGAAGTCAACGGACAGGGGCTACACTTGGAGGGCCATTGATGGTGCGAATGGATTTCCCTTTGGCGTTCCAGTTCACGTCCTAAAGATTAACCCACTTGACAACAAAGTGCTGTTTGCGGGAACGGACGTGGGGCTGTACAGATCAACAAACCAAGGCGCGACGTGGGCGCGGTTTGGCGATGGCCTGCCTCTTGTTTCTGTGCGCGACATCTACATAGCCCCCGACAACAGTTTTATGCGCCTTGGCACGCATGGGCGCGGCGTTTGGGAAACCGTGATGAAGGCGGTTTCCATCGTTGAACCCCTTGGCGGCATGTTCACGGGAGAGGCCGCCACATTTAAATCTAGCACCATTGGGCTGGGCGACGGTGTGGTCGCGTGGTCTGCCAGCGCAGGGACAATAACCCAACAGGGCGCGTTCACGGCCCCGGCTGCGGCGCAGATGGTCACAATCACAGCCGCCAGCGTCCAAGAGCCATCCCTAAAAGGAACCGCGCTGGTGAAGATAAACACCACCAGTTTCGATGACAACTCAAAGACAGCTCCTCAGTTGCTAGACTTGGCAAATGCCTTTGGCTCTACAAGAGAAGCCGACTTGGACAAGTACGACTTCAACAATGATGGGAAAATTGACGACGACGACTTGCGAATGCTCTTTGTGGCCATTGGGTGGTGATGACGTTCTTGTGGCCAATGAGATAAATGCCGAGCGCGTCCGCATGGAGCTGCGAAAGGCAATTTTGACATAGAACGGCTATAATCCCAATATGGCCCGTGCGGCAAAAACTCGCTTTTTGTGGCCACTGGGAGTCCAAATGTCCAAGCTAATGCAAACCATCAGAGATCGCGTCTTGCTATTGGATGGGGGGTTCGGCACCCAGATATTTCTTAAAAAGCCCGGCGCGGACGACTTCGGGGGCCAAAGATACGAGGGCTGCATTGACTACCTTTCGGAAATGCGCCCGAATTGGGTGAAAGATATCCATGCAGCGTACTTCGATGCAGGCGCGGACGCGGTGGAAACCAACACCTTTGGCGCAAACCCATTGGTGCTTGGCGAGTTTGGGCTGGCGGACAGGGCCGAGGGGCTTAACACTTTGTCCGCAAAGTTGGCCAGAGAAGTTGCAAGCAGCTATGACAACCCCCGCTTCGTCATCGGCAGCGTCGGGCCTGGCACAAAGCTGGTGACGCTGGGGCACGTAAGCCATGCGGAGCTATTCCAAAGTTACCAAGTCCAGATGAGGGGCCTGATAAAAGGCGGGATTGACGCAATCCTAATAGAGACCTGCCAGGATTTAGGGCAAATGAAAACAGCCGTACGCGCAGCAAAGGCGGCTATGGCAGAGCTAAAAACGTCGGTGCCGATTTGGGTGCAGGCCACCATCGAGGCCAACGGGGCCCTGCTGGTGGGCTCGGACTTGCAATGCGTGTTGGTTTCGCTGGAAATGATGGGAATAGATGTCCTTGGCATGAACTGCGCCAATGGGCCAGACGAAATGGCAAGGCACTTGGGGCTTCTGGCGGATCAGTCCCCATTCCCCATCTCCTGTCTGCCCAATGCCGGCCTGCCCGTCAACGACAATGGGAACCTAGTCTATCCAATGGGGCCGGACGCATTTGCCGAAAAAGTTGAAAAAATTGCCGTGCAATTCAGACTATCCATCGTTGGCGGGTGCTGCGGGACGACACCGGCGCACATACACGCCCTGAAGCCCAAAATAGAAAAATTGCCCGCGCCACTGCGAACGCCAAAGTTGGAGCGGCACGCATCTAGCCTTTACCAAGCCGTCCCCCTGCACCAAGAGCCGAGGCCCCTGATAGTCGGCGAAAGGACCAACGCCAATGGCAGCAAAAAATTTAGGGACCTCCTCGCAAAAGAAGACTGGGACAGCCTGATAAGCATCGCGAAAGAGCAGCAAAAAGAGGGAGCCCATCTATTGGATGTATGTGTGGCGTACGTGGGCAGGGACGAGGTGAGCGACATGGAGCGGTTTTTGTCCAAACTCGCAACGCAGATAACCATGCCGATGATGATTGATAGCACCGAAACAAAAGCCATCGAAAAGGCGCTGGAAGTGGCACCCGGCAAGTGCATAGTGAATTCCATCAATTTTGAGGAAGGTGAGGGCAAAGCCCGGCATATATTGGATCTCTGCAAGCAGTACGGGGCATCCATAATGGCACTGGCAATAGACGAAAATGGCATGGCAAAGACAATAGAACGCAAAGTGGCCATTGCAGAGCGCATTGTTGGCCTAGTGGTGGGCGAATACAAATTTCACCCTTCAGATTTGGTCATAGACCCGCTGACGTTCACCCTAGGCTCAGGCGACGAGGAGTACAGAAGCTCCGCGGTGGCGACGATGGGGGCCATCAAAGCCATCAAAGAACGCTGGCCGCAGGTGCTAACGTCACTTGGGGTGAGCAACGTCAGCTTTGGCCTGAATCCGGCGGCCAGGCACTTGCTCAACGCGCTGATGCTGTATCACTCCGTACAGGCGGGGCTGGACATGGCCATATTCAACGCCAGCAAAGTTATCCCCGTTTCCAGGATTGACGCAAACTATCGCCAATTATTTGAAGATTTGATCTTTGACAGACGAAGGCCAGGCTACGATCCGCTAAAAAAAATAATTCTAGAATTTGCAGACAAAAAGGCCAGCTCCGACAACAGTAGGCGCGAGGGCATGGACATAGAGGCGCGGCTAAAACAGGACATCATTGACGGTGAAAAGGGCCTTGTGGTCACTGACATTGACGAGGCGATAAAAAACAAAATAGACACAATGCACATAATAAATAATGTCTTGCTACATGGGATGAAGATAGTGGGAGAGAGGTTCGGCGCAGGGGAAATGCAGTTGCCATTCGTATTAGAGAGCGCCGAGACGATGAAAGCCGCCATGACCCGCCTAGAGCCGCACATAGCCAAGGGCAGCAACAAGACGAAGGGGCGAATGATATTGGCCACGGTCAAAGGTGACGTCCACGACATTGGCAAAAACCTCGTTGAAATAATTTTGAGCAACAACGGCTTTGAAGTCCAAAACCTTGGCATCAAGCAGCCGATAGAAGACATACTGGCGGCCTATGACGCCAGGCCAGCGGACGCCATTGGACTTTCGGGCCTGTTGGTCAAGTCAACCGTGGCTATGAAAGAATACCTTGGACACATGCGGCAAAAGGAGTACAGGGTGCCTGTAATACTCGGCGGCGCAGCACTCACAAAGGATTACGTGGAGACAGTCTGCCGCGCAGAATATCAATCCGATGCCGTCTATTACGCGTCTGACGCATTTGACGGCTTAGTTCACATGGAAAAAATCATCTCTGGCACCGCGCCCACTGCCCACCTGCCAGCAGGAGACTACCAAAAAGCAGGCAGCCGCGAAATATCCGATGGCCGCGACAGCGGGCCGTCCAACGATCTCAGCATGGAGGGGCAATCCACTTGGGTGTCAAGAGAACACGTCGCGCCAACGCCGCCATTCTGGGGGCCAAGGGAAATCGCCCCGCCGATAAAAGATGCCATGTCCTTGTTGAGCGACAACTCAGTGCTGCAAAATAGGTGGGCGTTCAAAAAGGGCATGATGACGGACGACCAATTTAAGGCTGTCATAACCGAAAAGGCAGGGCCCCTTCTGGAAGAGTGGAAAAGGCGGCTGATGTCCGAAAAACTGGTGGAGCCTAAGGCAA
>JAITFL010000196.1 GCA_031281385.1 Holophagales bacterium
TGACCTTCGCCGGGCCCAGCAGCGAACAAATGGAAACCTTTTCTGTCGCATCAAAAAAGAGGCGACTGTTGTTGGGTATCCAGTCAACGCTAGCAAAATGGTTGCGGAACTCGAAGGACACCACACCATCCTTGTAGCGTATCTTATCCATCTCGGCCCTAAAATCCTCTTCCGAATTTGTCATGGCCAGTGCAACCACAGTCTCAACGTATGAAACGCAGTCGAAAGCGTCCAGCCTGTAGCGCTGCCCCTTACTTGCCTTTGGCGCACCAGCCTTGTCGCCCTCGCCCAGTGGACTCTCCACATACGGAGCCCCCAAGAAGCGCGCCGACACTTTGGCTATGCGGTCATTCGCATTCGCGCAGGTTGCCAAAATCAATGTCAGTAAAAAATATTTGCCAAATTTATTTTTCATACCGCCTTGTTTATAGCCTGTCTAGCGGCAATAGTCAATGGAGCTTTTTGTAGAACACCCTTCGCGTCCAACGAAATTTTGCAGGAAGTTCTATACTATACTTAACAATGAGTGTATTTCAGCCCAAATTGAAAGGTGTGTTCATGCAACATGAATCAACATTCAGGTCAATGGCAACGATAGAACTTGAAGATGCGGCGATGGCAGGCATCAACCACGCAAAAACCCTTGGGGCCTGCGGTGCCGAAGCGTTCATTTCCGTGTCAAAGTCTAGAAAAGCGAAAGTCCAAAATGGCTCTTTGGAAGATTTAACAACCAGCAAGCGCGGTGGAATAGGCTTTAGGGTCCTTAGACAAGGCAGCAACGGTATCCGCGTCGGCAGTGCAACTACAACAGACCTTAGCCGAAAGTGCTTCAATGACTTAGTGGAGCAGGCCTGGGAACTGTCCGCGCTCGGTGACGAGGACCCTTGGATCCGTCAAGGGCTACAGGAAGGCGAGGACGACCTTCCCAGCCGCTATGACGCTGGTATTGATGCCCTCAAACCAGAAGACCGCATTAGGCTAGCCCATGCGCTTGAGGATGCAGCCAGGGGCGCGTCCAAAAAAGTGTGCGCCGTGCGCGAAGCCACATGGACGGATAGTTCTGGCGCGGCACTGCTGCTGACGGACAAGGGCGTGAGGACGCCAAACGTGGCCAGCTCTTGCTCCGCCACCATTGAACTGGCGGCGGAATGGCAGGGTGACCGTCAGGCGGCTTGGCACTGGGGCGTGGCCAGGACCCCCAAATCCATAGACGTGGAAGCCATTGGGCGCGAGGCGGCAAGAAAAGCCGAAGAAAAGCTGAACCCAGTGCAACTGCCCGCTGGGAAATACCATGTCCTATTGCACCCCGAAGTGACCGTTGATTTGCTTGGCATAGTCGCGGACATGCTGGATGCTGAGTCCGTGCTAAAAGGGCGCAGCCTATTCGCAAACAAGTTGGGCCAAAAAATAGCGTCAAGTGTTCTGACGCTGACAGATGACGGGCGGCTGCCCAGCGGCCTAGGGTCGTTGCCCTGGGACGGCGAAGGGACAGCCACAAGAAAAAACGTGCTGATCAACGATGGAACGCTGGGCCTTTATCTCCACAACCTCAGAACGGCAGCCGAAATGGGCGCGGCTCCGACTGGAAACGCCTCGCGGAGTACAGCCGGCAACCCAGGCATCGTGAATTTCAACCTATTCCCAAAACATGGGGAAAAGAACCCAGATTCCCTAATGGCGCAGATGGGGGACGGGGTTTTGATAACCGAGCTCATGGGCCTGCACACGGTGAACCCGGTCTCGGGCGATATGAGCGTGGGTGCCAGTGGCGTCCGCATACGCAATGGCGCAATGGCGGAGAGCGTTGACCGCATGACATTTGCAGGAAACCTGCGCGACCTGCTTCTCAGCATAGTGGAGATAGGCAGCGACCTCCGCTGGTACGGGCAATCGGCAGGTGCAACTATGCTGCTGGATGAAATGATGCTAGGTGGGGGTTAGACATAAGCTGCACTAAGTGCATCAATAAGAAAAATTAAGGATGGGTAGCCACCAGCACGCCACGGCAACCCTCCATTGCCGTGTGCCGGACGTTTTGGCCGCCCATCCAAGCTCTAACATCTTCTTGTTTCAGTAGTGCCGCGTGGGGGGAAAAAGTGCCGGGCATTTTTCAATTTTTGGGGCGCGCCTGCATTTTTTGGGAAATCCTGTATTTTTGGAGTGCAAGACTATCCCGCGCGGCGAGAGGCTTGGGTGTCGAAAATTTTGGCATTGTGGCATCATTGCATTTGGGGGCTTGCCCCCCGCACACTCTGAGGAGCAAGTTTGTTGATTAATATAGCCACAAGCCATTCAATGCATATGAGCGGGGGCTATGGCTCGATGTAGAAATTCCAGCTCGGCGTTGCCCGTCCTCTGGGGAGCCTTAATGGTTCCTTGGGGGCTGTTTTCGGTCGCGCTGACGGGCCTGGCCATCTTGGTCGCATTGCCCTTTGTCGGCGGCAAAAGGGCCTTTTTTGGCATCGGCAAGTTGTGGGCAAGGCAGCAACTGTGGCTTTGCGGGGCCTCATGGGATTCCACTGGGTGGGAAAATGTGCCAGAGGATATCCGCAATGGCCAGCAATCGGCCATCTTCATGTCCAACCACCAGAGCAATTTTGACCCGCCGCTGCTCATGGGCGCAATTCCTGTGCCGGCGGTGTACATCGCCAAAACAGAGTTGAAGCGGATACCATTCGTCGGCTGGGCGGCAATGGCGGCGGGAATGATATTCATTGACAGGGGCAACAGCGAAAGGGCCGCCATCAGCTTGGCAAGGGCCGCAGAGCAAATCGCCGATGGCAAAAACGTGGTGATATTTCCAGAAGGTACGCGGACAAAGGACGGCCGCATTGGCAAGTTCAAAAAGGGTGGATTCGGCCTTGCCATCAAGGCGGGCGTGCCAATAGTGCCTCTGGCAACGCTTGGAGGCTGGAACGTCCTCCCAAAGGGTGTGCTGATACCCCGGAAGGGAAAAATCAGCGTCCTGTTCGGCAGGACAGTGTATCCCAAGGACTACCCATCAAAAGAGGCTCTGATGAATGAAGTCGAAACTCAAATTAGGGACATGGCAGACCTATATTGGGCACGGAGCGACAATTGAATCTCTTGCAATACCTATCAATTTC
>JAITFL010000050.1 GCA_031281385.1 Holophagales bacterium
AGGCGGGCCGCGCCCCGCCGCAGCCGACTAATTCAAAATTGCATGGACGCAATTTTGAATTAGAATTGGAATTAATTGACCTGTCGAAAGCCAATGATCAAGAGGCCAGTACATGCGAAATAGACCCATTTGTCCACTGTTGCCCGCATTGTCCGTCTGCTGCGTCTGCGCGCTGGCCGCCCTTGGCGTAGCCCTCGACGCCCAATCAGGCCAAGAGCAGTTAGACCAACAGGAGCAGATGGTTTTCAACGCCATCCGCAAAGCCGTCAAGTCAATACACATCATCGCCCCAAGGCCCATTCCGGAACCAATAGCCGCAGAGCTGATAATAAAGTACAAGCTCCCGTCCGAAGCGTTCAAGACAAATAATCGGATTGATACGTTGGAAGTGATGACGGGCGACTCGCAGACAGCCGCACGTTTTTCCAATGTGGTCTTAGTGTGGGTCAGCCCCAAATATGCCAATGAGCCTGAAATGATGATCATTGACGAGTGCATCATTTTGAAGAACTTTACCTCGCCAAGCAGCGCGGAGACCATAGACAACCCAGTTCTTGCGAAGAACCGCGTTTCCGAACTAAAAAAAAACAGGAAGTCCTCCGAAAAAATCGGCCTGTCTAAAAAGTATGAGGAGAACGGTTGGGGGTGCCTCGGAGAGCTATTGAGAACCTTTGGGCCTATTCTTTAGCGCAAGCAACAGATGACCAAAATGACCAAAATGATTAAGAGGCCAGTCCATGCAAAATAGACCATCCCATTCACTATTGCCTATGTTGTGCATATACTGCGCCTGGGTGCTGGGCCTGGGCGGCCTGATGGCCCGGGAACCGCAACAGGCAATCAGCAGAGAACAAATTATCCTAGAAGCCATCCGCGGCGCCAAAAAATCAATATACGTGGTCGCCCCAGGGCCAATTGCCGAGCCAATTTTCGCAGAGCTGGTGATCAGGCATGCATCGCGCACCATAGACAAAAAGACGGTAGCGCTAGAAGTAACGACGGGGGATTCCGACTTGGGTACCCGCCTTGCGCGCTTGGGGATTGGAACGTGGGCCAGCCCAAGGTTCGCCAATGGGCCGGAGATGCTGGTCATTGACAGAAGCGTGGTCATAAAAAACTTCAATTCGCCAAAAGCTCCGCAAGCCATCAACGACCCCGCCCTTGCAAAGAAACAGATTAAGGCGATCAAAAAGGACAGAAAGTCTTCGGAAAAAATCAGGGGCTATGGCAAAAAGAGCAAATGGTGGTGGGCGGCTAGAATCCTGTTCTTCCCCTACTATGACGGAGACCAGCGGCTAAATTGACAAATGAGTCCTTTGCAAAATTACCAGCATGCCCATCGGAGCCTTGCCCATGTATCCGCCCCAATCCGAGTGCCACGCGAGGCGAGGCCCCGGGGGTCTGGGGGTAGCGAGGGGCTGCCCCGCAACAATGCGCCTACTAGCAACACGGGATGCGGGGCAGCCCTGAGCGGACCCCCAGTTAGCATCAGGGCGGGCTCCATGAATCGGCGGTTGGCAATGCAGGTTACTTGGCGGCAGCCCCGAGGACGAAAGATAGAAACGTGCTGCTGGGACGCGCCGGGTGCCATTCTGCCCAATGCTACTGCCGGGCGTATTGTTCAGCTTCCGGGCGCACTCCATGACCCGGCGCGAAACGAACCAAGTCGCCGGGCCGCGAACCCGAGCACGAAAGATAGAATCAGGAGCTAGAAACAGATTGAACGCCATCGCTGAACGGAATCTTGCACACAAAATTAGCCGAGTTTTGCAAGAGGCTCAATTGAGACAACTGCGGACTGGCCCAATAATTGAACAGCGGTTTTATCTGCGCCCGATTGAAACCGTCGCGCAAGAGCTGTTGGGAAAGCTGCTGTGCAAAGACAACGTTGTTTTGAGGATAACGGAAGTAGAGGCGTACGGCGGCCCAGAAGACAGCGCCAGCCACTGCAGGTTTGGCAAAACGCTCCGAAATGAGCCAATGTGGGGGCCGGGCGGGTGCTGCTATGTGTACCTTTGCTATGGCATCCACCAGATGCTCAATATTGTAACTGGCAACGCGGGCGAAGGCTCTGCCGCGCTGATACGCTCCTGCGAAGTGCTGGGCGGCGCCAAAACTGTGGCGACGCGCAGAAACGCAAAGATGGGCCCGACTATTTGCAATGGCCCCGGCAAGGTCGCCCAAGCCTTGGCCATTGACAAGAGCTACAACTTTCACCCGCTGTACGAAAGAGGGGAGCTGACTCTCCGCGACGGGGAAGCTCCTGCATCCATTGAACGCGTTAAGCGTGTGGGAATAGCATACGCCGATGAAATGGACAGGTCTGCCCTGCTGAGGTTCATAGGGAAGTGGGGCTGATATAGTCAACGCCCTTGACTGTTGGTACAGATGACAATGGAGCCATTTGCAAAATTATCCTCTCGCTCATCGAAGTCATGTCCATGTATCAGCCCCTACATAGGGCAGTAGGCGAGGCGAGTACCCGGGGTCTGGGGAGTAGCGCAGCGCGGACTCGCATGCGAGGCCGTGCAAGCGAATCCCCAGTTAGCATCCGGAAAGTTTTTCCAAGACCCGGCGCGAAACACCTAAAGCCGCAGTATGCTCGTCCCGAGTCCTAGCAGCGAATGACCTCGCTGCGTCATCAATCGGCATAAACATGGCGCGGCGCAGCCGCATCTTTATCGCCGCGTCAGCGGCCTCTTGTACCTTGTAACTTGTACCTGATATAACACAAATGTAACCGAATAAGGCCGAACCAAGGCGGATGTGGCGCGGGCGGTGGTGGCGGGGCGCGGAGTGGGTGCCTATATTTGGCTAAAGGAGACTTTTCATGCTACTCACACACCCCACTATACTCTCGATTTCCATCCACGGCGTCGAATACCGCCCCGACGATGGCGTGTTTGACATGCCAGACAGCGCCGCGGCAATTGCCATGGCTGGCTTTGGATTCATGGAAGCGAACAGCGGATGGGCCAAACGAGCCAAGGCAGTCGCCCCCCCAAGCGCCAAGGCCAAGCCGCGCAGCCGCAAGCCCAAAGCCAAGCCACATGGCGAAGGGATATACTTGCCTGTCGCCGGCAGCTACAGCTTCACTCCCAGCTTTTGCGCCCCGCAGCCCTATATCAATTACAAGTTACAAGATACAAGCTGCAAGACGGAAACCGCAGCTGAAAGCGCCTCGGCATCTTGCATTTACCACATCAGCGATAGGATTTGGCCCTACTGCACCGATTCGGGAAGCGGCGAGGCCGTCCGCCCTGAGCCTTCTTCCGCGCCGAGCAATTCCGTTGCGTGGCATGGGTGCCAGACAGGCCCGTCCAACGGCGCATATAGCCCTTCCCGCAAAAAATGGTACGGAGTGCATAGGCTACGCCGTGAGTGTAGCGAGGCACCGTTAGGCGGGGAGCGCAGCCGTATCTACAGGAATCAGAGCCAAGCCATCTCGTTGCGAGGTATGGGTTCCCGACAAGCCCGTCCCCAGGCGCATAACTTTCGCCCTCGGGTTCGGGGCCCGACAACTTGCCTTGTCATGCGGCGGGTCATGGAGCCCGCGCCTCGATTGTGCAGCCCGACAGATTCGTTGGGCAGAAAGGCACCCGGTTAGGGTATTTGCCCGGTGCTTATCTTACGTGCTCGAGTTCGCGGCCCGGCAATTTGGTTAATCTCGCACCGGTTCATGGAGCCCGCCCTAATGCTTAACTGGGGAACTCGCTTGTTGCATCGCTCGCAAGCTCGCGCTGCCCCGCTCGCTCCCCAGACCCCGGGTACTCGCTTCGCCTACTGCCCTATGCAGGGGCTGATACATGGGCATGACTTCGATGGGCTGGTGGATGCTCGGGGTGGCTTCGATGAAAGGTTTGCAAGCTGGGAAATGGCTTCGATAGAGTTTTCTCAAGCTGGGACAGTACTTCGTTCAGCATTTGGTTTTTTCGGCGCTGGCTTCGGGGTAGGAGATACATGCGGCAACAGTATCCGTCCAGTGCTGGATGCTCAATCCGCCATTAAACATTCAACGCGGCGCAGCCGCCTCCTTGCTTGCCCTAATCCCTAGCCCCTAGTTCCTACCCAATTCCATCTGTATTGCGCCTAAAATTGCGGCGGGGCAGGTGGCGGCCCTCAATATGCTCTTCCCCAGGCTTATGGCCTTCCAGCCGGATTTTGTCAACAGTTCTATTTCCGAATCGGCGATGCCGCCTTCTGGCCCGTGCGTGAAAGCTATGCTGCCAGGTTCCAAGCGCGGATTCTTTTCGCCGGTCGGAATTTCATACGCCACCCATTTTTGGTCGGCCTGCCAAGTTTGAAGCGCATCCAGGGGTACAGGCGGCAATAGTTCGGGGACTTTATTCCTATGGGACTGTTCGCAGGCTGCCAAGATGATCCTATGCCACCGCTCCATGCGGGGCTTCACTTGGCGGTCGTTGAATTGGCTCCTTTCATAAATCACTGGCTGTATCAGCGTTGCGCCAAGCTCTACCGCGCTTGGCAAAAAGTCGGCCCAGATGTTCAACTGCGCTGTTATTGGCAGGCAGGCGTGTATTTCTATGGGGGCTTCCCTGTTCTCGCCAATTGGCGCCACTAGGCGAATTTCCATGTTATGCTTTGATGCGCTTGCCAGTTCGCCCAGCCATGCTCCGCTTGGCAGTAGCGCTTCCAACGCGCCCCCTGGCGCGATCCTTAACGCGCAGACGTGCTTGGCTTGCTCCGCGCTGAGCGGGAGCAATAGGCCTTCTTGCGGGGCTATGGATTCTGTAAAGACAAATCTAGGCAGCGTCATGGGCCATACTCGGTACCGGTCTGCGAGTCTAGCAACATAGCTGGCACTTGCAAACGCGATAATTTATGATATAGTACCAATTACATGATGAGGCGCGGCAAAGCATATAGAAAGCCCTTTTTGCCCATGCGGTTCATTCGCTTGATCTGCTGGGCGGCTGTAGCTGATTGAGTATAAACATTCTAGGTGAGAGTTAATGGCATTTGCATCAGAAATGGCGCTCGCTGGCCGGTTCCCTTTGCTGGCGCTACAAGCCCAAGGGGGTGAGGCTGCCCAAACACTTTCTGGGCAAGTCCAGGCCGTCGCGAAGGCGCCGCAGGCAATGGCACAGAGCGGGTTTCCGACTGAGGCCATTCTATTGGTTCTCTCCTTTTTGTTTTTTCTAAGCCTGCTAGTAGGAAAGGCCGGCTCTAGATACGGCGTGCCTGTGCTAGTGCTATTTTTGGCTGTCGGCATGTTCTATAGCACATTTTGGGCTGGCCATCAGGTAAATGACCTTGCACAGACGATGGGCGTGGCCAACTATGACCTTGCACAGGCTATAGGCGTGGCCAACTACGACTTTGCCCAGACTATTGGCGGTGCCAACTACGACCTAGCCAAGGCCATCGGAACCATCGCCCTTGCGGTGATCCTATTCTCCGGCGGGCTGGACACAAAGATACAGGATGTGCGCCCGATATTGCTGCCTGGCATGCTGCTGGCAACCGCTGGCGTTATGCTGACAGCCCTCATCACTGGATCGCTAATATGGGGTTGGGTGTCATTTTTTCCCACTGCGGGGCAGGTTCCTGGATTTTTGACATGCCTCTTGTTGGCATCTGTCATGTCGTCAACCGATTCTGCTTCCGTTTTTTCTGTTTTGAGATCCAAGGGAATTGCGCTAAAGCATAATCTGCGCCCATTGCTCGAATTAGAAAGCGGTAGCAATGATCCGATGGCATACATGCTGACGATATGCTTAATCTCTATCATCACCACGCCAGGCGAAATAAGTTATTGGGGGCCGGTCGGTATTTTTATAGTGCAGCTTGTCTTTGGCTGCCTTTCGGGCTACCTATTTGGAAGGCTGACTGTTTGGATTGCAAACAATATCGAAATTGACAATGTGTCCCTTTACCCCATTCTTAGCTTTACCGCCGCAATTTTTGTCTTTTCTTTCACTGATTTGATACATGGCAATGGTTTTTTGGCTGTCTATATTTGCGGGCTGATGATTGGCAATTCCAAAATGATCCACAAAAGGTCAACTCTTAGGTTTTTTGACGGCTTTGCCTGGCTTTGCCAAATATTGATGTTCCTGACGCTCGGCCTGTTGGTAGATGCTAAAGAACTTATTGCTTGGAATGTCTTGATCCCTGGGATCGTCATTAGTATTCTCATGATCTGCATTACAAGGCCCGCAAGCGTTTTTCTATGCCTTGCCCCCATGCGAAATTTTTCGCGGAGAGATAAATTGTTTATTTCATGGGTGGGGCTTAGGGGAGCCGTGCCAATAATTTTTGCGATTTTTCCGCTAGTTGCTGGCGTTCCAAATGCAAAGTACATTTTCAACATAGTATTTTTCATAACTTTGGTTTCGCTTCTTGTGCAGGGAACCACCTTGGCATGGGTAGCCAAGAGGTTGAGGCTGGTTGACAAGGCATCTATAAATCGGGCAAAGAAAAAAGAATTTGACCTAGAGCTATGCACTGACATGGGGTCATTCACGACTGAAATAACAATAAACGAAAAGGCACTGAAACATGGGAAGATACTCATGGAACTCCCATTGCCCGAAAAGGCCGTGGTGGTTCTGTTGAAGAGGGGCGGGAAATATATTGTACCCACCGGGCAGACCCACATATTCCTCAACGACATTCTGCTGATTATCACGGATGACCAGAAAGTGATTGGCCAGACTTATCAGGCCATGTCAATAGAGGCAGCCCACTGAGGCTTTATACCGATTTGCAACTAATCGGTTGCAAATCGGTATAAAGGCGACGGGAACCGGCGCCCGCAAGTTTTTGAAAATGCTGGGTTTCCCAGCTTTTTCAAAAACTTTGGCGTGAGCGTTCAAATGCAATTGGCAAGTCCGGCGCAGACGCCGCCGTGATCCAGTTCGACAAGGACAAGCAAGACAACGTAAAGAATAAAGACGGCAACAGGGAGCTAAAGGGCGGGAAAGTCCTCTACCTGCTATACAGGCAAGGCCACCCCAAGACAAAGGTCAGGAGCAGCCTGCACTTTATGAAGCTGGCGCAGGAAGCCGTGTACCGCGTGGCGGAAAAGCACTTTTTCGACCTTTTGGCCCAGAGGGGGGACAGCAGGCAGCTCACGTCCCGGTTCAAATACTACGAAGCCGCAATGGCAGACAGTGGCAGGCAGTGATAGCTATGTGCAAGCAGCCAGGCTTCCTGCTATTGATGCGGAAATCAGCATATCGTATCGCCACTGTGCTTCCGCAATGGCCCGCGCATATTCAACCGCAGCCATGTCTGCCTCAAGCTGGGCCTCAAGCAACTCCAGTTCCAGTTCGATCTCTTCCATCTCCAGCCGACGCATTTCCATTTCGCGCCCAAGCCTGTCAAGCTGGCACACAAACTCCGCCGCATCCGGCGAAAGGGACGGGATGCAGTCGGCAAGCTCATCAAGCAAATAGGTCAACGCAAAGCTCCTTTCTCCCATTATCGGCTAACAGGCCAGAAAACTAAAGAGGCAAATTATGGCAAAGGCAGTTTCACTCAAAATAGTGGCAGACTCATCAGAGTTTGATGCGGCATTCAAGAAAGCCTTTGAACGCAATTTGGCATTAGCCTTGTGTATGGGGATTTGAGTATGAAGCCAAACTATAGTCCCCGCCCTTCAAAACCAGAACAAAATGAATCCGTGGAGAGGCGTTCAACGAGCTAATCAGCTTGTCCCCAGAAAGGCGCGAATGCGCAAAATGATGACGAACAGGGCGGAAACGCCCATACTGCCAAAACCAGCCGATGTGTTGCAACGGCCCACGTTGAGGTCTCGCGTATCCGGAGCGCAAGCGCAGGATACCGAGAGGACTGCGCTGAAAATGGAGCGAGCCGCCAACTAGAGACGCCGGAAGTGGCTTGAAAGCGCAGACCTGTGCCCCGCAATGGGGTTACCGCACTCTTCCAAAAGGCGGGGAGCGGACTGGAAGGCGCAGGCGAAGCATGCCAATCTGTAACGATGGTCAAGGGCGTTGACTATAATGCCGACTTGGGGTCTTTTGATCCCAAGTCGGCACAGTTTCCTGGGCCAAGCGCGGCCCTCGCTTACTTAATCGTCACGCCGATTGGCGCCAAGGCATAGACCCCATTGGGGTCGTTAAGGGATCGCAGGCACAGCAGCGCTTCTTCCAGCTCGTTCTTTGCTGTGTCGAAGGTGCCCGCCTTGGTCAGCTTCCGTTTTTCACCGCCGCTCATCATCTTCATCAAGCGCTCGATAGTAGTTTGCGCCGCGCCGGGGGCATCTACGCGGTAGTCGCCCTCTATCTTGGCGAGTTCTGCGGCTTTTTTGACTGCGTCCTGCAGGCCGCCGAGTGCGTCAACCAGCCCCAGATCAAGGGCTTTGCGTCCCGCCCACACCCTTCCCTGGGCTATTTCCTGTACCTTGCTTTTTTCTAGCTTGCGGCCCTTTGAAACGTTTTCAAGGAAAGTGTCATAGACGTAGTCAACCAGGGCCTGAACTCTGTCAAGCACTTTTGGCTTCAAGGGTTCATATGGCAGGTTAAGGGACATGTCGCCCAGATCCACTGAATCGAATGTGATGCCGTGGTCGTTGGCAAATTTCTTCACGTTGGGCAACATGCCAAAGACCCCGATTGAACCTGTGATCGTCACCGGCTCGGCAAAAATGTAGTCTGCCATGGATGAAATCCAGTAGCCCCCGGAGGCCGCCACGTTGCCCATTGAGACCACCACGGGCTTGCCTGCGTTTTTGAGGGCTATGACCTCCCTCAAGATGACGTCAGATGCCGAAGCGCTTCCGCCGGGGCTGTTCACTCGCATCACTACCGCCTTTACATTTTTGTTAAACCTAAGGTCTCGCAACTCCCTTGCGAGGCTGTCGCCGCCTATCTGGCTGGGGCCGCCGTCGCCATCAACGATCTCGCCCTCTGCAACTATGACAGCTATGCGGCTGCGCCCTTTCTGTGGTGCTCCAGGTACTTTGGCATACGTGTCAATGTCAATTTGGGGAAACTCTTTCACGCCTTCCGCCTTTCCCGCCATTTTTTTCAGCTCGTCCAACACTTCGTCATAATAAGCCGACTTGTCAACTAGTTTTGCGTCAATGGAATCTGCGACGTTCATAATAAGTTTCGTATTCGCTAGGCGCTGTACGTCGTCGGACGCGATGCTGCGCCCTTTGGCGATTTCTGTTTTTAGGCCATCCCATATTTCGCCCAAGTACCCTTTTACTTGCTCGGCGTTTTCGGGGCTCATCTTGTCTTGGATAAAAGGCTCCACCGCGCTTTTGTACTTGCCTACCTTTGTGACTTGCACGTCTATGCCATATTTTTTGAAAGCGTTGCTAAAGAACATCAAATTTGCGGAGGGCGCTTTTATTTCTATGTTGCCGAAGGGATTTATATACATCGTCCCCAGCCCGGAACAAAGGTACAGCTCGCCGCGCCCCCACACTTGGTTATAGGAAATGACTGGCTTTTTTTCTTTGAAGACGTTAAGCGCCTGTTTGAGTTCCAGAAGTGCCGCCGCGCCGCCGCTGTTGAGGTTTCCCGTGATGAATAGGCCAGACACCTTTGGGTCGCTGGCGGCCATCTCCAACGCCTTTATCAGTGAGGGCAAGGGGGTGTTTTGGGTTAGGCTTCCCCCTTGCAGGGCTTTTTGAAGCGCTTCGGCAGGGTCAACCTCCCCTGCCCCGTCCGGCAGGGCGCGGTTCAAGTCAAAGACCAGCACTGCCTTGTCTGGCACCACGGGCGGCTTTGGCCCCATGGACGCCGCCATGGCGAACAGAAGAACTATGCCCACCCCGATGACCAGTACGTGCGCGAAGAAAGCGCCAAAAAAAGCCTGAAAGAAAGATTTCATTGGATTCTCCTCAAGAATCGTAGAAAAAAGGGGAAACGGCCATACGGGATTCAAGCCCTAGGGCCACTGACTAATCAGAAATTATGCCAGACAAGGCACGTCCGGTCAACGTCCGGAACGGCAAATTGCTTGGGCTGTATTATCCCCTACACTCTTTCCAGCAGGGCGATACATTCAACGTGCGGCGTCATTGGGAAAAGGTCTATCGCGGCGATTTTTTGGGGCCGCCAAGGTGGGCTCAATCGCTTTATATCCCTGCAAAATGTGGCCCCATCACAGCCTACAAGGACGATGATCCCCACATTCGATTTCCGAAGGGGGTCAATCATTTCGGGTGGCAGCCCTTCTCTTGGGGGGTCCAGCAGGATGACGTCGCTTGGGTTTCCGAATCCTTCTTGCAGGTTGGCCGCCCACTTGGCCGCGTCCATCTCGATGCAATTGTGCGAGATGTTTGCATCGGAAAGGTTTTGTGCCGCACTGGCTACGGAATCGCTGTCCGATTCCACTAGGACGCAGTTGTTGAATTTATCCCCTAGCAGCACAGAAAAAAGCCCAACGCCTCCGAATATGTCGTACAGCCTGTCGCCATGCACGCCCCACTCTGTTAAGACTGCGTGGAATGATTCCATCGCCCATTTTGCCGAAACCTGAAAAAAGTCACCGGGCCTGTGGGCTATCGTGCGCCCAGAAAAATGATGGATTATTTTGCCATCATTTTTTTTCCAGCCGTCCGGCTCTAGCAGCCAAGTTCTTTGAAGTTCGTCAATGGCAAATATGTCTGCCGGGGGCGTCCCGGTGGCCAGTTCCCACCTCTGCGGCCTTGTCGGCAGTATCTTGGCCTCAATGGCCTCTTCAAAGCGCGGTATTGATTCTGAGATGTTTGGCGCGGCGGCTGGACAGGCATTGATGGGTACCACGACGTTTTTTTTGCGCTGATGGAAGCCCAGGCGTTTGCCGTCCCAGTGCAGTTGTATGCGGCTGCGGAGGGCGTTGGGTGGGGCAGGCAGCCACTCCCATGATTCCGTTTGCAGCATGCGATGGAATAGGTCTTCCACCATGGCTCTTTTCAAGTCTGAGCGGAGCGGGCCGGCGCCATGCAGACTGCAACCGCCGCACTTGCCCGCTGCCGGGCATTCTGGGGCTATCCTATTTTGCGATGGCACCAGCCATTCGATGACTTCGCCCTCTGCGTGCTTGGGCTTGATGCGTATGGAGGCCCTAACGCTTTCGCCCGGGAAGAGCGCCAGCGGGGCCTCCAGCAGAAGCGTGCGCCCATCTTCTAGGCGCGATATTCCCAGCCCGCCCCACGCCAGCCTTTCTATATTCCCTTCCCAAACGGTGGTTTCGTTTGGAACCCCACTGCGGGGACGCGGTCGTTTGTGCCTTTCGAAGCCCACGTTAGAGTTCGCTCCTCAACCGTGCCTAGCGCGGGCAAAGACGGACCCTTTGACGCGCTGCACAGTGTTTATGCCTTCCATGTGGCGTATCGCGCCCATTATTTCTACCAGATGGTTTCTGTCCCTTACGCGCATGGCAATATTTATAATGCCGGCTCCATCATCGCTTGTGGAAGCATTGAAATGCTGGATGGAGATGCCCGCCTGCTGAAGGATATTTGAAATTGCAGCGATAATACCTGGCTGGTCAAAAGTGGTGACGGAAATTTCCACATCGAATAGGGCCCCACTGTGGCTGCCCCACTCGACACTGACTCTCTTTTCCATTGGCATAGGATTTGAATTTAGGGTTGGGCAGCTTGTCCTGTGTATGCTTATGCCCTTTTCCTTGGTTGTGTACCCTACGATGTCATCGCCCCAAATAGGTTTGCAGCAATTAGCCAAAGTGAATAGGACGCCGACGGCTTTGTCAACCAAGATTGCATCGGGCGAATCGGCCCCCATCGTCTCTTTTATTTCTGCTTTTTCTGTTTTTGCCTCTAGGGGGATAAGCGGTTCCAAGAATAGCCGGGCGGCGGTTCGACCAAAGCCTATTGAAGCGTATAGGGCATCCCAGTCTGCCATCTGCAACTCTTCCAGCCTATGGCCTAGCGCATCAGCGGATTCGGGCTGCTCAATGTTTATGCCCAACGACTTGGCTTCCCTTTGTAAGCGCTCCTTGCCTATCTCAATGGCTCGTCCGCGCTCTTCTTCGCGGATGAATGTTTGGATTTTTGACCTCGCGCTTGTACTCTTGACGAATTTGAGCCAGTCGCGGCTTGGCTTGTGGTCGGCCTTTGTCAGTATCTCCACCCTGTCGCCGCTCTTGAGCTGGTGCCTCAACTGGACGATTCGCCCATTCACCTTGGCCCCCGCGCAATGATGCCCAACCTCTGTGTGGATGGCATAAGCAAAGTCAATGGGCGTGCTGTCTTCCGGGATGATCTTCAATTCCCCCTTTGGGGTAAACACCTGTATCTGCTTTGATATTAGCTCTTCCTTTAGATTGACCACCAAGTCGCTGCTGTCTTTTGATTCTTGGTACAGCTCTGCCATCCTCTTGAGGAATGCGACTTGGTTCAACTCTTGGCGGTTTGCAATTCTGCCTTCTCTATATGTCCAATGCGACGCTATTCCCGATTCTGCGAGTTGGTGCATTTCGGGGGTGCGAATCTGAACTTCAAAGCTGTCTCCAGAGGGCATCAGGGCCGATGTGTGGATGCTCTGGTAGCCGTTGTCTTTTGGAAGGCTGATGTAGTCTTTGAAACGTCCCGGTATGGGCTTATATAGTGCGTGGACGATGCCCAGCGCCATGTAGCAAGATGCCCGGTCTGGGCAGATGATCCTATACGCGAGCCAATCGTAGATAGAATCCAGTTCTTTTTTTTGTATGCCCATCTTGTGCCAGATGGCGTAAAAGCTCTTAATCCGCCCGCTGACAGCAGCTTGTACGCCATTTGAGGTCAGAAGGCTTTCCATAGTGTACTGAATGTCCTTTGCCTGCGCTCCACTGTTTTGGATTTTGGCTTGGATGGCGTTGCTTAGAATTTCAAAGTTTTCCGGCTCCAGCACTTCAAACGCCAAGTCTTCTAGCTCAACTGATATTTGGCCCATCCCGAGGCGGTTAGCCAAGGGCGCGTACAGCTCCATCGTTTCGTGTGCGATGCGCCTGCGCTTTTCTTCCCTCATGGCGCCGATGGTCCTCATGTTGTGCAGCCGGTCTGCCAGCTTCACGAATAGCACTCGTACGTCTTTGCCCATCGCCACGAGCAATTTTCTGATGTTTTCGGCGTTGACCCAGGCCCTGTCGTGGAATTCTATTTTAGACAGTTTGGTGAGTCCATCTACTATTTCGCCGACTTCAGCACCAAAGCGGCCAGTGATTTCCTCTTGTGTGATCGAGGTGTCTTCCACAGTGTCATGCAGCAAGCCGCAGGCTAGGCTGACTGTGTCCAAGTTCCACTCTGCCAGCGTCTTTGCCACTGACAGGGGGTGGTAAAGGTAGGGTTCGCCGCTGATCCTTTTTTGCGTTGAATGGGCGGAGTAGGCAAGCTGGAATGCGTCATCGAGAATTTGTTTGTTGCCGTCTGGGTGGTGCTGGAGAAATGTATCCACTACCTGCTGGTAAGCCCCTTCGATGGTCGGGCAGCTATAGTCATCCTCAAACGGATTCCTGCCTTCCGAGCGCTTGAGCGGCAAGCTAAAATCATTCTCTCCCATGTACACTAGTATGCGGCAGATTGTCAATTTGCGCTATAGTATTTATACCAAGCTGCGTTCAGTTGAGGCACTTGCAAAACCATCCCAAATCTTTTCTTGTTGTTGAATGGCAATTCCATTGTGCCGATTGAGTACGCGGCGAGGTCATTCGCCGCTTGACCTCGGGACTGGGATTCTTCGGCCTTTGGTGTTTCGCGCCGGAGCATGGAAAAACTTCTGGATGCTAACTGGGGGTTCGCTCGGGTCTCACTCGCATGCGAGCGACCCCCCCTCGCTACCCCCCAGACCCCCTGCGACTCCGATGGGCGTGCGGGTAGTTTTGCAAGAGACTCAGTTGAACGCAATTTAGTTACTCGCAAAAAGCTTAAAAATGATGCACCTTCCGCCGCTCTACCCAATCACAGACGCCACGCAGGAACTCTCCTTGTCGCGGCAGATAGCTCGCTTTGCCGCCAAAGGATTTCCGCTGATCCAATTCAGGGGGAAGCCACTGTCTGTAAATGACCAATGGAGAGAGTTGCGAATGGCGCTTGCCGAATCTTCCCAAGATGGAGGATGGCCGCTGATCGCTGTCAACGACAGGGCCGACTTGGCAATATTGGCCGCAAGCGAAGGCACGGCCCCTTGGGGCCTGCACCTTGGCCAGTCGGATTTGCCGGCGATGGAAGCCGTCAAACTGCCTGGGCTTGGTGAACTGCATTTTGGAGCCAGCACCCACAACCCTGTCGAGTGGGTCTCGGTTGACAGCGTTTGCGACCATGCTGGTGTTGGCCCAGTTAGGGCGACGCAAACAAAAAAAGACCATGTCGAAACCATTGGCTTTGATGGGCTTTCATGTGGCTGCGCGGTCCTGCGCCAAAAGAACATCGCGCCAATAGCGATTGGTGGCCTAAACATTGACGATGCTTTGGCCTGTTTTCGCGCTGGGGCGGAGTCGTTGGCGATGTCTTATTCCCTGTCTCCTGCGGCCATCGAGAGAGGCGGCGGCAATTTGACTGAATATTTGTGGCAGGCGCAAAAATTAAAAATATCAGTTGTCCCGTTTTTCAAAAGTGACCGTGGGTTGGTTATCGTTGGCGGAAGCGGAGCCGGGAAAACCGCCTTGGCAGAATGTCTGGCGCAGCGCACGGGCATGCGGGCGTTGGATCTGGATCATCGAATTTCACAGCATACGGGGAAGAGCATTCCCGAAATATTTGGCGATGGAGAGGAAGCTTTTAGAAAACTAGAATCCGAGTGCCTTCCTGAATGTCTGGAAGAGCCTTCCATCTTGGCCTTGGGCGGCGGAGCTTGGCAGCAAGAAGCCATAAGGAACTGCGTCCAAAAAGCTGGTTGGAGCGTTGTCTGGCTGGCGGAGAACCCCAGCGTCGCCTGGGAGCGGGCAAAGGACGACCCAAATAGGCCGCTGGCGAAAGACAGAACTTCCTTTATGGAAAAATGGCGTTCGCGCATGCCGCTCTGGTCGTCGCTTCCAGCTATATTGCCCTTGGGGAGATCACCTGCAGAATTGGCGGAATTGCTTGCACCGTAGTGGCACCCAATAAAAATCATAGATTTTGCGCCATTATTGAGGCAAACTGAAATAATGAAGACGCTTGCACTGCGTGTTGACGTGGACACACTTGAAGGTAGCTTGAATGGGATCCCAAGGTTATTGAAGCTTTTTGACAGGCACCAAGTTAGGGCCAGCTTTTATTTTTCCTTTGGCCCCGACAATTCGGGAAAAGCGCTGCGGAGGATATTCCGCCCAGGCTTTCTCTCCAAAATGCGCCGAACTGGAGCTGGCAGACTGTATGGCATCAAGACCATGCTGTATGGCACCTTGCTGCCGGCTCCGATAATCCATTCTAGGGCCAAGGCGGAGATGAGAGCCGTGCAGTCCGATGGCCACGAAGTGGGCATCCACGCTTGGGATCATGTACAGTACCACGACCTTTTGGACAAAAAGCCGCGCCAGTGGCTGCAAGAATGGCACCAGCGAGCGCATGGCGCATTCGAGGATGTTTTTGGTTTTCCCGCCAGGGCCTCTGCCAGCCCCGCTTGGCGCAGCAACGACAACACCCTTGAGATACAGGAACAATTTAATCTCGACTACGCGGGTGATTGCAGGGGCTTAGAAGCCTTTTATCCTATAGTTGGCGGCAAGGCGCTTTCCACGCTTCAGGTTCCCACCACACTGCCCACCTTGGACGAAATGCTGGGCTTGAACGGTTGGGGGGCAAAAGAGGCACTCTCATTCATCTTGGGGCAGATCAGGGACGGCGCGCTGAACATCTATACGCTTCACACCGAAGTGGAGGGAGGGGCCCACCTAGAGACCTTTTCTTCTTTTATTGACAGCATAAAAGACGCGCAGATCCAAACAAAGACAAACGCCGAATTGGTGCCCGGCCTAAAAGCGGCTGGCCCGCCCACGCGCACGATGACGCGCCGCGAGCTGGACGGAAGGGCCGGTTGGGTGAGTTGGGGGTGATAGTGCTTGCCAAATTTCTGGCAGTTTTTTTTAGGTGGAGGAGATGTCGTGTTTGAGGACGAGACAAAAGCTGAAATCTGGTCTATGGTCAGGGCCATGAACGATGCTTGGACTCTTGGCGACCCCAACGATCTGGCCAAATATTTTCATCCCGATATGATAGCCGTAACGCCAGCAGCTCGCCACAAGCTTGATGGCGGCCAAGCATGCATTGAGGGATGGAAGTCCTTTGCCAATTCGGCCAAGACTCATTACTGGAAAGAAATAGACCCAGCGATACATGTTTATGGAAATGCAGCAGTTGTAGCCTATGACTTTGATATGTCCTTCGATATGGGTGGCAAAACTATACAGTCTGCGGGGCGCGACCTGTTGCTTGTGGTCAAAGAAAATGGCAAATGGTTGGTAGCTGCGGATCAATTTTCTCCGTACCCGTTTTGACGTGCGCCTTCGTTTTTTAGGCATGAAAACAAATACGAGCATGCCGCCCAGCCCGCAAAAAAACCAGTTGCAAGGCGCACGGCGTGGTTGAGGGGGTACAGCGAAAAATATGTCGCGGCAACGTCAAACGCCGCGACAGAAAATGCCGTCCAAACTACAATGCGCCCATGCCGCGCCATGAAGCCAATGGGCGGCGTCAAGGCCCCGACTAACAGTCCGGCGTATATCCCCGCGCAGCGGCTGCACACGGCCATCTGGGAGCCGAAAATGAACAGCGACCTCTCTGGCCGCTGATGGCACAGGCCATGAAATATGCCATGAACGGCTGGCGAATTGAGGCCGAAGGCCGCGATGAGCCAAGGCAACGCACCGACAGTGGCCAGCAAGGCCCTTGTCAGCAGCGGGGCGTTGAAAAAATGCGTCAACCTTAATTAGTGAGGCGCGTCTTAAAGAACAATTTCATCCCAAGGAATGAACCCAATAGACCGAAACCGGCGTACAGTACCACCCAGACTGGGATCAGGACGATGGTGGTTATTATACTTCCGGCGCCCAGACCCATCACAGGTAAACCATCAACGTTAGGGAGGCCTGCCATCGCGCTAGCAAGAAACCCGCCGCAGATCAAGCCGAAGATCGCGCTCAATATTGCGCCGAGGATTCCCACAATCAGGCCCGCACCGGCACCCGCAATGGCCCCGAACAGCAATGACTCGTTGGTGTTTAGCATGTCATCGGGAAAGGCTTTTAGATACATCTGTAGTGCCCAAATAATGCCCCCCATGTTCAGTACGCAAAACAGCAGGTTTATGCAGCTAATGATGGGTATCGAACAAACAACGCCGCTGATTACGGCACCGATGATCATGTGTTTGGTGAAACGGCGCATTGCTTGGGTGAGGGGGGCTTGATCCACTGGGTTCTCCTTGAATAATCTGTTCCATGAAATTCTATCACACCCCGTGTAGGCTAACGCGTAATTTAGCCATAAATTGTTCATCGCAGTGGCAGCCTCGCCATATAGTCCGCTTCAGACCTTGCGGATACGGGACTTGAAAAACGACTGCATTCCAAGGAACGAAGCCGATAGTCCAAATGCTGCAAATACGGCCACAGCGACAAATAGTCTAACGATCGATATTGAACCAGTTGCGCCATAGGCGGCGAAGAATGGGGCTGGCATGTAAGCGCCAAAAAATCCAGAGTTGAGTTCGGCCAAAGCCTTGCCAAAGAACATGTCGGCGAAAATACCAAGAAAAAATCGAATCAGGCCGGCACCTGCGCCAGAAATGGCCCCAAACGCCACCGATTCGTTGAATGTCAGCGTGTCGTCAGGAAAGGCCTTAAGGTACAGCCACAGAGTTAAAACTATACCAGCCATGTTTAGGATGCAGAAAAAGATATTTATGCAACGCAGAATGGGAATGGAGCTTATCAGGCCACTGACTACAGCGCCAATGACCATGTATTTGGTGAAGCGGCCAATTCCTTGGGCTGGAGTGGCTTGGTCCATTGGGGTTTCCTTTGAAAAAAATGTCCACTTAAATTTTATCACGCATGCGGGCGTTCATCCCACTACCCTCTGCACATGTACTCGTGCATCGCGGCAGCGGCCTTTCTGGCCTGGCCCATAGCTAGAATGACCGTTGCGCCGCCGGTGATGGCGTCCCCTGCGGCGAACACTCCCGGCAGGCTGGTCTCGCCTGTATCGTTATTTACTACGAGCACTCCGCCTCTTTGTGTTTGCAGTCCCTTTTCTTCTTGGGCCAAGAGGGGGTTGACGGCGCAGCCCAGCGCGACTATCAGTGTGTCGCAGGGCAGGGCTATCCTTTGGCCTGTGTCCCTCACGCCGCACCTTCCGTCTTCGCCTGGCTCGGTTAGCTCCATGATCGCGGATTCGGCTGTCTTTACCCAATTGCCGTCATCGCCTATTAGGGTGACTGGGGTGGTGAGCCACCTGAAGATTACGCCTTCTTCCATCGCGTGTTCAAGTTCTTCTTTTCTGGCTGTGCTCTCTGCAACGGAGCGCCTGTACGCCACGGTCACGTTTGCGCCAAGGCGTCTCGAGCATCTGGCCGCGTCCATCGCCGTATTGCCGCAGCCAACTACGATGACGTTTTTCCCAACCGTGACGGGTGTGCCCATCTCGGGGAACAAGTCCGCCCTCATCAGGTTGACGCGGGTCAAAAATTCGTTGGCTGTATATACTCCCTTTAAGTCCTCTCCGGGTACGCCCAAGAGCTTGGGCAGCCCTGCGCCTGTCCCCAGGAATATGGAATCAAAATCGCGCCTGAGATCGGCCAGCGAGCGCGAGCGCCCCACTAGGGTGTTCATTACGAATACCACCCCTGCGTTTTTTAGTGTCTGCACTTCGGCTTCTACAATTGAATTGGGCAGGCGGAACTCTGGGATGCCATAGCGCAAAACGCCGCCAGCGTGGGAGAGTCCGTCATAGACAACTACTTCGTGTCCCAGCCTGGCTAGGTCGCCCGCCGCAGTCAGCCCTGCGGGGCCCGCGCCCACTATCGCCGCCTTTTTACCTGTCTTGGCGCTGACGGCAAGCGCTTCTTTTCCTAACGCCACGTCTGAGGCGTAGCGCTCTAAGCGGCCAATGGAAACCGACTGACCCTTTACGCCAAGGACGCACTTGGCCTCGCACTGTTTTTCTTGTGGGCAGACGCGCCCGCAGACTGCTCCAAGGGGGCTGTCTTTCTTAATGACGCGGCTGGCCCCAAGT
>JAITFL010000066.1 GCA_031281385.1 Holophagales bacterium
AACCGGCGCGAAACGAGGCAAGTCGTCGGGCCCCGAACCCGAGCGCGAAAGGTACGTGCCGTGCAAATACCCCCGCCGGACACACATTCTGCCCGATGAAGCTGCCGGGCGAGGGGTCAGGAGCCAAGAGCTACGAATGAATAACTCACGCATCCACCCAAGAACGGCAAGGCAATTTCCATCATTTAGGACAATCTTACATGCACATGTAAGATTGTCCTTGATTTTTGCTAGAAGCCCATAAATAGGCTGTATATGTTTTGGCACTGGTTCCGATATAGGCTTTTCAGGCGGGAACAACGCCCGTTCAGCGCTGGATGCTCAATCCGCCATAATTATCATCGCGGGCGCAGCCCGCCTCCTTGCTTATCCCTAGCCCCTGACCTCTGAAATCTAGCCTCTTGACGATTCCCTCGGAACTACCCCCTAGCGAGTATCATTTCTGGCACGTTCATAGCACTTGCAATATGTCACTGTCGGGAGTTCGACTTGCAATTCCGTGTACTGATTTTGGGGGCTTTGATCGCTTTTTCGGCGGCTGGGCAGACGCCTGGCCGCAATCCGCAACCTTCGCCTTCGCAAAATGAGCTCAACGCGCCTGTGGATTTTGGAAGCGAAAGCGTCAATCCTCAGACACAAGAGATAAATAGTCCGCCAAGCGCGTGGCGGTCTCTGGGAAGCCTGATCTTTGTCTTGGCTATTGCTGGCGGTGGCGTATGGGCGCTGCGGAAGTGGGGCCTAAAGAAACTGCCTGGGTCTGGGGGAACCCGGATCAAGGTGGAAGAAACATTGGCGCTGGGCGAGCGCCGCTTTGTGTCCATACTTAAAGTTGACGACGAGAGTTTTCTGATAGCCTCCTACCCACAGGGGCTTTCTCTGTTGGCCCGGTTGGATGGGAGCGTAGAGCCTGGCTTTGACCAGCAGCTTGATCAGCAGATGCATATTCAGGCACCCATCCCTGTGCGCGAGATGGAAGCCCAGTTGAATGGGGAGCTTCCGTGAGACGCGCATTCCGCCTATTGATCCCCATTTTAGTGATCGCCTGCGGGGCGGCGCTGTGCGCCCAAGCTACGCAGGGAAGCGGGCTACCATCGGTAACGCTGGACTTTGGCAAGACACCGCAGGGCCCTGCGCTAAGCGCGACACTACAGATGGTGCTGATTCTGACGGTTTTGACGCTGGCGCCAACAATTTTGGTGACGATGACCTGTTTTACAAGGGTGGTGGTGGTGCTCCACTTCCTGAGGCAGGGCATGGGAACCATGCAGACGCCATCCAACCAGATACTCATCAGTTTGGCGCTGGCTATCTCCTTTTTTGTCATGGCCCCGGTGGGGCGCGAAATCTACGCCGAGGTGGTGCAGCCGCTAGAGCGCAACGAGCTGACGCTCACCCAAGCGATGGACAAAACGGCCGCGCCGCTCAAGGTGTTCATGCTGAAGTACACGCGAAAAAAAGACCTCGCGCTATTCTATTCCATCGCCAAGCGCCCCGCGCCGCAGACAAAGGCGGACGTGACGCTGGACGTGCTGCTCCCCGCTTTTATCATCTCCGAACTGAAAACGGCCTTTGAAATAGGCTTCATGATTTTTTTGCCATTTTTGATAGTTGACATGGTGGTCGCTTCAATATTGCTCTCG
This sequence comes from Holophagales bacterium, assembly GCA_031281385.1. The sequence continues at coordinate 1,641 of JAITFL010000066.1, forward strand.
ATGGGCATGATGATGCTGCCGCCAGTCGTAATATCCATGCCGTTCAAAATCCTGCTGTTCGTGCTTGTGGACGGCTGGTATTTAATTATCGGCTCTCTAGTGAAAGGGTACTACTGATGAATGAACTAATTATTTTGGAACTTGGCCGCCAAGCGCTGAAAACGGCCCTCTACGTCGCGGCCCCTGCCCTACTGGTGTCCATGGTGGTCGGTCTGTCAATTTCAATGTTCCAGGTTGTCACCAGCCTGCAAGACCAAACGGTGGCTTTTGTGCCCAAGGTGTTGGCCGTGATGACAGTCGTGGTGCTCAGTTTTCCATGGATGGTCAGGGTGCTCACGCAGTTTGCGGCCAAAATGTTCACCGATTTCAACATAGTGACCAGAATGCTCACATAAAGCCATGCAGTCGGTGCCTATCTTAGAAAACCCTGACTTTTGGGCACTGACCCAGGGAAACGTGTACATCTGGCTAATGGTGCTGACAAGGCTTTCGGGCCTCATGATGACGCTCCCAGCCCTTAGCCAAGAGCGCATCCCGCGCACGGTCAGGGTCGCCATGGTCGGATTGATGACAGTCGTCATCGCCCCCGTGGTCCCTCTGCCAAAAATGGCGCCGCAGGGCGTGGTGACGCTTGCGGGCTTTATGGCCTGCGAGCTATTTGTGGGCCTCATTTTAGGCACAGTCGTTACTTGGCTGATAGAAATGGTCGGCGTAGCCGGGCAGTTGCTGGATATGCAGATGGGATTCGCCTTCGCGCAGATGGTTGACCCCGCAACATCCCAGCAGTCGGCATTTTCTGGCACCATCCTCACTCAGATGACTCTGCTATTCATAGTCGTGTCTGGCTTGCACCACAAGATGATCTCGGCATTGGTAGAGAGCTACCGCATTCTGCCGATGGGCCAAGGGCCGCCGATAAGGCCGTTGGAACTTGTCACGCTATTTGGCTCCCTTTTGGCCAAAGGGCTCCAGCTAGCAATGCCTGTGCTAGTTGTCCTAATGTGCGTAAACGTCCTAGAGGCGTTCGCCGCAAAGTTTATGCCTCAGCTACAGTTGATCCAATTGTCATTCCCGTTGAAGATTGCCATCGGCCTGTTCGTCCTGGGCTACATGCTGCAAGAGTTCGGCAGTTGGCTACAGCCCTTGTTGGTCATAATGCCCGAATGGGCCCTTAAACTGTTGGGAGGATAGCCGTGGCCCACGATCCATCCCGCACCGAAAAAGCAACACCCAAACGGCGAAGCAAAGCCAGGGAAGAGGGAAGCGTACTAAAGGTTCAAGATTTAGATGCAACGCTGCTGTTTGGCGCAAACCTGTTTCTATTTTTGGCCCTGTGGGGTGCCACATTAGCCCTTTTGGCAAAACAAGTGGACTTTTTTTTAAGGAAGGCAGCAACTGTTAGTCCAATATTGGACGGCGATTTGGGCAGATCAGCGTTAGAATTTTTTTGGATTCTTCTCAGAATTCTGCTTCCTTATTTGGCAGTAAATTTTTTAATTGCACTAGCTATTCAATTTATTCAGCACGGATTCAAGCCAACATTTAAGCCGTTAATGCCAAAATTTTCAAAAATAAATCCAGTTAATGGATTTAAACGTGTTTTTTCAATGAAGTCAACCGTTGAATTATTAAAAAGTTTGTTTAAGCTATTAATAGTATTCTGGGCTGCTTATATCGTACTTAGCCCAAATTTAACCCTATTGATGCAGTCCATGAAAATGCCTATTACCCAAGGCATTTTATTGATGCAAGATGTTATTTTTAAGCTATATAGAAATGTGTTATTGGCCATGATTGTTGTCGCCGGAATAGATTTTTTGTATCAGCGGTTCCAGTTTGAAAAAAACCTGCGAATGACCAAGCAAGAAATCAAAGACGAGATGAAGGACTCGGAAGGGGACCCGATGGTCAAGGGAAGGCAGCGGTCAATAATGATGCAGGCAGCCATGCGCCGAATAGTAACCCAAGTGCCAAAAGCTACCGTGGTCATCACGAACCCAACACATTTCGCGGTAGCCCTTTTGTACAACAGCGAAACGCCCGCGCCCGTGTGCGTTGCCAAGGGCATAGACCATCTCGCGCTAAAGATCAAAGAACAGGCCACCGCGGCGGGAGTCCCAATCGTCGAAAACCCGCCATTGGCACGACTGCTTTACAGAACCGTGGATCTCGACCGCCCCATACCGGCCGGGCTATACCAAGCCGTCGCGCAAGTTTTGGCCTATGTGTACAAACTCAAAGGGGCAGCGTAGAAAGTGGAGCTGGTGAAGCCTGTTGCAAAACCATGTTTTTTTTGACTGCGAGACCCCTGGCGGCAAGTCGGATTGATCTCAACGAAAAACCAAACGCGCCGATTGGACACCCGGCGCAGTCATTTACACGACCCTATTTCCTGCGCTCGGGACTATTGGCCCGACAGCTTGATTTGTTGCTTACCGTGTCATGGAACCCGTCAGGATGCTAAACCGTGCGTTGGGCAGTACCATTGAATAAAATGGCACCCGGCTGGGTTATTTGCTCGGCGCATATTTCTCGTACTCGGATTCATGCCGCAACAACCTGCATTGCCAATCACCGGTTCGTGGAGCCCGCCTGAATGCTAACTGGGGGTCCGCTCAGGGCTGCCCGCATTTGGTGTTGCTAGTAAGCGCATTGTTGCGGGCGCCCTTCGCTGCCCCCCAGACCCCGGGTACTCGCCTCGCCTACTGCCCTATGTAGGGGCTGATACATGGACATGGCTTCGATGTAGGGGTGGATGCTCGGAGTGACTTCGATGAGTGGACGGATGCCTGAGAGATAACTTCTATGGGGGGCGAAAAGAGTTTTGCAAGAAGCGCGGCCTGTACGAAATATACTAATTATTGATCGGTATTTTGCCGATACCAAAGTAGTTGATGCTTTGATGCGTCACATTCAGCGATTGCGATGAACAACACACTTCATGAACTACAAGTCCTGTTAGCAGACAGCGACGTCATCCAGGCAGAGACCGTTGCGGACACTCTAAGGAGCGACGGGCTAAGGGTGGTTTCGGTTTTTTCTGGGGACGACGCGGTGAGCGCCATCCGCCAAAAAACTCCGCCATTTGACATTTTGGTAACCAGCTTGGCGATGCCCAACAATACTTGCTTTGATGTAATAAAGGCTGCGCTCGAACACAACCCGAACTGCTCGATCTTGGTACTTAGCTCTTATTCCACCGCTTCCGAAGCCGCAGAAGCTATATCCATGGGCGCTTACATGGCCATCACCAAGCCCCACCACCCCGTCCATTTTAGGAACGCCCTCAAAAGGCTGGCCGAAAGGGCTTCCCTGTTGTCCGAGAAGGATTATTTGGCGGGCCGCGTGGCCGAGCTGGAATCAAAAGTGGAATCCCTAGAGGCAACGAAGGGGCGCATGGAGATGCTGGCACAGCAAATTAGCCCCGCCCGCTACGACCAAATGGACAAGTCGTTTGGCGAACTGGAGCAGCTTGCAGCGTTACGAAAAAAAGGCATCCTGACTGAAGACCAATTCCAAACTGCGCGACAATTCATATTAAGGCGGTGGTCACATTGAAACACCTACTATTAATATTGATACTGATGGCTCCGGCAACCTTGTCAGGGCAAAGCCAGGCGGCCCGTGCTGGCGCCACCGGACAAATGGACGACCAAGGAATCGCTGCATTCGCGCAAAAGCTGCTCGAAAACCAGCGAGCCACCAACGCGAACCTGATGGAAGGGCTAAGAACGATACAAAACTACTCGTTCAAGAACAAGAACGCCCCAGAAAAAGAGTATGTCCTCTTCGCCCAAGGGATGCTGGAAGACCGAACCGACCAGCTAACAAGGGCGGTGGTCACTCTTAGAAGGCTAGAAAGGGCCTATCCAAACTCCCAGTACCTGCCGGAGGCTAACTACGTCTTCGCCCGCCATGCCATGAACCAAAAATCTTACAAAAATGCGGAAACATTCCTTCAAAAGATTATCGAATCAAACCTGCCGCCAGAAGCTAAATTCAATGCACAGGGCCTGTTGGTCTGGTGCCTGCTGGAAGAGAACCGGCACGACGAAACCCTTCCCATCGTCCAGTCCTTGTTCCCAATCGGCAAGTCGAAGCCTGACGAAAGGGCCCTAGTAGGTGTCATAGAGATCCAGCACGAATTAAATGACTTGGAAGGCGCAAAGAAAACGCGGACGGCCTACATAACCAACATCAAAGAAGGGCCCATGCGCTACCGCGTCAACCTTGCCTGGGGGCTGCTGCTAGGCCAAGCGGGTCAGATGGTAGAAGCGGCCAGGGCGCTGCGCGAAGTGATCAGAGACGCGCCCAACACCCCACAGGCAGATGAAGCGAGGATGGCACTGGCCACGCTGATCGCGGACGGCAAATTGCCCGACAGGGCCAATACCTACCACGACACCCCAGACTCTTTGATCGCCCAGCTAAGAACAGCCGGCCTAAAGGGGGATGTGCGCGAACGCGCCGCACTGCTGCAACTCCGCATGGCATACAGCGACAAAAAATGGTCAACGGTCATCAACATGGCGGACAGGTTCGCCAAAGCATTTCCTGATTCGGACAGCGCGGCAGACGTAAAAAACAAGCGAGACGAATCTATGCGGACTATCATCCAAGAAACCATGGACAGCAACGGGCCATTTTTTGCAATGCCAATGTTGACGGCTGAAAACATCGCCCTGCTGACACCCGAAACCAGGGCCAGATTGGTGCCATATTTTGTTTCAAAGGGGATGCCAGAGGCCGCAGCAAAAGTAATTGACGCATCGCCCGAAAGCGAAAGGCCGCAGCTTCAAAAGTCGCTTACGAAAACCATTCCATTTGTGCCGCCCCCGCCGCCAAAACTGCTTGCTGGACTCAGCCAGTACCTGACCGACCAGCGAGGCGAGCTGGGCCAGATACGGCTGCTGCTCGATGACAAAAAATGGGGCGACGCCAGCCTCCGAATAGAAAAACTGGACCCAGGCCCCAGCAGGATACAAGCCATATTGGCACTGCTCACACGGCCTATGCCCACCAGCGAAATTCCGCTCAGGATGACCGAAGCGGAGGGCTGGCTCGCCAAATCCACTGAAGGGAAGCCAGTCGTGGAGCCGCTAATAATCTTCATTGCCGACCTGCACATGCAGCTTGGCAACCCAAAGGTTGCGTTGGAACGCTACCCGGATAAGCCGCAGCAAGAAAACTTGGGCTGGGTGAGCCTCATGCGCGCCACGGCTCTTGCAAAACTAGGGCAAAAAGATGAAGCAAAGCAGATACTCGGCCAAACAGATTCAGTCCCCGAGTTCAGGCCGTACAGGCAGGCCCTAGCCACTCAGTTGAATCGCTGATAGAAATACGTAACCTACTCATCACCCGTTCCACCAGAATTTTTCTCTGGCCAAGGGCTAGGTTCGCCTATTCCCCACACTTTTGAATACCAGATTTTTTCTAGGCACAGGCCGTCAGGCGGGGCAGTAGGGCCTGCGGCCCGCCTGTCTTTGGCGCAAAGTATATTAATGATGCACTCTGGCGGAATTTTCTTTTTGCCTATTTCGACAAGCGTCCCAACCATTATCCGCACTTGGTGCATCAAAAATCTGTCGCCCTCGAATACCAAGTCGAACCCACTCCCCTTTGGCTCGATGCGGATATCGAATATTGTAGTGACGGGGTTTTGGGAAGAACATTCTTTGCAGCGGAAACTTGAATAGTCATTGGTGCCAGCAAGGAGCTTTGCAGCGGCCGCGACGTCGCCTCTGTCAATTTTGCTCTGCCCGAACAAGTGCCAGCGCCTCGATTCCAAAAATGGGTTCTCCGCTGGCCCTTCGTCTATGCTGTAAACGTATCGCTTCGCTTCAGCATGGTGACGCGGGAAAAAACCCATTGGGGCTTCCTGTGCGTCCCTCACCCTAACGTCAGATGGCAGGTGGGCGTTGATAGCCGACATGAGCCGATGCGGCTCCCACAATTTTTGCATTTGTATTAATGCGCCCTGCGACATCGCGTGAACGCCAGCGTCAGTCCTTCCCGCGCCCTGCGGCATTGGCGCGTCCGGCCAAAGCGAGCGCAGCGCAGACCAAAGATCGCCCTGCACCGTCCTTCTGTTGCTCTGTATCTGCCAGCCATGAAATGCGGTGCCAACATAAGCCAAACTAAGGAAGGAAAAATACGCCATTTTATTATTGAATCACATCCAAAATCGGAAGCAAGCAAAAATTCAGAGGGCATGGGGATCGAGAGCGAAGGCACCCCCAAGGTGCCGCATGAATACGCATGTTCTTATTTTTCAATGTTTACAAATCCCGCCGCACGTGGATTTTTGCCATCCTGGGGCCTTTGGACTGCCGCAATCATTGAATCCAAAAAAAAAATGAAAAAAAGTCCTTGACAGACTTATTCAAGGGTTCTAACCTACCAATAGTTTAGTTTTTCCCTTGAAACTACAACGGTTCTCAAGGGAGGCTGTTTGAAAACTCAATCGGAACGCCTGTCGCCTGGCAGCCCGTTCCTCAACCCAAAACCCGGGGATTTCAATTCCCCAAAATTGGAGGTTTCCATGAACAAGGCCGAACTGGTCAACGCCGTTGCAAAAGAGGCGGAAATCAGCAAGTCCAAGGCAGCGGTCGCGCTCGATACTGTTATCGCCAGTATCAGCCACGCTCTGAAGAACAAGGAGAAGGTCACCCTGGTGGGCTTCGGCACCTTCTCCACCGCAACACGCAGCGCCCGCACGGGTCGCAACCCCCGCGATGGCAAAGCCATCAGGATCGCTGCTAAAGTCGTTGCGAAATTCAAGCCCGGCAAAAAGCTTGCTGATGAAGTAAACGGCAAGGGTGGCCATCACCACCACAAAAAGAGGAAATAGTACCCTCATCAAGTCGTACTTTGGCGGCCTGGGTTCACCAGGCCGTTTTTGTTTTTGGGCGTTATTTATTTTTTACATACTCTATTTTTTGGACGCACCATTGCAATTGAGTGTCAACTTTTGACCTAGTTATTCGACTTTTCGTAAACAAACCGCAAAAGTTAGTGTTCATTGCAGAATCACCTGTAGGTCGTACCGTAAAACTCATGGGTTCTACACATTTGGTTGCCCTAAACTCGAAACCCATGTATTTTTCATGGGGAAATCGAATTTCATGGTTTTCTTCCCATTTTTTGATAAACTATTGCTTACAAGTTTGGAGGACACAAACATGAATATCAAAAAAATACTGGTGTTTGGAATCTTGGGCTTGATGCTGGCAAGCGGAGCGGGCCTTGGCTGCAAGCTTTTCTCCAAAAAAGACGAAGGCGAGGCAGCGGCAGCCGAAGGAGCTGAAGGCCTTGGCGAGGGACAGGCAGAAGCCGCAAAAGCTCCCGCGCCGAGCCAGCCACCTTCTGCGCCACATTTCCCGCCAGAGGACGAAGACGACGGCGGCATCAAGGTGGCCGCAAATTACACTACCATCATCAATTTAACCTCAGCGCCCGGAGCAAAGAGCACATTCCTCAAAGTCCAGCTCAGCGTAATAGTGGCGGATGAGGAACTAGGCAAAGCCATGGCCTCCCCCTCGCCGACCTTTGAGAGCGAGAAATCCAAGTCCATCATCAGGGAATCGCTGTTAAAGCTGACACCCGAAGAGATAGACGACAATGAAACCCAACTGACCTTTGCCCAAGACATAAAAGACCAACTGAATGAGCTGTTCAGGCCGAGGCCCTCCACCGGCGGCGACAAGAAGAAAGAGAAAAAGGAAGAAAAAGAGAAAGAGAAGGACGCCCCGCCGCGCCCATTGAGGCCGATCAAGGAGGTCTTGATCATCGAATGGCAATTCCAGCGCTAAGCGCAAGCCAAACAGCCCGCGCCACCACATTCTGTTCTTTGCGAATCCGCCATGAAACCCGCCACTAAACGATCAGATAAATCTGAAACCGACAAAACAACCAAATTCACAGATGTCATCGCGGATCTGATGCCGCTCATCGAAACCCCGTTTCTCCTGAACATTGATCTGGGCGAAACCAAGATGACGATTCAGGACTTGCTAGATTTGGACGTTGGGACAATCATCGAGCTTAAAAAAAGCGCCGGTGAACCCATGGACGTGCTGGTCAAAAATAGGGCCATTATGAGGGGCGAAGTCACAGTGCTGGAAGACTCCCTCGGCCTGCGAATCGTCGAGATAATAGATATATCCCGCAAAGTGTAACTTTTAGAGGTGCTTCGAGGATGGGCGCTCCCCACGCGATTCCAGAAGTTCCTGTCGCTCTTTTCCTCGGCGGACTGGATCCATCTTCCGGCGCCGGTGTTTTGCGGGACGCGCTGGTGGCGTCCGACTTGGGGATGTACCCGATGGCAGTGCCCTTGGCGGAGACAGTTCAAAATGGCTTGGAGTGCGCCAAAATCGCCCCGCCGGGTTTTTGCCCGATGAAGCGCCTAGAATCACTCGAACTCCACTTGACAAAAAAATGGGGCGCCAAACTTTCGATGTTTCACGACCTCTCGCAATTGGGGGCAATATTGGAGCGCATTCAAGAACTGAAGCCAGCAGCGGCAATATGGGATCCCATCGCCGGCCCGACGAGCGGAGCCAAGCTGCATGGCGCATGCACGATCAAAAAGGCGCTGGGGCTGCTCCCTTCCGGCATCTGGGTGGTTTCGCCAAACATCCCAGAGGCCAGAACCCTAGCCGACATGCCAGAAGGATCGCTGGAATCCGTGGCGAAAAAGATATTGGACATGGGGGCGCAATGCGTATGGATCAGGGGCGGACACGCCAGCGGCGAAACAGTGCAGGATTTGTGGGCCGATGGAGCCGCATTGGAATGGCTCGCTCCGCACAGCCGCCTAGAAGGTGATCCTCGAGGAACCGGCTGCACCACTACGTCCGCTTGGCTGTCATATCGCCTGAAAGGGCTGGAACCAGCCAGCGCCGCAGAAGCCGCCATCAAGTATGTGAGGGGCGCATGGGATCATCTGTGCCGCCCTGGGGGAGCGGGCCGCGCAGCCTTCCCCCCAAGGATGCCGATATGATAAGGGAAGGGCGAGGCTTCGTGATCCAAGCGGCGGAGGACACACCTTGGGCGGCTTGGTTCAGCCTCAGAAAACTGGATTGGTCCGATCAACTGAAAACCTGCCCGGCACTATTTTATAGGCAGTTAGGCGAAATGATGGCCGTTTCTCCCGGGGGCGCTTCCATTGTCTGGGATGCACAGGAGCCTTACTGCCCCGGCGGATCTGGCTGTCTTTCGGCAATCGAAGATGCGCTTGCGAACCTGCCTGGATTGAGCCTGCACATAAAAACGCCGTTGGCGTCAGTGCAGATCGAGGCCCCTCTTAACGTCTGGTTTCATTCGCCCGAAATGCCCAGTGGATCTTTGGCAACATCTTGGTGCAGGGGCCTGGTAGGATGGATCCCCCAGCCCCGCCCAGGCTGGTCGCTCCCAGGATTTGGCTACGTGCCGCCTGACGAGGAGCAAGACTATATCGGCTGCATGACTTGGGGAGAAGTGGCAGTGCCCGTGCCAGCTATATCCAATCTGGAAATTGACGCGCTTGTGCTGGCTATGGAAGATGTCCAAGCCCACATAGAGAAGGCGATGAGCCTACGCGCAAATGCTGGAGCGTGGCCACAATCAATTCCATTCCAAAGGCGCCAAACTTCATGGCGCCTAGCTTTGACCGGCGGCTGGGAATTCCAAGTTTCAGGCGGCTCGTGGGACACGATGGCAGAAAAAATTACTGAACTGAAAAAAATATTGAGCCAAAAACTAAAATGCAGAATCCAAATTGGCGTCAACAGCGATGCACTGATAGCAGGAATCCTTGCAAGGCAAGCATTGAAATTTGGACACCCTTGGCGCAGCACTTTGGGTTTGCATGCGGTGGCCAGTTTTACTCCCGGCATAGCCGCCGATGCCAGAAAAAAAAGCCCCTTGGATGCCAGAGTGTTTCTTCCCGCAGCACTGGCCGAGCTGCTGTCCGATCCCCCCGTGGCGTCGCTCCGCGTGCCAGCGATCCCATCTGCTGAAAGCGTAGGCAATTTTCTGCGCGGGCTGGAAGCCTTGCCTGCAATCAGGTGGCTACCGCCTGGCATGCCGCCCTTTGGCCCATTCCACCACGACATCCCTTGGGATCCAGCAGAGGCATTCCCGCCTGTTTGGGACGGCAAAGCCAAGCAGAAAAAATTATTTGAACTGGACGACTGATGCACGACAAAGAGCTAATCCAGCAAATAAAGGACGCGACTAACCTTGTGGAGCTTGTCGGGCAAACTGTCAAACTGCGAAAGCAGGGAAACGCCTGGATAGGCCTATGTCCTTTCCATTCTGAAAAAACGGCCAGCTTCCACGTCGTGCCAGAAAAGGGCTTTTACCATTGCTTTGGGTGCAACAAAACCGGAGATGCGTTTTCGTGGCTGATGGAGCGAGATGGATTGACCTTCGTCGAAGCCAAGGAGCAGTTGGCAAAGTCGGCGGGGATCGAGCTTCCAAAGTTCAGGGGCAGCCGCGATCCAGCGAAAGACGATTTGACATCAAAGCTGCGCTCTGCGCTGGAAATCACCCAGTCATTCTTTCAGCGGAGACTGGAAGAAAGCGAAGAGGCGAAAAACTACTTGCGGAAGCGGGGCATTGAGGACGATTTTGCCAAAGATGTGGGGTTTGGGTACGCCCCGGACGGCTGGGAGAACGTAGTGAACCTGTTGCGTAAGAATGGCTTTAGCTCAGAGCTGATAGAGCAGACGGGAGTGGCCGTTAGGAATGACCGGGGCAACCTAAGGGATTTCATGCACAGCCGCCTGACCATCCCAATACACGACAACGCGGGGCGTATAGTGGCCTTCGGCGGCAGAGAGATAGCCCCGTCGGGCCAAGCGGGAAGGAAATACTTGCACACGCGCGAAACACTTCTTTTCAAAAAGAGCGAAATACTCTTTGGCTTCCATCGAGCCAAGGCCCACATGAGGGATGGCGCCCTGCTCGTAGAGGGCTACTTCGACGTGCTGCAGCTCCACCAAGCGGGCATCAACCAAGCCATTGCCCCGTTGGGCACAGCGCTGACAGAAGGCCAGCTTAAATCTATTGCAAAATACACAAAGAAAATTGTGCTGTGCTTCGATGGTGACGAGGCCGGCCAAAGGGCAACCGAGAGAGCGCTGAAATTGGCCCTGCAAATGGGCCTCGACCCTAGAATATTGATACTCCCCCAAGATGAAGACCCCGACACTTGCTGCATAAGGATGGGGGCTATGGCATTTCGGGACACCATAAGGCGGGCTCCAGACTGGGTGGGCTATCTGCTTGATCGCGCACGGCAGGGCCGCAACTTGAAAAAAATCACCGAAAAAATGGAAGTGTTTGAATCATTCGTCGCCTACTATTCATACATGCCGGCAGCCCGCGCAAAGGAAAATTGGACGCTGCTGCAGAGCGTCGCGGCGGAGCTTGGCGTCCCCAAGCACGAAATTGACAGAGCGATCAAAAACCAAAGGGCCATGAACGTGAAAGTGCAAAACGAAATCGAACCGGATTCGGGCGGCAACATCACAGTTGACGATTTGCTAAAGCCCCTAATTGCTTTTGCTGGCCAACCAGACGCAAAAGAAGAAATACTCTCGGTGCCGGTTGGCTGGTGGGACTACCTAGATGGGGCGGCAACTCTCCAAGCCATATTGGAATGCAACGGCGACGAATCCGCGCTGCCTAGCGAAATACTGATGGCAAAGAGAAAAATCGAAGCCGCTTGGGCGAGCCACGGGGGGGCTTTTGGCCAAGCCATGGAGAATGCCATGAAAAATATAGAAAAGGCATACATCTTTAAAGAAATGAACCTCATTGGGCAAACCATAAAGAACATAGACTCTGCCTCTGACCCTGAATCAAAGAGCCGACTCGAGGCACGCTACGCCCAATTGATGCAAAGGGGGCAGCAATTGCAGCGATCCATCTTGAGGCAAAAGCAATGAAACTTCGCTGACTGCACTATAGTCAACGCCCTTGACCATCGCTACAGATTGGCATGCTTCGCCTGCGCCTTCCATTCCGCTCCCCTCATGACAAGCTGATTAGCTCGTTGAACACCTGTCCACGGATTCATCTTGTCCTAGTTTTGAAGGGCGGGGACTGTAAAAGAAACTCATAAACATTCCACACGAAATTTTCCATTGACTTTTTTTTTGAAAGCATTATACTAGAATGTCCTGAGGTTTTGATGAAATTTAGCATCCCGTTGAACTATTACTTCCCTCTCACCAAAGCACTCATCATAAAAGGCAAGAAACGCGGCTTCGTCCTGATGCAGGAGCTGAGCGATTTCTTTCCTGATTCCAGAACCATCCTCGAAGACTTGGAGCTGGTGGAGTCCATGTTCCTAAAGTTGGGAATAGGCGTTGGGCTGACAAAAGACGAAGCCCTCGAGGCAGGCAGGGCCGCAATGTCCGAGACTCCCTCTGCCTACGATTTGTTGGGCAGGTTGGACAAAGACAAAGGGCTGGACATAGACCTCGACGTCGTCGAGGGCGACAAGTTCAATGACCCTGTACGGATGTACCTCAAAGAAATGGGCACAGTCCCTCTCTTAAAGCGAGAGGACGAAGTGGAAATTGCAAAGCGGATCGAAATGGGTATCAGGGGCGTGATGAGGTCTCTGTCGCGCAGCCGCCTTGCCTCCAGCATACTGATAGAAACAGGGAAAGAACTCAAAGTAAACCCAGGAAAAATCCGCGAGGTGGTGGGGCTTTCAGACGAAATAGATGACGACGAAGACGCAAACAATACATCGGCGACCCAACATGTCCACCATCAGTTCGAAAAACTACTGATACACGATAAGGCCCTACAAGACTTGATTAAAGCAAGGTCGGCGACAAAAATTTTGACAAAGGCAAAACAGAAAAAAGCGGACAGGGAGATGCTCATCTACAGGGCCAGGATCAGCCGACAGATACGCCGACTTGGTTTGAACAGCTTGGCTATAACGCGTTTGATTGACAAAATAGAAAAGCACCACGAAAAGGTAAAAGAGGGCGAACACAAGCTCAGCGTGCTTAAAGACCGCATAACCAACCCAGCCTTTGCCTCAAAAAAGGAAAAACACAAAAAAGAAATCAAAGTGATAACGGACGAACTGAACCGCTTTTTTGACCGCTACGAAACCGACAGCGAAACATTCCATGCCGACTACCAAAGGCTAAAACAGGCCGAAAACGCGAGCCGCGCAGCAAAGAGGGAACTGACAGAAGCCAACCTGCGCCTAGTTGTTTCCATCGCCAAAAGGTACACAAACAGAGGGCTGCAGTTCCTTGACCTCATACAAGAGGGAAACATTGGGCTCATGAAGGCTGTGGACAAATTCGAATATTCCAGGGGCTTCAAGTTCAGCACGTACGCAACATGGTGGATACGGCAGGCGATCACGAGGGCCATTGCCGACCAAGCGCGCACTATCCGAATCCCCGTGCACATGATCGAAACCATCAACAAGCTGATCAGAACTCAAAGGGAGCAAGTCCAAAAACTCGGCAGGGAACCCACAAGCGAAGAGATAGCCAAAGCCATGGACATGCCGGTCGCAAAGGTGCGAAAGGTAATGAAAATTGCCCAAGAGCCCATCAGCCTTGAAACTCCCATAGGCGAAGAGGAAGACAGCCACTTGGGAGATTTCATCGAAGACAGGATGATCATCTCGCCAATAGAGCAAGTGGAACGCCAGCGCCTAAAAGAGACGGTTGACAGCGTACTAAAAACTCTCTCGGAGCGCGAGGAAAAAGTGCTTAGGATGAGATTCGGCGTTGGCGATGAATCCGTTGAGCACACTTTGGAAGAGGTCGGGAACGAGTTTGCGGTGACCAGGGAGCGTATCAGGCAGATCGAGTCTAAGGCACTCAGGAAGATTCGCCACCCAAGGTACTCGAAAATTCTCAAAGCCTTTATGGGATAAAAGTAAATCTAAAACTGGCAGGCTAGACGAAATAGGGGCTATCTGCTCTCGGCGCGCTGGAAGCGAAACCTAACTTGGCGGGCCAGCGACCGGCTTTCGTTTGTCGTGGATTCCCCTTCAAAAAGGGTGTCGCCGCGCGCCTCTGGAATGACGCACGCAGGCTCCATGCCTAGCGAAACAAGTTTTCTGGCTACCGCGCTGGAGCGCTCGCCGCTAAGAGCCCAAGAGTCGCCGCCATTGCTGCCTTTCTCGTTAGGAGATGTGTGGCCTTCTAGCACTAAGATGAATCCCGGGTATTCCCTGCTCAAAGACGCAATTTTTTGGAGCCACAGATTAAACTCCGGTTTGACAGTTGAACTGCCCTCGTCGAACAGGATGCTCCCTCTAAGGGTCACCACGCGCAGCTTTACCCCTTCATCTGGCCCATCTTGATTTTTCATGTCGGCGATGAATTTTTCTAAATCCGATGCCCTGTCGGGCGGAAGCCCCTGCGTTCCCGGCAGTATGCCTTCTCCTTGCGAAACGCTGCCCTTGATCCCCAGTTCTTCCCTTAGCGCTAGGATGAGCGAGCTTGAATCGGTCATGCTGAGCTGCGAATAAGAATATACAACGGCGAAAAAGGCCATCAACTGGACCATGAGGTCTGCAAAGGTTATCAGCCACAGATTGTCAAACTGCCCTTCCCTTCTTCTCTCCAACCCAAACTGGCTTCTCATCGCCCGCTCCTCATGCACCAGTCGCTTGTCGGCTCACCTTTTTGCCGGGTGCCAAAAATGCGTTTAAGTGTTCTTCTAGGTGGCTTGGGTGCATCTCCGATTTGATGCCCATGATACCTTCCAGAGTCAGCGCCTTGTTTTGCGCTTCTTCCCTGCTCCTAAGCTCTAACTTGCCCGCAATAGGCATTGCGAAAAGATATGCCACCACCGCTCCCCATAGCGTTGACAACAGAGATAGAGCCATTGCGCCGGCCATTTTTTTAGGGTCATCTATTGTAGCAAACAGCTGGACCATGCCGATCAACGTGCCCACCATGCCAAAGGATGGGGCGGCAACGGCGATGAACTTGAATGTTTCTTGGCCTACACTATGGCGGCTTTGGGTTGCCCTGATTTCAGCGTTTAGCAAGTCTCTTATCCTATTTTGTTCGATGCCGTCCGCTATCATGCGGATGCCCATCGCCATAAATTTGTCTTCGGGCATATATTTTTCCAAAGCCAAAAACCCTTCGCGCCTAGCCTTTTGGCTGAGAAACACCAATTGCATCACTAGGCTCTGCTGGTTCTGCGGGCGGGTGAAAAAGGCCCTAGACGCTACAGAAAAAGCAGACATGACATTAGAAAATGGGAAGCGTATGAAAGTGGCCGCAGTGATGCCCCCAAACACCACAACAAGGCTTTTGGCGTGCAGGAAAGACTGTGGCGTTCCCCCTTCAAAAATGGCATAGGCCAAAAAACCTATCCCCAGCATGATGCCCAAAAATGTTCCTCGATCCATGTCCAATCCTCAACGTGTATTATTCATTATCGTTTGATTGAGGCTCTGGAAACAATCCGCCTGCCGGAATTGATTCGCCAAGCATTGATAGCGCCTGAACCTCTAAGTTGCCTTCCCCAAAGTCTGCCAGCTTGGGCAAGTCTTGTAAGTCCCTAAAGCCAAACCGCAGCAAGAAATTGGTTGTCGTAGCGTACATCATCGGCCTGCCTACAACGTGCCTTCGCCCAACTGGCATTATCAATTCCCTATCCAAGAGGCTCCTGACTTGGTTGAACGAAGAGCCAACGCCACGAAATTCATTGATTTCCGGCACGGTGATGGGCTGCCGGTATGCGATAAGCGACAGCACGTCGCGCTGGGCCGGAGTAAGGCGCCCGCTTCGCACCGTGGTCACTAGCTTAGCCGCCAAATCGGCGTATTCAGCGGCAATCGCCATGCGCCAGCCCCCGCCCGCTTCTAGCAGGCGTATCCCCCTTGGGGGGCGGCAGCGTTCTTGTAGGGCTTCAATGCCCTGCAGCAGCGCTCCTTCGCCAAGGCCCGTCAACTCTTTCAATCTATCCAACGTCAGCACTTCGCTGGTGGCCAACAATAGAGCCTCAAGCGCTCCGACTAGATTCCCGCCCTCGCTCCAAAGCGGCTCTTGGGAAAAAATGTCTTCCATCATCTGTACCTGCCAAGGCGCTGGCCCACTTTGACAGGGCCTTCATCTTTTTCTGGGGCCCAAGCGTCCGCCCCTGCCCCGCCAACAATTAGTATTACTGTAGAGCCAAACTGGAATAGGCCCAAATCGTCTCCCGGGGCGCATGGAATATCTGGTATTTCCAATGCCCCTTTTTTTGGCAGGCGGCGGCCACCCAGCCAGCGCTCGTCAACGACGCAGCTTCCGACGTGAGTTGCGCCCACTAGCGCACAGGCAACTAAAAGACCTTTGTCGTGGCCACTCCCTTCTGCCACCCATGCGGCCCGGCGGTTGCGCTCGTACAGTTTTGGAATGTGTGCGACTCCGGCATCGTTGACGGGCCAAAGCTCCCCCTGCACCCTGCCCGCCGCTTGCACCGTGCCAATGATGGGGACATGTATCCTGTGATAATCTTTGGGGCTAAGGTAGATGGTTAGATAATGCCCACCCTCGAAGCGCTCGGGCAAAGGCATGAATGTCAGCAACTCCCGCAAACTGTAAAACAGCCCCTTGGCCTGAATCAACGTGCCTTCCCTTATTCGCCCGCAGGCAACGATGCGCCCATCTACTGGGCAATTAATGGCGCCTGGCAACATTTCATCTTGTGGGCGAGCGCTCGGTTTCAATCTGCGAGTGAAGAACTCTTGCAGGCTCGCGTAGCCATCGAGGGGCTTTTCGGCTTCAGTCGAATCAATGCCATAGCGACAGGCAAACCACCTAAGCAGCGGCAACCTTATGGGCCTCGGAAGGCGCATGGACGCCGCCCAGCCGACAAATATGGACGCCAGCCTTTTGGGGTAGAGCCGCATCAAACTAAGCAAAATGGGCCATTCGCTCATCATCGTCCACGCCGCCGCTTGCGCGGCCAGAGAAAAATCTACAGGCGACCATTGGATGCAAAACTGGCGAGGTCGTTTGGGCTAAAATGGCCAAGCGCTTTTCGGGCTACTTCGCCATTATTGATTCAAGCCCATTTAGCAAGGCGGCCTCTTCGGGCGCGGTGATGGCGGGCGCCCCAATCTTCAAAAAAGAAATGAACGCCTTTCGCTCTTCGTCATTTCCGGGAAAACCAATGTTCCCCGGCTTGTCACCAGGCTTTAGCGGCTGTATCGAAGACGCCAGAACTTCCTCTTTGGAATCCAAGACAACATAGAACGGTATCCCAGTGTTTGCGCCATTCGTCCATTTGGCAAAAAAAGTATCGGCGCCTGGGTTTTCAAGTTCTTTCTTCTCGTCCCGTTCAAGTATCGTGAGCCACAGCACAGAGTAGTACTTTTCTATTATTGGCTTGATGTCTGGCATTTCTAAGTAGGTTTCCAACCTCTTGCACCATCCGCACCACGACGCATGAAACGCGACCATGGTTTTCTTGTTGTCGGCGGCGGATTTATTCACGGCTTTGGTCACCAGCTCCGGGGCTGGCGCGGGCTTTTCCGCCACTTGGGCGCAAAGGGCAGCACTAACAAAAACAACAGACGAAAGCAGGACAGTCCTCATGGCACTCCCTAAATGATTTCTTAATTTTGCCCCAACAGCATTCAATTATCAACCTACTTCGCCCATTCCTTGGGCAGTTTCAGCAAATTTTTGTCCAGCAGGTGCGTTGTCTTTACATTCATCATGGCCCGCAGCATGCACCTTCTCAGGTCTGGGGCCCCCTCGCTCAAATCCTTTAGAAGTTTTTTTGTCTGAACCCTCTTGGAAACAGGCGAAGAGCATAGCCCCAGCGGGCAGCCGCTTGACACTATTGGAAAGCAGCACAGCTTTGCATACTCTTCGATATCCTTTTCATCGCACAGCCCCAATGGGCGGATAACCACAGCTGACCCTTCGTTGTTGAACAACTTTAAAGGCATGGTGCTCAATCGGCCTTCGTAAAACATGTTCATCAACAGAGTTTCGAGGATGTCATCCAAATTGTGGCCAAGCACTAGTTTCCCTATTCCCGCAGACCTCATGTGGGAGTACAAGACGCCGCGCCGCAGCCGCGAACACATGGCGCAAGGGCTATATTTTGGCTCCCCTTCGATCACCGGCTTTATTGGCGCATTCAAAACCGTGTGCTGGATGCCAAGCTCTGCACATTTTTTTTGAATGGGAGCCAGATCGAATTTTGGGAATCCGCCGTCAACGGTGGCAGCGCAAATAGAGAAGCGCACCGGAGCGTGGCGGCTCAAATTCATCAATAAATCCAGCATCGTCCAACTGTCTTTGCCACCAGAGAGGGCAACGAGGATATTGTCCCCGTCATCTATCAACCCATATTCGAAAACGGCGATCCCCATCTTTTTTCTAAGCCGCTTCTGCAATAGAGAAAAGTGCCGCCGATGCGGCTGCTCAAATGTTTCTGACACGGATGGCCCCAAATCTTGCTATCGTGTAATGATACCAGACTCATTTATCGCGGGAGGACAACAATCATGCTGTCTGCACTGATAATAGCAATTTTCAATAGCGGATACACCATCGAAACACACCCAGCCGCGCCAACATGGCCCTTGGGCCAAGCTGCGGTATATTTTGGGGATTCAAGCGAAAATGGCCTGTTCCTGAGAGATGACGACCCACCCGTGTTGATAGGCCCAACAACTGCAAAAGCCATCTTGGAGCATCGCTCGGGATTTCAGAAAGTATATGACGAAACGCAGATCCCGCCCGAATTGTCGGAGAGGTGGCAGCGAATCAACAAACCCTGCTCGCTGGTGGTCGCATTCGGAAGCTGGTGCGGCGACAGCCGCCGCTGGGTTCCCGAAATAATAAAACTTGCCGAGGCCGACAACCCATACATTTCAATCTACTGGGTGGGTACAGGCAAAAACAAGAAAGCTGAAAAGGGCTGGTGGCCCCCAAAGGCCAAGCGCCAAAAAATCAAAAAAGTGCCCACGGTGTGGCTATTTGCTGCCGCGCCCAAGGGCAAGGTGAAGAAAATCGGCAAAATAGTTGAAAACCCTCCCAAAGCCGGCCAGACCATGGCTGAGGCCGTGGTAGAGCTGTTGGAGTCAGTCCGCTGAACCTACTACGTGGTCAACCATCTCGCCCTGTATCTTGCCCTCGTCACCAGAGTTTAGGGCGACCAAGTTCTTTAAGTGGATGAACGAGTCGTAGTCAATTTTTTCAAAGTTGAAGGCGATGCCTTCCTCGGTCGCCCTTGCCACCTTTCCGGTCATCTCCACACTGTTTTCAGGCTGGTCGTCCAAGGCAATCAAAATGTCTGCGACTTCGCCAACGGGAAGCTGCTGGTCGGTGACCAAAAAGACGCCACCTAAGCTCAAATTGCTCACCGCGCCGACAAACTCCCTTTGGTCGTGCTTAACGGTTGCGACAATTTTGAATTCGACCCTCGAAAATTTTCTTTTGGGTGCGGTTTCCATTGTGAGACCTCCAGCTATTTGCCACATTCACTAACCAGAAAAAGCTTCGGCTACCACCGTCATGCCAGCTTCATCACTGCCGAAACGCAGCGCTCGATCCCAACGAACACATCTGCCAAGCGAGCGTCATCGAACATGTAAGCGGGAGTGGTCACCAATTTCAGTTCATCGTCAACCACCACGTCCCTCGCGCTTTCCACATCAACGTGTTCCTGCTTGAGCGCCTCCATAGCCGGCCTTGTGCCCTGCCCCGAACCCAGAGTGAGCTTGCCCTTCATCCCTGACGCGTTGAGTATCAGCGCCACCAAGGCGGGGCTGATGCAGATTGCTCCCACCGGCTTTTTGGCCTTGAAAAAGCCAAGGACAAAATCTGCGACGTCTTTTCTCACGGTGGCTTTGGGGCCATCAAAAGCGAAAGTGCAGTGGTTTTTGGCCACTCCGAATCCGCCTGGGATCAAAAGCGCGTCAAAATCGTCTGGCTTAGCTTTGGCTAAATCTAAACACTTTCCGGCCCTAGAAATTCTGCTGGCTTCCTCTAGGATGTTTCGGGACTGCTCGACCGGCTTTCCGGTGGCGTGATTAATTACATCGTGCTGATTCGCGTTGGGGGCTATACACTGGAAATCTGTCCCATGCTGGTCTAGGGCGAGCAGCGTCAGAACCGCCTCCCTCACCTCGGCTCCGTCAGCGTGTCCGCACCCCGCCAGCAACACTGCGACTTTTGCTGTTTTGCCCATCCGAACCCCCCACAAAACAAACCCGACTTTCCCATTATCCCACCAAAATGCACCTTTCTAAGCGCCTGCCCCCCACTTTCTCGACAAATTTGCTGTCCAAGCGCCTTTTGGAGCTAAAAAAGGGCGCGCAGCCTATTTTCGACCTTACCTTGTCGAACCCTTCCCATTGCGGCTTCTCCTACCCAGAGGATTACATCGTTTCGGCCCTTAGCTCCAAAGATGTCTTCAACTACAGCCCCGATCCAAAAGGGCTGATGAGCGCAAGGGTCGCCATCTCTGAAATGCACGGCGGCCTGAACCCTGACCAAATTCAATTAACTGCATCAACTTCAGAAGCATACAGCTTGCTGTTCAAACTGTTGGCAGACTCCGGCGACAATGTCCTGGTGCCTTCTCCCAGCTACCCATTGTTTGAATGGCTCGCCCGCCTTGAAGGAATTGAGGCAAGGCCAGTGCCATCTATCTGGCACGATGGCTGGAATATGGACGTCCAAGGGATAGAAGAAGCCTGCGACGCCAAAACCAGGGCAATCGTCGTCGTGAACCCGAACAACCCAACGGGCCAGTTTCTTACAAAGGCGGAATGGAATGGCCTGCTTGGCGTGGCAACAAAAAAGAAACTGCCGATCATCGCCGATGAAGTGTTTGCCTGCTACCCAGTGGAACCCCAAAAGGACGCCGTCGGCACCATATTGAACGAGCCAATAGACGGCTGCCCTGTGTTTCTGCTTTCCGGCCTAAGCAAATCTGCCCTTTTGCCGCAGCTTAAACTGGGCTGGATAGCCATGCTGGGAACTGCGACTGATTTTTCAGAGCATCTGGCCTTTCTGGCCGACCAGTACCTTTCGGTATCCGCCCCAACCGCGCTTGCGGCACCACAATTGATAACCATCGCGCCAAATTTGCAGTGCCAAGCAATAGATCGGATAAAGAAAAATATAGAGATTCTCGACAAACTCCTATTGGGACACCCGCACATGAGTCGCCTGCCAGTCCATGGGGGGTGGAGCGTCCTGATACAGCGGCCAGATACGGAAGATGACGAAACCTGCGTTGAAAGGCTTTTGTCCGATCATCGCCTTCTGATACATCCAGGCCATTTCTATGACATTCCAAAAAATGGCTTTCTAGTGGCAAGCCTGCTTCCCAGCCACCATGACTTTACCCAAGCCGTGCAGGCACTGCTAAATGGATTGAGGCTATAGCCTAGATCAGCGCCGCACTCCTTGGCTTAGTTCCCCCAAGAGGCGCGCAGTGGGGGCGAGCCCTGTTCTTAGATTTTTGACCCACCCGCCGTAGTGCAGAATAGACATCGCGCCAAAAAACTTGCCTTCCATTTTGATTTGGCTCCACGATTGAAGCATGGGAACATCGATGGTGAGCAACAACCTAACGCCATACCGCAGTTTGACGAACACCTCCAAGCGGCCCTGCTCGATTCTTTGGACCAGCATCTCGTGGACCATCCCGTCCCCAAGGATCAAGAGCCCTGTCGCGCCGTTGACAAATGGCCCATTCAGTTGGACATCCTGAACGCCCAAGAGCCAAGTCTTCCACTTTGATACGTCCTTGACAAGGGTCCAGACGTCTTCCGGCGCGGCCAACGCTTTCACTGTGTGCGAAGTCTTAAACACTGTGTTGCCACCATTCGGAAAAGCCACTGGTAATAAAAATCATGCTGCTTTGCCCCCCGCCCCTCTTTAGATGTAGTGCCGAGTCAGAAATGATTGAAGTTAGCCCAAGGTTGTTTAAAGGCTTCTCCCCAAACTCAAATTATATCATAACAATAGAGCCACTTGCAAAACGTCGGTTTTGCAAGTCACCGGAGGAACAGAGTTTAGCGTGAAACACTGTAAACAAGCAAGTTATAAAATTCCGCCAGAAACAGCGGAAGGTCGGAAGCATAGGTGCCGCCGGGTTTTGCAAGAACCTCAATTGGGAACCATCGTGCTGACTTGAAATCAAACTCCGTTGTTCCAAAGTCAACTGGATGTGTCCGATCAATTTGGTAACAGTTTTGTAATTTTTTGATTTTTTGGCTGTCGCTTTTATCGGCCAAACTTAGGCTGGACGGCGATTTGCTGATGGTATTGATGTCACGGGAAAGCTTTCGTTCCGCTATTGACATACCCGATTGAGAGTGCAATAATACACTCTAGCAGTATTATTACAAGCCTGGAAACGCTAATGACAGGCAAGACAGAAACAAAAACGCGATTGCAGCACAGGCCCCTTGTGGCCGTCCAGCACCCCTATGCTCCCAGCTTCCTGTCCCTCTCCGCCCGCATACTTGACATGTACGGGGGGGGGGGGGGGGGGGGGGGTAATTTTTTTAGTGGGGGGTTGGGCCCAAGTTTAAA
>JAITFL010000103.1 GCA_031281385.1 Holophagales bacterium
TCCACGGCCGTCCCCCGCGCACTCGGCCACATTCAGAGCCACTTCGAGCGGCTGGCCCACGGCGAGGGCGTAATCCAGGCCCGCCATTGGCAAAAAACCGCTTCCGAAATGATTAAAAAGGCCATTGACCAATGAACGATGAAATGGGATAATCCTTGTTATAAGACAACTTCAACGATGGCTTTTTCGCGCTGTGCAGCTTGCGAGATCCTACAAAGTGGGGGGAGCGGTGGACAAACTCTATAAAAGGTTCCGGCGGCGGCTGATAGGGCTGTGCATGGTTGTCTTGGCCGCCCTAGTCGCCTTGGTGCACTTCACCGTCTATGTCACGGCAAGGGCAGACCTGTTCAACCAAGCGGAGAGCAACGCCAAGGGCGTAGCGGCCTCAGTGGCGGACAGCATCATGCTCGACGTCGAGGGGTACAAGTCGTTTCTTGAGTCGAAAGACCCCAACTCCGAGTACTACAAAAAAATGCACGATTTCCTTGCTAAGATACAAGACAACATCAGCGCCAAATACATTTACACAGAGCGAAAGCTGGACGCAAACACCACAGAATTCATTTTGGACGCAAATCCAATCAATGGCGAAGGCTACTCGGCGCCTGGGACAACAGACAAAAACAACGACCAAAAAGAAATGCTATACGAGACAAGAGCCCCAATGGTCTATAAAGAACACGTTGACAAGTGGGGCAGGCTGTTTGGCGCATACGCGCCCATTTTGGGAGAAGATGGCGAATGGCTGGGACACGTCGGCGTTGACATGGACTACTCGCATCTTAGCCGATACCTTTTCAGGCTAAATGCAGTGCTGGTGGCAATTTACGTCCTGATAGTGGGTTTTTCCTTGGCACTGCTGATGAGATATTCCAACACGATTTTAGATCCGCTGCTAAAAGACAAACTAACGGGGGCCTACAACAAGAGGTACTTTGAAAATTTCCTGGGGCACGAAATAGCCCATTCGCTGCGGTCGCACAAAGAGCTGGCCCTGCTGATGCTAGATCTGGACCACTTCAAAAGGATCAATGACACTTACGGCCACGTCTTCGGCGACAAGGTCTTGGCCTCCATCGCGGACACCGTTAGGAGCGTCATCAGGCCCCAAGATTTTTTCATTAGGTACGGCGGCGAAGAGTTTGCCGTGATGATAGCAAACTCCGACATGAAACAGGTCATGGATGTGGCCGAGCGGATAAGGTCTACCGTGGAAAGCACGCCGATTTTCAACGAAGAGAAAAACATACCCGTCAACATGACCATCAGCATAGGCGCGTCCCGAATAAAGATAGCGCCCATAAGCCCCAAAGAGCTGATAGAGCAGGCCGACAAAGCGCTCTACGACGCCAAGGAGAGGCGGAACATGGTCTCGGTTTTTGAAATGGAACTCTAAAAAAGAAATGTAGCGAGCGGACAGCAGGTGTGCAAGAAATTAGAGGTCAGCCAGTTCCACCCTCTTCTGCCCTTCCCCGTCCACGTACCAAAACGCGTCTCTGTCTTTCATCCCCTTGTCCAGTGTCACACATGGGCCAAGTATGCAGCGAGAAATCACGGCTTCCGACTTGGCTTCGGGATGGATGTAGCAACCTAGAGCGCGGCCCTCGTCATGGGGCGCCAGTGTCGCGGCGGCACTTATCAGTTGGCCTGGCGAGCCAATTTCCAGCCAAGGGAATGGGTCGGACACTACGCCAAAGTGCCCCTTGGCCTGCGCCAAAAAATCCCTTATGTCAAAGCAGTCGTCGGGGATAGAAGCCGCCATTTCCGCGCTCCACCACGACGCGCCAGTGAATTGGTACGGCCCCCTTGGCCCAACGGTGCCACGCGGCAACAGCACCCTGCCATCCATGTCCAGATACAGCTTGGTCCAATCTCCGCCAGTGTGGGGAACTAGCAACCAAGCCGAAGAAGCCCCCTTGGAAACGCACTCATCCCGCAGCATGGCCCAAGGCACGTCTGCCACAATGTCGGCGTTGCAAACCAAAAGCCCAGCCGGGCCAATGCGTCCGGCGATTCGCTTCAACGGCGCGCCCGTGCCAAGCAGGATTTTTTCTTCTATCACTTCCACGTCGTCCGCTATGGCCGTCATTGCAACAACATTGTGGTGGGCGTTGCATGCTATTTTTTTGCGCCCCGCCCCTTTTAGCGAATCCGCCGCCCAGTGCAGCAAGGGCCTGCCCCCAAGAGTCCATGCGGGCTTTGGCAGCGCCAAGGACAGAGGCCCCATCCTGGTCCCCAGCCCAGCGGCAAAGATGAATGCGTCTATCGTTTCGCTCACAGTGACTAGTTTATACCGTTTCGCACAATGCGGCACCGCAGGGGATGACCCATTACCGGAAAACTGTGCTATTCTGCCATCAGTCATTTCTGACACGGAGACTCACATGAATAGATACTTTCTAGCCGCCTTGGCTATCGCTTCAATGGCGGGCCAATTGATCGCAGGAGACTTGAAGATAACATTCAAGAACGAAGTGAAATTCATGCTGATGACGCAAAAGAGCGAAGAAATATGCTATTATTCCACCCGTTATATCCTCAAAACCAACGAAAAAGAGAAAACTGACAGATTGATTGACTACAAGGATTTAATTTCCTACGAAATTAACCACAATACAAAAACTATATACATTTACACATTGGACGATCAGTTGAAAATGAATGAGATAATGAAAAACAAAGTGGATACCGCCAACCCCGAAAAAAAGAGAAGAGTGATAGCCACCTTTGGCTTTGGAGATAACGACACTGTCAAAGCACAGCAAGTAGGCACTGAAACCATTGCAGGAAGGGCTTGTGCCAAGTGGGAAATCACAGCTGGAAAGAAAAAACTATATGCCGCAAGTGCCGCCCCAGCGCTGGAGATGCCAATTCCTAAAGCAGACATAGAAAAGAACATGTTTGGAGACCCAATGATGCTCATCTTTGCCCTGAGCGGCGCATCGTCAAAACTCGAAACGGAGTTCGCCAAAATAAAGGGTTTCCCCTTAAAAACCGAATTGCAGATGGCGCAGGGCCTCATTACCGTAAGAATCAGGCAAGAGGCCACCAAAATTGAGGAAGGGCCGATACCCGCTTCAATTTTTGACCTGCCCAAAGGCTACAAAATCGAGGACGCTGGAAAAGAGATGCTGGAAAAACTGATGAAAGACATGAAAAATCCAGACAAGGAAACGAAGAAAAAATAATTTGGCAGAGTTTGCTCTAGCCCTTGGCCGTTGGTTTTATCAGGAATTTCCCAGGAGCCATGCCGCTCATGTGAAGCACTTTCACGTGCCAGCCCTTGACTTCAAGCTCGTCCCCGCTTTTCAGCACGCGGCCAAGCTGTTCCTGCAGGTAGCCGCCAAGCGTCACTGCATCGGTGTCTTCGCCCAAGGCAATGCCAAGCTCGTCCTCCAGTTGTTCAAGGGTGATGTTGCCAGCGGCCAGCCAAGCGTCTGGGCCGGCCTTTGTCAGTTGGCTGGCCTCATGGTCAAATTCGTCCTGTATCTCCCCCACCAACTCTTCTATTACGTCTTCCAGCGTCACTAGACCATCCACGCCCCCATGCTCGTTGATCACAAGGGCCAAGTGCTGCCTCTTCCTCTGGAAGTCCAGCAGTAGATCCTGCACCCTCCGCATCTCTGGCACAAAAAAAGCAGGCCGCGCCAACGACTTTAGATCGGGCTCGTCATCTTCCTGTAGCCGCCACAGTAGCTCTTTTATGTGGATCACTCCCACCACGTGATCCAAGTCGCCATCTACCAGCGGCAGGCGCGAATGTTTGAAAGAGCTTACCGTGACCATGTTTTCCTTGAATCCTTTGCGGATGTCCAGCATGGCCACGTTTCCCCTTGGCACCATGATCTCGCTGGTGGCGCGCTCGGAAAAGCTGAACACGTTGTCCAGCAGTTCGGCCTTGCTGTGCTCCAGCCCGCCCTTCTCTTCGCTGTGGGCCAGCAGGCGCCTCAATTCGTCTTCCGATGGCGACTGGTCTTCGTCAAAGCCACCCCGTGGGACGCCCAGCAGCTTCTCGACCCAGCGGCTAAGCATCGTAAGCGCCATTGTAAGCGGGCGCGAAAGGCCATGCCAGACAATCAATGGCTTGGCAGTCCTGAGCGCCCAGACGGTGGAGTTCCTGATGGCAAAGCTGCGAGGCACCAACTCGGTCAGCACGACGTGGATGGTGGTCATTATCAACAAGGCGATTGCAGACCCCAGCCATATAGATATGCCGGACAATGGGATTGCATCGGCAAACGGAAGAAAAGAAAGCCACTCGCCCAGTAGCGGCGCCAGAAGCCCCTCGCCCAGCGCGCCAAATCCAACGGCGCATAGCGTTATCCCCACAAGCACCGACGAAAGGTATGAATGGAGCCCTTTCTGCACCTCCAGCGCGGCCTGCGCCCTTGGGTCTTTGTCCAGCAACGATTCAAGCTGGGTTGGCCGCACACGCACAATGGCGAACTCGGCCAAGACCAGAAACGCCCCCAGAACGATCAACAGGGCAATGATCACCAGCTTGGCCGCAATCATTAACGCCCACCCTCAGAAGCGGCCTTGCGGCGCAGTGCGGCCCTGTGCCCAACAGACAGGCTGGCGCCCACGTGCGCTTCCAAGACATGTGGACACTGTCCCAAGGATTGAACCCCAAAAGCAATATTATACATCACACCAAGATTTAGGTTGTAGGGGATAAAGCGGCGGGCTTCGCCCGCGTTGGTATGTTTATAGCAGTTCAACCTATTGTAGGTTGAACTGCTATGCCAGGATTTGCTTGCAAATCATGGCCGCGTATTGCTCGTAGGCGGGCTTTGCCCGCCGTAAAGCGAGCAATACAAGCGTG
>JAITFL010000164.1 GCA_031281385.1 Holophagales bacterium
CCTGCTCCGGTGCTTTCCCGTTGCCCGGCTTCAATTTCGTGGTGGGCATCAACGAACTGCTCCACCGCATGTTTAATGGGTTGCGCCTGATAAACCTCCAGCGTCAGGGGCGGGGCGGCGGATGTGGAGTCTGCGCCACAAGGCACCAACGAGGCGCTGTGTTTCATGTCCGCTC
This sequence comes from Holophagales bacterium, assembly GCA_031281385.1. The sequence continues at coordinate 176 of JAITFL010000164.1, forward strand.
CCCGCTCCACAGGCTTCGCGGCTCGCTTCATTCCAATCGGGCCTTTGGAGGATTTCGCCTTTGAGGCGGCCTTGGCCTTCGGCTCATGCTTGGCCTTTGCCTTTGGCTCTCGTTTTGGCCTCTCGGTATCCTGCACTGGCGCTTGGATACGCGAGACTTCCTCCGCTTGGTTTCTTGGCGCATCGGCCGGCAGTGCTGCCACTGGCGCTTTCCCCTTGCCCGGCTTTATCTTGGTAGGTTGCTTCGCTGCCATGCTGCCCCCTCAAAATGCGTATTCAATTTTACACTTGCTTTGGCACTGACTGGCAACCGCCAAAATTTCCCCCAGAAAGGCCCTTGGTGTTTTTTGGCTACCCAACTCGCGCCAAGCCCCCTATCTCAAAACGTGGGGCAAATTAAACGGAGTTTAAACGCTATCTCTAAAAGGGCGGGCAAGAGGAATTAAGCCTGAAACCAATGTCGGAATAGCGCGGGTCACGAACCCCTCCGCCATCAAGAAGCTGGGCGGCAAGGAGGCCATGCCCACGCTGGGCGACATCGGCTTCCGGAACGAGCTGCACGACAGGGCCTTCGTTATAGCGGGGGTCACGGACGCCACGCTCTTGACGGACATAAGGGACTCCCTCACCAAGGCGATGGACAATGGCATCCCATTTGAGCAGTGGCAGAGGGAGTTCAAGAAGACCATAGAGGGCCGCTGGCTGCCGACCTCCAAGACAGGGGAACCGAACACGGGCTGGCGGGCGCGGATAATCTACCACACCAATGTAAGGGCGGCCTACGGCGCGGCCAGGCGCAAAGAACTATTGGAAATGACGGACACGCACCCGTTCTGGAAATGGCGCACTGGCGCAAGCAAAGTCCACAGGCCGGACCACGTCATGCGGGACGGCATGATCCTCAGCGCGGACGACCCTTGGTGGGATGAGCATTTCCCCCCAGACGGCTACGGCTGCAACTGCCTAGTCCATGCAGTGAGCCGCTCGGAGATGAGGCGCCTCGGCAAGACGGACGAGGACGGCAACCCGGTGGCGGACATCCCCCCGCCGGACGGGAGCGGCAGGCCAAAGGCGCCGCCACAGCCAGAGCCGTCACAGCCTGTGCAACCGACAGAGCCACCACCAGCGGTTCAGCCCGTGGATGAGCCAGCTCAGCCACCCCAGCCCAAACCCGAGGCCAAGCCGCTGCCCCCATCGCCCGTGCGGCGCACTGTCCCAATCCAGCATTCAGTTCCCGACACGCCGACCTCCAATCAAGGAGGGGCGACAAAGGATGCCGGAGGCCAAGCAGATAGAAGCGCGGGCGACCCTCGCCCCGCGTTTAGCACTCCCCAAGAATACATGGCATGGCTCACAAAGGACACAGCCGCTATGGAGGAAGCAAGAAAAATATCTGGCTGCGAAGCCCCGGTGCATGTGTGTAACCTCATAGAGGGGCGCAACAGGGCCGTGGATGAGTACAACCGCGCTGCGAGAGAATACAACAAAACGGCAAAATTCCCCGTGAAACTGCGTAGGCACAGATACAAGCCAGAGAAAGACGATGATGTCATCGGCGGCTTATTTGTTCACGAAGTTCATAAGATAGGCTACAAGGGGACAATAATTATCAACGAAGAAGAGATAAAAGTCTGCATGGAAGGGAAGATACCCAATGGCATCCCAGACAACGGCTACGACATCATCGAAGGCATGCCTCCTGACCATTATCCTCTCTGGACTTTAAGCCACGAAATTGCTCACGCAAAAAATCGAGAGGATTACACCAAGAGACACTATGTTATGATGAGAAAAGTGATGAGTAAGCTATGCAGCAGAGCCACCAAGATGCCATTTGAGCTAGTCAAGCCAGTCCGTTGACCTGAAAGGACGCAGCTATGGACAAAATGGACGACACCACGAAGGCGGAGCTGGAAAAAAAATTCATGGAGGCGGTGGCGAGGATTGATGCCGAGGGCATCAGGAACCAGATTGCGGCCTTCAAAGAGATTGGGGAGGATTGCGCCCACATTATCGAGCCGCCATATGAAGACAAAATCAGCCTTTACTATGGTGATGACATAGCATCGGCTCTTGACAATTGGGACATGCTTCCCGGTGCTGGCCGTTTAATGAGAGGAAATCCCTATGCCATCCGTAACAAAGCACGCGTACTGGTGAGAGCCGACTGGGCAGCGGAGACCCTAGCTTGGCCCGATGGGGACGGAGTTGAGGAACTCAGCATCGTACTGGAAGACATCGTGGAAATGACCATGACTATGTGACGAATGACTATATACAACACAAGGAGATACAAGCATGGCAAAGCAAAAAACTCTCAAGACGGCGGCGCTGAACATCACCACCGAGCCTCCGCACTCCCCGGAAAACTACATTAGGCTCATCAAATATCTTGCTGAAAAAGGAGGGGCTCTGTCTGGAAAATTGAGCCATTCAGACCGCTTGATGCTTCGCAGGGCTGTTGAATTGCCTGGAGCCAAGTTCCAAGGCGATTTTGCGCGATATACCCTTATAGACCCCAATGTCCCGTGGCTTGACATTGACAAGCGCGAACCCATAGTAAACGATGACGGGGAGCCGATCCCACAGGTCAAAGAAGGGAGGGGAGCCAATTTGAAGATCGCTTGTTTCATGTTCTACGCCGATTCACATCTTTTCGTATTTGACTGCAGAAACATATCGCCCAAGCTATTTAAGGAAGGGCTGGACAAAATTCTGAAGCACAAAGAAGCCTTGGAAGAGTTCGGCCCAATATCGCTCACAGTACTGCCCACCAAAGACGCACTGGAAACGCTGCTGAATCTGCCAGACAAGACCAAGATAGAGCTGGAGTTTACGCTGCCGAACGGAGACGTCCCCGATGAAGCTGAAAGGGTCAGGCGCCGTTACGAGAACATGGGCGCGTCCAGGGTAGGGATGAAGGTCACGAGCCAGAGCGGGCGCATGCTCGAACCCGACGAAGACCTGAAGACAACAATGGGCATCGCCAGCACCGATGGCTATGTGCGCGTCACGCACAAGGCCGCAAAAGGGAAGACCAGAAAAAGGTCAACAGAAGAAATGCCGCGGATCGAGACTGCCGCCATTGACGATGAATACTGGGATACCTTGGACTCACTAGGCGGTAAGTTTATCAGGAAGGGCGAGGGGACTCGTGGCCGCAAAAAGTAAGTTCGCTCAGTGGGTCGCTGCCATAAAAAGTAAGTTTACCCCGTGGTGCGCCCTTTACGAAGTATGCAAAAACCTATTGCACTGCTATGGAGGGTGGAACGCTTTTACGTGGTCACCGTTTCTTTGGATAGGCTTTCTCTTCGCTCTGCTTTTGTCTCCATGCCATTCCCATTGCTGGATATGGTATGAAAAAGCCATCGGCATACTGCCCAATTTGCTTGGCTTTTCTTTGGGTGGCTATGCGGTGATGCTTGCATTCGGCGACAAAAAGTTCCTTGACATAATTCGTGGCAAATCTAAAGATGAACTGTTCTCGCCCTATATGGGGGTAAGCGCGAGCCTAGCATTTTTCATCATTATCCAATCACTAGCACTCGTAGCCGCATTGGCCTATGAGCGCTTCCATGTCCGACTATGGGTACTTAATTTCTTGGGGTGCTGGCTGTTCGTGTATTCCCTGCTGCTGGGGCTGGCGGCAACGCTCAGGATTTTTTCACTGTCGGACCTGTATGACGAAATGCCGCACGACAAAGAATAATACAGCTAAAATTTAAGCGACGGCATGAACCCGCTAGTCCTCGTCGCGCAGCGGCACATCAGCGACTTGTTCTTCCCCCCCACCTGGACGGTGAATACTGGGAAGCCCTACTCAGAGCCCCCTATATAGCGTAGGCGGCAAAAAAAGTGTGATTTTGCCTCGCCAAATGTATATTCAATGCAGAGGGTAAATTATGCCAGACGGTATCCAAATCAAAGTCGAACTCAACGCGGAGGCGGCCGCTGGCTCCCTCGCCAACCTATTGGGCTACATCGAATCTGGGAAACTGATGGAGGACGTGGGCACGGAAGTGGCGCAGTACAGCCAGCACAGGATACTCAGTGGGGACAACACGGCACCGGACGGCTCCCTCTGGGCCGCGCTGTCCCCCAGCACCCTCAAGGCAAAGGCCGCCAAGGGCTTCGGCGACAAGGGAACCCTGATACAGAGGAACTCGCTATACAAGGCCATCATGCCCGGCAACGCCACAAAAGACCATGTGGAGGTCGGCTCCAGCCTGGCATACGCGCTCATCCACCAGTTCGGCGGCAAAGCCGGGAAGGGCCGCAAGGTCACGATACCCGCCAGGCCCTACATCGGCCTGAGCGCACAGGAGAAAGCCAACCTAGAGCAGGACGTGGCCGACTGGATAAGGGCGAAACTGGCGGGCGGGAAGTAAGGCATAAAATAAGGTCTTGACATTTGATTTGGCACTAAACAGCAATGGCCCAAATCCGCCCCAGAAACGCCCTTGGCATTTTTTGGCTACCCAACTCGCGCCAAGCCCCTTATCTCAAAACGTGGGGCAAATTAAACGGGGTTTGAACGCTATCCCGAAATGGCGGGAACTCTACCTGCAGGGTACGACCCGGTCGGGAGCCACTTGGTTCTTCCATTCATTGATGTATCCGTACGCCGCGGATCGGTCATTTTTCAGCGTCACTTTCTTGCTCAGGTCAACTACGCATTCCTCGTCTATCACCATGAGTTCGTCCAGCGTTGGGAATCTAGTGTCCACCCAGATCACCGCGCCCCTTGCGAGGAGGCTCTTGAGCTGGCTGCTCTCCTTGGCTGCGGTGAGGGTTATGAGTATGTGCAGCTTCACGCCCTTCCTGGAATGTTTTGAAACTTGGTAGAGATAGCCAGATTTGTCTGTCGCCAGATAGATGCTTTTCTGCGCCTGGCTGGCGGCCTTCCTCAATTCTTCTATGTCGCCGCCCCAGCACTGGCCAAAGCATGGCAGGGCGCGGAAGCAAATGATGAAAGACAATAGCATCTTCATTTGGGCCTCCTCAATTCAATCACGGTTGTATAGCCATTTGCGACATTTAGCGTGTGTGTACTCTTTTTAATGAGCCATTCTCCGTCATTGCGCCCCCAGCCAGTCAAGTTGGCCTTTCCGGCGCTCCCGGCGGCCACGGCCTCGTGGGTACTGCCGCCTTGCGCCGCGCTTCCCTCAATGCGGCCCGCTCGCGCTCCAGCGAGGGGGAGTAGCACGGCACGACCCAGCTCGGGGTCACCTCGCTGCACCACTGCCTGTAATATTCATGCGCCAGCGAGTCGTCTGGCCCCAGCCGTGTCGGATATTCGTTGATGGCGAGGCCGCGGCCATCCCAGACCCACGTCTTGTCTACCACCATCATGGTACGATCCACCCCCGCCCTCGTGTCGACCCAAATAACCGCGCCCCTTGCGATGAGGCTCTTCAGATCGTCGCTCCTCTTGGCCGTCCCGATGCCGATGAGTATGTGCAGCTTCACGCCCTTCCTGGAATATTTTGAAATCACGTAGAGGTCGCACTCGTCGCCGGCTATAGCATAGATGCTCGACCTCGCTCGCTCGGTCGCCTCCCTGACCCAGAAGGGAGTCACATACTGTGCACAGCAGGGCAGGCAGACAAAAAATGCCAGGGAACACAGAAAGCTTTTCATTTCGGCCTCCTCAATGTAATCACGGTTTTGTAGCCATTTGCGACATCCAGCGTGTGTTTGCTTGTCGCTATCAGCCATTCCCCATCGTTGCGCCCCCAGCCAGTCAGGTTGGCCTTTCGGGCGCTCCCGGCGGCCACGGCCTCGTGGGCTTCTTGGGCTGCGCCTTTTTTGCGGCGGCCTCTGCCCGCTCGCGCTCCAGCGAGGGGGAATAGCAGGGTATGACCGCTCTCGGGGCGACCGCGTTGTGCCACTGCCGGATGTAGTCCTCTGCCAGCGATGGGTCGTGGCCCGACACTTTCGGCCCCTCGTTGAGGGCTATGTCGCGGGCATCCCACACGTACGCCTCGTCCACCACCATCATGGTGCGGTTCACCCCCGCCCTCGTGTCCACCCATATCACGGCACCCCTTGCGAGGAGGCTTTTCAATTGGGTGCTATTCTTGGCCGTCCCGATGCCAATGAGTATGCGTAGCTTCACGCCCTTTCTGGAATATTTTGAAATATCGTAGAGGTCGCCTGCATCGCCGGCGATCACATAGATGCTCGACCTCGCCTGCCCAGCCGCCTCCCTTGCCATCAATCCCATGGGCCACATCCACTCCCGCAGCCCCTCCTGCCCCCAGCAAGGTAGGGCGCAGAACCAAACGGCAAAAACAAAGATGCGTTTCATTTCTGCCTCCTTAATCCAATTGTGGTTTTGTAGCCGCTGCCCACATCCAGCGTGTGCGCCGAACCATAGGGCAGCCACTCGCCGATGTTGTTTTTTGCACTATTTGTTGCAAACAATGTTGTTTTTTGCATCATCCTCCCTCTCCCATCACAAGCCGTTTGCCAAGCCCAACCACCGCCCCTGCTCACTATCCACTGAACACTGACCGCTATCCACTCGCATCGGGCCACATATCTTCGGCAAAACTGGTGCCATAGCCCTGAATCTTGCTATTTCGCTGGTCGCAGAATGGGTGGCACAGCTTGTGCCTTATGTGTTCCATGCTCTTGGAGGCCACCATGCGAAAAGTCGTTCTATCTGCGGTAGTTTTGGCACTTGCGGCCTGTCTGCCCTCTCCCGGCCAAGACCCATCGGACAATAGAGTCTCGGCGTTGGAAGCATCGCTAAAAGCCCTTTCCGGCAAATTGGACAAGGCCGTAAAGGACACGCAAAGTGCCAATGCTAAAGCCGCTAGGCTAGAAAGCGCGTTGAAGAAGCTGGAAGAACTTGAAAAAAGGCTGGGTTCAACAACAGGTTCGGCTGGGTGGAACACAGTTTCAAGGCGCGTTGAAGAGATCGAAGAAGAAATTGCTGACTTGGGGAAAAAAGTGGGTTCCACGCCTGGCCTTTCCAGCATCTACACAGTCTCGAAGCGTCTCGAAAAGCTAGAAGAGCAAGTCATGGGTTCAAATATTTCCACTGGGCCACGCGGTTTAGACGATCTTTCAAAGCGCGTCGAAAAATTAGAGGGGAGAATAGGCTCGTCCAGCTCATCCAGTTCGGGCGACTTTTCCAAGCGCATAGAAAAACTAGAAGAGCAACTGACTAGCACTAGATCTGGCACTCTAAATAGGCGGCTAAACGAGGTGGAGGGAAAAATAGGTTCCTCTGGTTCATCTGGTTTGGAGGGGCTTTCCAAGCGCATTGACAAGCTGGAGGGAAAAATAGGCTCGTCCAGCTCATCCAGTTCGGGCGACTTTTCCAAGCGCATCGAAAAGATAGAAGAGCAACTGACTAGCACTAGCTCGGGTACTCTAAATAGGCGGCTAAATGAGGTGGAGGGAAAAATAGGTTCCTCCGGTTCATCTGGTTTGGAGGGGCTTTCTAGGCGCATTGAAAAACTAGAAGACAAAACCCAATCCCTCTCAAGAGAACTCGATAATATGAAGAGCGAAACGAGAGACCTGAAGAGCCGAATTGACAGAGTTGAATCCAAGGTAAGGTAGGAAAAGCCCAGTAGCAGGGTCGCAAGAATCGCAACGATTTTGAAACAACCGCCATCAAACAAAAAGTTGCAAGTTGCCGCCGGTGTGCTATAGTATCTAGTTTGCAAACTTTCATTTGATGAGTAGCCATGTTCATTTCATCTCTCAACTTGTCGCCAGAAGCCATTGCGGGGATTGGCGTCGCCATTAACAGGGGGCTATTCCCAGAGTGCGTCATGGAGATACTGGCCCCGATGCGGGACAGGCTCTTTGAAGTGGCGAAGATAAAAACCGCCGACGCCCTGCCGGGCCTTCGCGCCGTCATGGACAGGTCTTTGAAAGGCGAGAGCTTCGAGAACTTCAAAAAAGATTTCGATGCAGCGACTCTCAGCAATTGGGGGCCACCCAAAGGCACTGACCGTGCCGCAGAAATGCTTTTCCACACCTACACGAGCATTGCTTACGCCCTAAGGCACTACGTCCAAATGCGCCTGATGGAGTTCAACCCATTTTGGCGGTACGTGTGCGGAGATTCCCAATGCGGACACAAACCCTTAGATGGGCTTGTAGTCCCCGCCAGTGACCCATGGTGGGACAGGCACTACCCCCCAAATGGCTTCAGTTGCGACTGCTACGTAGCCTCGCTGCTGGAAGGGCAAGTGCAGCGAAAGGCCATCAAGTCCGCCAAGAAGCGCCCCGTGCTGGATTTCAGCCTCGAATGGGTGTACGTGTGCACGGGGGAAAGAAAGAGCCCCCTGATTCCATAGGGGCTGCGGGCCTGGCCGTTTTCTCATCTGTCGCTGGCCCCCTTGTCCCCCGTGTGTAACATCACGGCAAACCCGCACCAGTCCCACCGCTTGACATTCCCCCGACCCCAAGTCTATGATGTGATTGTGTGCATGGACATCTGGTGAATCTGCCTACCATAGCCAGGGAGCCGTAAATGCCCGTAAGTGCGTAAGTGGGGGGGTGGTAGTCCCCGCGCATGCACACACCTTGTTCATGGCCGCGAGTAAAGGGTTGAACTTCACTATTGACTTACCCAGGCATATTGCCGATGATGTAATTGTGCGTGGCGACACGGTGAATCTGCCCGCCGTAGCCTAGGTGGAATATGTGGGGTTGGCAGTCCCACCCACGCACACTATCAAGGGCCGCGCTATAGCGGCCTTTTTTCGCAGGGCGCGATTCTTCCCTCTTGCTTTTTTATGGCATATTGCCGATACTTTGATTGTCGCCGTGACACGCATGAGGACCGGAAAGACGTCTGGACCGGCAGTGGTACCCTTGCTTAGACAATGCGGACTGCGAAAGTTGGATAATTTGGCGCTCAACCATGCGTGTCGCGGCGCCGTTTTTTCTGCTTGTTTTTTTACGGCGTATTGCCGATACTACATACTGACACTGTGGAACCATGCGTTGTCGCCCGGCGGTTCGATATTCCCCGGTTAAATAGTCCGCAAGGAATTAGTGGACGGGGCATCATCGCTGGTTTCACAGCGTCCACTTCAAAAAAAATGAATTTCCCTTGTTGACTTACCCCGGCATATTGCCGATGATGTATTTGTGCGTGGCGACACGGTAAATCCACCTGCCGTAGCCTAGGTGGCGCTTGTGGGGGACATGGTGGTCCCCACCCACGCACATTTTAGTTGGCTTGCAGCGCAGGGGGGCTGGGCTCTTCCCCATCTTCTATGCAACCTTCTATATAGAAATCAAGTAGTTCCTGAAACGCCTTGCGGGCCTCTGGGATGGTGTAAGGACTAAAGTGAACCCCGTGCTTGTCGTTGGCGAGGAGGACTTCCCCGTCAAACAATCCGTATTCATCGTCCCATTTCACGACAGCGGTGTAGCCCCTGTACTCCATCGTCACGGCTCCGCGCGACTCCCGGCTCGCGTATCCGCCTTGACAACGCTCCCTTGGCCGCCTGCGTGACAGGCGCGGCTCTTCACCGTCCTTCCGGCACTCTTCCAAGTACCAGTCCAGCGCGTCCTTGAAGGCTTGGTAAGCCTTTTCCCAAGTGTCGTCATAAAATATGACCTTGCCCCAGGTGCCCAGAGCTTCGCCGTAGTATTGCTTGTTCTTCTCGACCCACTCCACGGCGGCGGTGTAGCCCCTGTGCTGCATCGTCCCCATCTTGCGTAATTTCAGGCGCGATTTCTGGCTCATGGCACGTCTCCCAATTCTTCCATCATGCTCCTGATTCGCCTGATGATACTCGCTGGCACGTAGTCGTCTTTTGAGTCAGGGAAGTGGAGGACCAGCCTCCTACCATTCTTCTTTATCACCATGACACGCCAAGGCCCCTTGGCGGCGCGCGCGGCCTTGCGAGATCGCGGCCCCCGCTTGGCAACGCTGGGTTCCGTGTAATCCCTGATTATCTTCCCGCTGCCGGGGCGGCAGGGTTCATCACCGTGTTCTATGCAACTTTCTAGGTAGGCATCAACTATTTCTTCAAGCGCGTCCCTAGCCTCGGAGGCTGTGGCGCCCCTGAAGAACAGTATGTCGTCTATGCCAACGACATCGCCCACCAACATGCGTTCTTCATCGTCCCATTCCGCTTGGGCCGTGTAACCCTTGTACTCCATCGTCATCGTTTCATGCGTTTTTTGTGTCACGGCTGTCCCCCCACCAGATTTTAACCTGTGTTTCACATGTTCAAGTAGTGGTTCTAAGTCATCCACGCGCATGGCCCGCACACGCAACGTCAAGCCCAGCGGGAACCAGTTGGAAGTGCTTTACATCAAAAAATAGCGGGGCAAAATTAAAGGGCATTTCTGCCTCCGAGTTTTACATTTGCTTTGGCACTGAGCGTGTCTATGCTATTGCAAAGCATTCGTACAGATAATTGAGCAGCTCATTTTCGCCGCTCAGTTTCGATGCTTCAAAGCACTCTTTCACAAAGCTGGGGCTGAATATCCATTTACCTTCAATCTCTTCGGAGATAACGACCTCGTCTTCTCTTTCGGGGTGCGTCATTCCAAAGTCGTTCTTCCCGACCCTGCCTATCTCGGGTTCAAAATGTTCTCCGAAATGTTTTTCCAAGTGTCCACCGTATTCATTCACTGCGACATTGAAAAACTCTCTCACTTCCCTAGCATCCGCGCCAAAATATTTTTTATCCAGCTTTTCTTCCTTGAGTGTCTTTTGCTTTGCCATGCTTGCATCTCCTTGTGTTGCATGTGGTCATCTACTCCCAGAAAAAATGCTCGCATAAAAACGATGCAAACGTGAACCGCCTTCCCGTTTTTGGTGCCGGGTCATAGCACTCCTGCACAAATTTACGGCTAAAAAAAATGCCTTCTTTATTCTCGCCCCCTACGATCTCGTCTCGCCTCATAGGGTGTTTATAAATGCCATTGTAATCCCACCATTCGTCCGGCGTGATGTCGTCCACCATGAATATCCTGACGTCCTCGTCATAATGCGGGGCGACGTATTTCTTCACTTCGGATTCAAAATATTCATCAAGCCCTGCATCGTGAATACTTGATTGTGTCTCTCCAGCCATACTTCGTATCCTTCCGTAGGTGCCGCCTAAAGTTTGAGTTGTTTGCTGCTCACAAACTCGGCCAACGGGTTCTCGCCGTTCTTAGAAGCCTCGAAGCACTCCCGCGCAAAAGCGGGGGCCAGCTCAAATTCCAAAGCTGGCCAATGCGGCCGACGCGCAACGATCTCGCCTTTCCTTGTTGGGTGTTCGCACAGGAAGTCGTTGCCGCCTGGACCATTTTAGGCTGCCACTCCACGTTGACGGGTCGCCTATCGTCAGGCTCCTGGCGCCAGTGTCTATCGCTGTCTCTAGCAGAAATTTCTCAAGGTCGCTCAGACTGTCATCGTCCACCGCCCATTTTGGCGTGAGGAAGCCCAGACTGCGGCTGGCAAACCACTTCCGCATGTATTCCTTTTCTTCGAGGTTCCTTGCCTCGTCTGCCTCGGAGAACGATGGGTTTTTCTTCTTGTCCCTTGCCGCCAAGTCTTTCTCCATTTCCTCCCTCGCTATTGGTATCAGCATATCAAAATATTCCGTACTTTTTATCTGGTTTGGCCTGTCTTTCCACATTTCGTAGGGGTCTTGCTTGTCTATTCAATGGGGACCATCAGGCTCATATGGAAAACCAGGTCGTTCTTGCCGGTTTTCTTGAAGTCTTCAAGGCACTCCCTCACGAAGCCTGGGCTGACGAATAGTTTTTTCCCCTCTTTGATGATGACAAACTCATCATCTTTCGTAGGGTGTCGCTCTCCATGATACGCATCCTCTTGGTCAATTTCGCGCATCTCTGCACGTTTTATGCCCCATTCCTTGAATGGCATGGCCAATTCTTTTACCGAGGCGTCGAAAAACTCTCTCATCTCTGCCAAGGATTTTTCAGTTTCTTCAGCAATCGCATCAAGTTCCATTTCAAATTCCCCATTTGGTTCGGCCTGCTCTTCCACGGATAAACGCCGCTGCGATGATCCAATACCCTGTGCCAGTTCGGGTAGTCGGGAACCAGCTCGCACATGCAATCATACACCAATTTATCGTGTTCCTCGGAATGATGCCAGTAGATCAGGTGCGCCAGTTCGTGGACAGCCAGTTTCTCCAGCCTGGCCATGCTAGGAATATTAATTTCCTTCAGTGTTTTTGGGTCAATGTAGAAGCCATACGTGTCCACGCCGTTTATCGTCTTGCCCGCAAGGCATTTTTTCACAAAGTCCTTGTTGAAGCGTATTCTCGTGTAGTCTTTTGGCTCTGGGATTTCGACACCCTCTTTTACTTTGGCATAGCATGTGGCGAATGTGCCTAGAGGCATTTCTTCAAGTCCGAATGGATCGGCGAACGCTTTGGCCATCGCCTCTAGTGCGAGCTTCATCTTGGCGGCTTTGTCGGCGTCCAATTTCTTCAGAACCACTTCTTGGGCGCGGATCACTACGTCAATCATCTTTTGCTCTGCCGCCTTTGTCTCGACCTCTTCCTTTGCCTTGGCTTCCTCTTCCGCCTTTGCCTCGGCTCTTTCCTTGTCTAGGGATTCCAACAGCTCCGATTGGGGAATCGGGCCTCCGTCTTGGACGGCTGGCACTTGCGGTGCTGGCTCTGGCGTCTCTGCCTTTGGTTCGCTTTGCTGGGGGAGCTCTGGCATGTGGGTTTTCACTGGCTCCTGTGCCGCCTGCAACAGGTCTGATTGTGGGATCGGCCCCAAGTCCAGGGCTGGCCCTTTCCCGTGCGCGTGTTGCCAGCGGGGGTCGGTGGCGGCGTCGGGCAGGTCGGAGCCGCTGACCACGGTGTGGCCGCCGCGCCGCACCTCGCCCTCGGTCAGGCACCTGACGTAGCACTGGCAGCCCCAGCCGTTGGGGGGATAGTTCTTGTCCCACCAAGGGTCGTCGTGCCTCAGCACCATTATGCGAACTACCATTAGAACTTTGGAATTGGACAATAAATGAATAATTCATTTTTGCAGAAATCTACGTGGTTTCACCCATGGTTTTTGTCACTTGTTGTCATTTTTTGTCGTCTCGTTGTCGCATTTTGTCATCTTCTTGGCGGGTTTTGTCAGTGATTATCGGGAATTTTTGCAAAAAATGAATAAATCATGGAACAATGCGACACCTGCTTTGGCACATTGAGAAAGGCCATATTCCAAACATCTGAGGCACTTGCAAAACCCCCTATCATTTTTGAACTGTGATGCTTCTCGTTGTTCTGCTGAACACCTCACGTGCTCGAAGGGCGCAACCTGATAACTTGGTTCGTTCACCGCCGGGGCCCGCCCGGATGCTAACTGGGTCTTAAATGTGGTTATTGGCCGCTGCGCGGCAGTATTGATGCGGCTGCACCGCTCCATATTTATGCCGAATGATGACGCAGCGAGGTCATTCGCTGCTTGATTTTCTCTAAAAGGGCGGGAGCCCTAAGAGGCGCGGCTGGAAGTAGCGAGCCGCCGTAGGCGGTGAGTGGATTGGAAGCCGCGCCTCGCCAGGCCCCCTCTAGCGGCCTGTTGCGTTTCGCTCCGGGTCTTGGAAAAGCTTCCTAAATGCTAACTGGGGATTCGCTTGCACGGCCTCGCATGCGAGTCCGCGCTACGCTACTCCCCAGACCCCTTGTCCTCGTCTCGCCCACTGCCCTATGTAGGGGCTGATACATGGGCATGGCTTCGATGGGAGGACGGATGCATGGGCATAACTTCGACGCTCAGAAGAAGTGGATTTTACAAACACTAAACTTTTCCCCCAACTTGTCGTATCGTATATATCATGGGGAGTACGCTTATGAGAGTGGTTCCATGTTTGGCGGTTCTTGCGGTGGTGGTTTCGCTGGCTTGCCGCCCGCCCGAATTCAGGGCGATTTTGCAGTCGCCGCAGGTGGTGGAAGTGGTCGTGACTGTGGCGGCCAAGACCAACGATGCCCTAGACTTGGAGAGGGAATTTGCCTCAGCGCTGAGGGCCAGGCTGGCGTCGTACGCGACCGTGGTGCCAGAGGGCGTGACGCCGCCAAAGGGCGCACTTAGGCTAACCGTTGAAATTGACAAGATGTCGTGGAAAAGAGTAAACGCAGCGGCCGTCGGCGCTGGGGCGGCAATAGCAATGGGGGCAACCCGCGCGGCGTCTAGGGGCTACAGATATTGGGGAGGCGGCGGGAACGATTTTTTGGCCGCTATGGACATGATCCTATTTGGGCTAGACGTAGCGTTCAACATTGAGGGCAACCAACAATACAGGGCGGCGTACCTTGGTTTTTTCCCGCCAAGGATCAGCGGGCTGATAACGCTTAGCCACATAGATGGCGATTACAAAAAGCCGCTGCTCATCGAAGGGCTAAAAAGCGCACGAATCATTGACGCATTGTCGCCCATCAGTGACATACGCGACCAAGGCGCGGTAGATGCAGAGGTGGCAAGGGCCATCGCCAAAGTGGTGGTGGGCAAGCTCATAGCTGCCCTTGATTGGCGGGCATCTGAAATCCCGACTTGGTACGAGCCTACAGACGCAGCGCGGCCAGATTAAGCCGAAAGGTCGGGCGCGTGGGCCGTGCCCCCCACCACCAGCGCGGGGCAGAGTATGGTCGGCTGGGCGTCCGAAACAGGGGCGCCCTGCCCGTCTTTGCCGCAGGTGCCTATGTCGAAATGTTTTAGGTCGTCCCCAATTTTTTCCAGTTGCTTTAGCACTTCCGGCCCGCACCCTGCCAGCGTGGCGTTTTTTACTTGGTGGGAAATCTGCCCATCTTCAACCCAATAGCCTTCAACCACTTGGAAGACAAAGTTACCCGTCACTGTGTCAACCTGCCCGCCGCCCATTCGCTTAACGAAAAGGCCCTTTTTCAGCCCGCGCAAAATATCGTCTGCGTTTTCCCCGCCCGGGGCAAGGAATGTATTTCTCATCCTTGGGATGGGCTCGAAGCGATAACTCTCGCGGCGGCCGTTGCCCGTGGGGGCCGCGCCCATCCGCCTGGCGGTTTTGCGCGACTGCAAGTAGTTTTTAAGTACGCCGTTCTCGATCAGCACCACTCTTTGGACAGGGATGCCCTCATCGTCTATTGACTGTGATCCGCGCTTGTTGGGCAAGGTGCCGTCGTCAATGATGGTCACGCTCTTTGCGGCGACCTGCTGGCCCATTTTGTTGGCAAAGGCGCTCATGCCCGCCAAGGCGAGGTCAGCCTCCAGCCCATGTCCGCATGCCTCGTGTATCATCGTACCCCCTGCGCTGCTGGACAGCACAACCGGAAAGGTTCCGGCCAGCGCGGGTTTGGCGTCCAGCGCCTGAATAGCTTGGCGCACTGCGTCTTTAACTGTATTATCTACAGCATCTTTGGCGAATAGTTCAAAGCCCCTCGCCTCACCCAAGGCGCGAAATCCTGTCTCTAGTTGATCCCCCGCCCCGGCGGTTATGCTGGCCCTCAAAACGCCCTGCACTCGATAATCCGACGCCAGCCGCGCCCTCCACGATTCTCCTTCCCCGTCTTCTTTTTCGGCCACTTTCTCCGCAAACGCGTTCCAAACGCATTGGGTATTGTCGCTATAGCCTACCGCAACTTGGCGCAGCGAGCCTGGGCGCATGGATTCCGAATAGGATCGGGCAAGTGCTTCGGCGTCTCTCACTATTTGCGCTTTTTGGGAGATGGGCACTTTGGCTGGGTCTATTACTATGGGGCATGGGTTGGAGTATTCCATCGTTTTCAGTGGCGGACAACTGACCGGGGCTCCTTCGCCCGGGGATGCCAATTCTGACGCTGCGGCTATAAGCTCCGAAACGCTGGGGGCAATCAGATCTGCAAACCTAGTTGTTTCTCCATCCATCAGTCTTAGGCCCACGCCAAAAAGTTCGGTGGAAAGTACGTCCTCCATGCGGCCATCGTCCATCCCCAGCCCGCAGGCAGTTCTTTTTTCTATGAACACTTCTGCGTAGCTGCCGCCTTTTGCCAGCAGTGCAGACAAAATGGATTGCAGTTCTTCAACGGTAAATGGGCATGTCATGTGATGGCTCCTGCGGGATTCGCGCCGCATCTTCCAGTTTGCCATGAGAGCGGCCTCCCTGCTGGCAATTTGAGTTTTGATGTCGCGTCCGTCGGCAATTATCAATAGGTCGGCGTGCAGGGCCTTCTCTGCGCTGCTGGACTGGGAGAGCAATCTTTCCTCTGCCTCCGCCCTGCCCAGCCCATCGCGGCCCATGATCCTTTGAAGCCTTAACTCTGCGGGCGCGTCAACCACCCATAGTTCTTCGAATGTGTGGCCCTTGCCTATCTCTATCCACAGGGCGGCTTCCAGCGCGGCCCCCTTTGTCGAGGGCGGCAGGTTGCCGATGCGCTTCTCGATTTCAGCCTCTATCAAGGGGTGCAGCAGGCCCTCCAGCTTGCGCCTGAGTTCGGGGTTGGGGAAAACAATTTTGGCCAAGTAGGCCCTGTTTAGGCCCCCTTCCCCATCTAGCACATCAGCGCCAAAGGTTCGGGCAAGGCTGTCCAAGCCATCTGTACCTTTCGCCACCACGTCTCGCGCAACACTGTCCGCGTCAATGACTGCCCAGCCCATCTCCTTCAACACGGCAGAAACAGTGCTCTTGCCGGCTGCGATGCCGCCCGTGATGCCCAGAATGGGAAAATGTGCATTCATTGAATTGTTGAACATGGCTCTGCCAGTGTTTTCGAGTTGTGCGCCACGCTATAGTCAACGCCCTTGACCATCGTTACAGATTGGCATGCTTCGCCTACGCCTTTCATTCCGCTCCCGCCTTTTGAAAGAGTGCGGTAACCCCATTGCGGGACACAGGTCTGCGCTTCCAAGCCACTTCCAGCGTCCCCCGGTTGGCGGCTCGCTACATTTTCGGCGCAGTCTAGCGCATTCGCGCCTTTCAATGGGCAAGCTGATTGGCTCGTTGAACACATCTTCACTAATTCATCTTGTTCTGGTTTTGAAGGGCGGGGACTATAGTGTTCAAAAGTCGTTCTTTTGCTTTAATAGTTCAACGTATTGGTCTATCTTGCGCATCTCTTTAGGTATGTCCAAGGTCTGCGGACATTCTTTTTTGCACACAGATGGGCAGCCTATGCAGTGCTTTGCCTGGCGAAGTTTTGGAACGCTTCTGTCGTAGCCCACAAGGAATGCCCGCCGGGCCGCACTGTAATTTGGGTCTTTGGAACTCTTCAACCTTTGGTCGGCTCCGACGATGCGATTGTAGTGGCCAAAAACTCCAGGGATGTCCACGCCGTATGGACAAGGCATGCAGTACTGACATTCGGTGCATTGCACGTATTCGCTGTTCAGCATTATTTCGGTGACTTCGCCCAGCGCACCGTACTCTACTTCGTTCAGTGGCTCTAGGGGTGAATATGCGCGGATATTCTCTTGCAAATGCTCCATGTACACCATTCCGCTCAACACAGTCAGGACGCTTTCGGGCGTGCCCGCATAGCGGAAGGCCCAAGTGGCCGCGCTGTCTTTGGGGTGACTCTGTGTCAGTATTTTGAAAGATTGGGCGTTAATCCTTGACAGTCGTCCGCCGAAAAGCGGCTCCATCACAACTGCGGGGACTTTCCGCTTTTCAAGCTCCCCCAAAAGGTATTCGGCGTTGACGTTTCTGCCAGTCGCGTGCTGCCAATCAATGTAGTTCAATTGGATCATTGCGAAATCCCAATGGACCTTGCCCGAATCCATCTGCGACAACAGATAATCGAACACTGCCACATCGCCGTGGTATGACCACCCAAGGTTGCGGATGCGCCCTGCGTTTCTTTCCTTCACCAAGAAATCCACCATGCCGTTGTTGTAAAAACGCTCCATAGCGTCTTTCATCCCCCCATTGCCCACCGAATGCAGCAGGTAATAGTCGAGATAGTCAACCTGCAAATTTTCCTTGGATTTTTCGTAAAGGGCTTTGGAACCTGCGAATGACCTCAACTGCGGGTCATCTCGCTGGTTGGATAGCTTTGTCGCGACAAAAAACTTGTCTCGCGGATGGCGCTTCAATGCTATTCCCGTTGCTTTTTCTGACATGCCGCGCACATAAGGCGGCGCCGTGTCAAAATAGTTGACTCCATGCGCTATCGCGTAATCAACCAGATCATTGACGGCATCTTGGTTTATTTCATCGCCGCTGCCATCGGGCTTGGGGCGCAGGGGCCACCTCATGCACCCATATCCGAGCAATGAAACTTTGTCGCCAGTGTTCGGGTTGGTGCGATACGTCATTTTATCCGTTGGGACTTCCCCGATAGACCCACCTTCCGCCGTGACAGCATTGTCTGGGTTGCACCCGTACAGGCCAGCGGTCGTGGCAACCGAGGCCGCGCCCAACGTCTTTAGGAAATTTCTGCGATTGATGGTTTCTTTTTTATCAAAGTTATCCATTTATGCAAACTCCTTTAGAACTGTATGGTGCCTTATGTTCCCTTCGACATAGATTGCCGAGAAGGGGCGCGCAGGGCATACGTATTCGCAGGCACCGCAGCCTATGCAAAGCTCTTTGTCAATTGCAGGTGTTTTGAGAGATTTGCTGTCATTGGGGTCTATGGCTATCAACTGAATGGCGTCTGTGGGGCAATGGAACTCGCAATTGTTGCATTGAACTCCATCCCTGTTGACAACGCAGTTTTCTGTGATCCAGACAGCCATCCCGATGGACACTGCGGTTTTGTCGGCGACTGTGATGGGCTTTATGGCCGAAGTGGGACACACCAGCGAACACTCGGTACACTCGGGGCGGCAGTAGCCCTTTTCAAATGACATCTGTGGCTGCATGAACGTGGCCATTGCGCTCGATGGCCTAAGAACGCCATTTGGACACGCGGACACGCATAGCTGGCATGCGGTGCAATGGGATTTCATGTTTTCGGCGCCTTGGGCGCCAGGCGGGACGACCGGGGTTTTTCTGGTGGGTATTTTTTTGTCCTCAATCTTTGCCAGCCCGCCATCCACGTATAGCAACGGGGCCTGGATGGTTTCTGCTATGGCCATAGCCCCAAACACAGATATTAGATCGCGTCGCGTGACACCATTTTGATTCGTCTGGTTTGCTTGATTGGCTTCCACTGGCGTTTTCTTCCCCCAGTCGGGTTTTGCTGACGCGTATTTTATCGCTCCCTGCTTGCAATTTTCGATGCAGTTGAAACAATTGACGCAGCGGCTGTTGTCAATTGCCATTGATTCAGCGTCTATGCACGACGCCTTGCAGCCGCTCTCACAGACTTTGCACTTTGTGCATTTGTCGGAATCGAGCGCCAGCCTGAAAATGGCTACCTTGGATATCAATCCCAATGCAGAGCCAACGGGGCAAATCACATTGCAATAAGTCCTGCCGTTGCGCCATGCCAAAACCCCAACAGCGATGAGGGTAATGGCGGCGAGGCCGAAGGTCGGCCAACCTTTCAGCCATACATCGGTCGAGTAGAAAGCGTAGCTGTTGACGCTTTCGGCCAGAAGTGCCAGTAAATTGTTGCCCCAGCGGTAGAACGGTGCAACAAAATTGGACGCTATGCGCCCATAGGCGGCGTATGGGTCGAGGATTGAGACAACGGCGCTTATTCCAAAAATAATGGCGACAACGAATAAACCCAGTAGCGCGTATCGCACATAGGTCTTTGGCAGAGAAAAATTGAAGCGATTGCTTTTGCCCTTTCTTCTTCTCGCCACGTTGGAAACGCAATCTTGGAAAATGCCCAACGGGCATATCATTGAGCAGTAAACTCGTCCGAAGAGAAGCGCGAGCAGGGCCAAGCCAACGATGAGCGCCACGTTTATTGACAAAATGGCCGGAACAAGCTGAATCTTGGCGAGCCAGCCAAAGTAGGGATGCAGTGTTCCCGTAAAGTCGAGAAAGAGTAGCGACAGCAAGCCAAAAGTAAGGCAAGCAACGATTATTCTTGTTTTTCTCAACATCTGAAAACCTCTCAATCCTATTTCAAGTAGCGCGTGTCAACAATTCTGTATGCGGGCTGGTATGCGTTGCGATAAACCTCTGAATGGTGCGAAGCGGGGTACCCTTGGGCGGCCAGTTTTTCGCCCAGTTCCCTTAGCTCCTTCGCCAAGCTGTTCTTTTGCTGTTTCATCAGAAACTTGCAGGCCTTGTCTAATTTGTCGGCCATGTGCCGGGGAGCGCCAGTATTTGAATTGGCTGTTTCTATCATGGCCCGCAGCAAGGCATCCATCGGTTTTTTTGAATCCCTGTAGGGCCTGAGGTTCACCCTGACCATTCCGTCCCCCAACTCGTCGTGCAGCTTTTCGCCTTGGATGGTAGGCCCAAGCGATTTCATCTCTTTCTGCAAGTATTCCCTTGCCGAATCAGCGCTTTGGATGATGTGGCCGGGGCCAAAGACGGACTGGTGCAATAACTTGTAGATGTCAGAAGCGGTGGCTAAGGGGTGCGAAGCAATCTCTTCGGCAATGGCCTTTTCAACAGGGGATGGAGCGGCGACCTGAATGATGGCTGCAAGCAATATAGTGTACGTCATAGGATTATTGTAGCATGCGCCGAGGGCAAAGACATTACTTATGCCCGATGCAAAACTGTCCGAATTTTTTTATTGTTGCCAACTGACAATTCCATCGTGCCGATTGAATACGCGGCGAGGTCATTCGCCGCTTAACCTCGGAACTAGTGACTTTTCGGCCTTTGACGCTCCGCGCCGGGTCATGGAAAAACTTCCGGATGCTAACTGGGGGTCCGCTCGGGACTCACTCGCATGCGAGCGCCCCCCTCGCTGCCCCCCAGACCCCCTGCGGCTCCGATTAACAAATTGACAATTGACAATGGGCAATTGACAATTGTGGATGCGGGCTGCGCCCGCGCCGATTCCTATATTGAGGTACACCAATTGTGTGGCCGCTTTCAAAAATCACTTAAAATGGCTATGTGGGTGTAAGTACCTCAGTTAACAATTGGGGGCAAACATGTCATTCAAGGGCGAATTCAAAGCGTTCATCACGAGAGGGAACGTAGTTGACTTGTCAATAGCCGTCGTGGTCGGCGGCGCGTTTGGCAAGATAGTCACGGCACTGGTTGAAGGGATAATCATGCCCGGCCTGAGCCTGATGCTGCCAAACAACGAGTGGCACAGTTGGGCCATCGGGCCATTTAGGGTGGGGATGCTATTAGGCTCCGTGGTTGACTTTTTGCTGATTTCCCTTGGGATTTTCCTTGTGCTGGTCAAGGGCCTTGGCTCCATCAATAAATTGACTGGAAAGCACGAACCCACTAACAAGACCTGCCCTTATTGCCTTGAGACGATTCGGTACGGGGCAAAAAAGTGCAAATTCTGCGCCAGTGAGCAGAACCCAGAGTGACTTGGCGCCAGCATCTTTGAACGAAACAGATTATATAATTGGCTCGACATCTAATGGTCGAAATCATTTCCCCTTGGGTTCAGCCGCCTCGCTGACCGTGACGTGCAGGGAATATGGCTCGTGGATGACATTTAGCTCTGTGGTGTCAACTATGAAAAAAATAGTCCTTGCCTCTTTGCCGGGATTGACGTACTTGGTCTGGGGATCACATGCATGCATCGAATGGTGCACCATCCCTTTTTCGAGAAGGCCAGCGCGGTTGGATGCCTTCACTACGAACCAAGCCTCGTGGTTCCCCCTCAGCCTGACATTCATGGTTTGGCCCGGCTGGACCGTGGCCTGGTAGGCTTTGCGGCCTGCGGTGCCTTCCATTTTGTCGTTGATTATCGCGTCGCCCTCTGGCAGCGCCACTGCATCAATCAGCCCACCTCTTCTGGCCATGCGGCGTATGTAAGCGTCCATGGGGGTGCCAGAATAAGTGGGCGCTGGGTCAGGGTATTTTGGGGGCCTAGGCCCGCTGACCTTTGGCAGATCCGAAGCATTGTACTCCGGCGGTTCCGCCTGTGTCATGGCGAAAGCTAGAAGTAGAGGAAGAAATGCTGGCATATAGACCTCCTGTGACTTACTTACTAATTTACTAATATTCTAGTGCCGAACAACAGGGAAATGTTCCCATTTTTGTGGGAATTATCGTGCTGACTTGGAATCGCAAAACAGCACAAATCATTCATACGCAATTACAGTCAAGACCGATGACTCGGTAACGTATTTAGAGATAACCTAGCCCATTTCGCCTGAACTAACGCCGCCTGCCCCTGCTGCTGTCAATCGTTGGACAATTAATCTTGGGGCTTGCACCAACCATCATTTCTGTTATAGTTGGAGTCTGACAGTTCTGGATGTCGGGAAGCCGGTGAAAATCCGGCGCTGCCCCGCAACGGTGAGCAACGCGCCTAGCAATACTTGAATTAGGCGCGGGACCTCGAAGCCAGTGCCACTGGGAAACTGGGAAGGCCCTGGGGGATCAATCGGTGATAGATCATTGATCCAGTCGAACCTGCGAGCCCGGAGACCGGTCCAGCGCACATAACCCCCGCCGAGGGAGCGGACAGGTCTGCTGGGCAGGAAGGCTCCTGTCCTCATTCTGCCATGCCCCCCGGCCACATGCGTGGAGGCATGGATGATTTCAAAACTCACACTTCTCTTTCTTGGCGCGGCGGCGTTTGCCAGCGCACAGTCCGCTACGGACCAAGAAAAACCCAAGGCCCAGCCAAAGGCCGTACCCAGCGAAACGGTGACTATCACCGCCGAGGCGGAAAGCGTCGAGGTACTCAAGACGCCAAACCAAGTGATAGTGGTGGACGCCGAAAAGATAGCCAAGATTGGCAGCAACAACCTAGTAAAACTGCTGGAATCTGTGTTCCCTGGCCGCGCCATCCCGCTTGGCGGCCCCGGCACACAGACAAGCCTCTTTATCAACGGGGCGCGATCGTCGGACACTGTCGTATTGGTGGACGGCATCCGCGTCACCGACCCTAATTTGGGGCTGAGCATGTCGAATTTTGGCCTTACGGGCGTTGACAGGGTAGAGATACTGCTTGGGCCTGCGTCAACGCTATATGGCTCTGACGCGCATGGAGGCGTTGTTTCAATGTCTGGTGGGGCCCCAAGCGAGGCAGGGTTCTCCGGCCATGTTCTTGGACAGGCGGGCACGCTAGGGCAGATGCGCCTCGGTGCGCTGGCCTCGTACAGTTGGGGCAGCGGCTGGGTGCGGGGTTCGGGGGACGCTGACCAAAGCCCTTCGTCCATCAAAACCGACCTCCCCTACAGACAGTCGGCAGGGTATTTGGGCTTTGGCCAGCAGTTTGGCGAAAGCTGGCTGGTCAAGCTGAACCACCGCTCCAACTACATCGGTGCCCCGACGCCATTCGACACCGATACGGGGTGGCCCTCAAAGAGGCTTTTTGACCTTGGGAGAGAGTCCTTGGTCTGGCAGAGCTTCACCACGGCGTCGCTGAATGGCAATTTTACCGACAGCATATCAGCCGAAGTCAATCTTGGCAGCATAAGCCAAGAAAACTACAACAACGCCAACGTCAAGAACACCAATACCTATAGCAGCCCCAGCCATCCGAAACTGGACAGAACCCAAGGGAACGCGCGGGCCACTTGGAAAATTGACATGGCAAGCGTCACACTGCTGGGGGACTACATCACCGAAGAACTCAACACCAATACAGCCAATGCTACCGCCAATGTAGTGCGCTCGGCCACGCACACAGCCTTTGCGCTGGAGGGCAGCGTAGAGCCATTGCCGGTGCTGCGCTTTGTCGGCAGCGTGAGGCAGCAGAACGACGTGCTTAGCCCAACCAAAGATTCTGAATCCAAAGTTGACCAGATGACATGGAAAGTTGGGGCCAACCTCCTTTTGCCATCAGGATTCCGCGCATACGCCAGCACAGGCACTTCTTTCAACACTCCAAGCCTTTCCCAAGTCAACGCAAATATTACCAGCGGCAAGCCAGATTTGAAGAACGAGCGCAGCCGTTCCATTTTTGCCGGCATTGGCTATGAACACAACAAACAGTGGTGGTTGAGGGCCGACGCGTCAAAAATTGACTACAGCGACATACTTCAATATGTTTGGGATACCAGCCTTTGGTACTACAACATCCAAGAAGTCCAAGTACAGGGCATTGAAGTAGCCGGAGGCATGAGGGGAAACAACTGGGACTCAGAACTTTGGGTGAGAAGCCAAGAGGGGCGGCAGATGGATTTGCCCGAACCACAGCAATTGTCGTGGTTCCAAAGGCGCCCATTCTTCTCCGCTGGCGTAAGGGCCAATTGCATGGTGTGGGGCGTCAACCTTGGGGCTAATCTCTCCTATATCGGGAACAGATACGACTATCCATTAGATGCCAGCGGGCCAACGGCGAATAAGACCACCCTGATAGACCTCACGCTGCGCGGCAGCATGAATTTAGGCAAATCTCTCACCGTCACGCTTTTGGCTGAGAGGCTGCTGCAAGACGGCCTGAGCTTGGATGACTGGCAGCAGAGAAAGGACGTAGGGCAAAACAACGTGAGCTACGCCGAGGGCTTCCCCTTGCAGGGACGCTCTGTCAGTTTGGAACTTAGGTATAGATTCTAGCTTTTTTGCATGAAATGCTTGCGGGCAATTGGGATAGCAGCTACGCCCGCCCGCAAGTCCCTTTTTGTCATCCAACCACCATTCCCAAGGAGGGACGGAATGAATCAGCCATTGGTTAAACCAGAACAAAGCGATACTCGATGCCCAACCGACTGGGACGATAACCATCAGTGTCCGCACAGCCCCAAGCCTGAACAACTTCATGGAGGGTTCCTAATAGTCTACGCAAAGGACGTTCCACACAACTGCGAGGAATGCAACCGAGACTATGCCGACAAGAACGCAAACAATGCAGCAAAATAGCTCGGAAACACAATACTTCGTGGAATTAAGTATGTAGTTCCCGCTTTTTTGCATAAAATGCTTGCGGGCACATTGGGATTGCAGCTATTCCCGCCCGCAAGCGTCTTTTGTTACCTGTTGCTGATGCAACATTTTTTAGACTCAAAGCCGCATGTAGCGGTGATTTTCGCCTAGTGGCTTGGAACCGGGGACTGGCATGGCAGCATATTTTTTCAAAATCATCGGCTATTTGTGCTTTTCCTTCATCATTCAATGCCACTCATCGGCCTCCCCGCCCAAAAGGGTTGTCAGCCATGCAGTCGGCACCGATGACATTCTATTGGCGCTGGCCGACCCAAGCCAGATTGCGGCACTCAGCCGATTTGCCCATGATCCACTGCTTGCGCCAGATGCGGCCAACGCAGCCAAATACCCCGCGCTAAGAGACTCAAGCGCCGAAGACATCCTGCGCTTTAAGCCAGACTTGGTGCTATTGACATCCTATTCATCGCCAGAAACAGTGGCCATACTAAAGAAGAGCGGCGTTAGGCTGTTCATCTTGGGGAAATATGAGACGCTGGACGACATCTATGAGTCATTGCGCCGACTTGGCGACCTGCTGGGGAAAAGGCAAAGGGCCGAGGCGCTTGTGGAATCCTGCCGCGCTAGAGTCAGCGCCCTAAGCAGTGCGCTAAAGGGTGCAAAGCCAGCCCGCGTCATTTCTGCAAGCGAGTGGCCCTTCATCAATGGCTCCAACACGTCTTTTCAGGAAATATGCGACCACGCGGGAGCCATAAATGTAGCCGCCGAAGAGGGTATAGATGGACTCGTGCCAATTCCGGCGGAAAAACTGCTCACTTGGGAAATTGATGCACTTGTGGGGCCAACGAATCATCTACCAAACAAATCAGCAACGGCTCTGGCCGACCGATTAAAGAATGTAAGCCCATACCGTTTTCTGAAGGTACTCAAAAGGGGTAAGGTGGTCGAAATTCCGTCGGCATTGTTCCAATCAACCAGCCACCACATGATCACCGCCTTTGAAACCTTGGCAAAGGCTCTGCACCCGGAACGCTTTGCCGGGCTGTCCAGCGGCCCCGTAAATGATATGCAAGATATGTCGCCAACGGCTCCCTTCATTTGGTGGTCTGTGGGCAAGGCCGGGCGCCTGCCAGACGGACGCACCGAGCAGGCCTTAACCCTGATGGTTCTGCCTGACAGCGAAATTAAAAGACCAGAGGCCTGGATACGGATAAAGGCCCCTAAGATAACCCCTGTGGGCGAAACTTGGGTAAGGGTGACGTCGGACAATATTTCCAAGGCAGGCTGGTTCAGGGGCCAATGGTCGTCTTCCGCGCCATATACTTTGGCAGTCCAGTCCAGCGAATACGCCACGGCTGACGTATTTGCAAGGACTGAAATAAATGGGCGGGTTTATTTCGCCCAAACGCGCCTGATGCTGTATGGAATGGGCGGAGCCACCGAAAAGGGAGATGATGGCGCCATAGAAGGGCCCGGCTGCCCAGAGTTCAATGTGCGTTCCAGCGGGGGTTTTTACTGGCCGCAGACGGGCGACGAGTTCACTTTTGCCATTGACGGCCAAAAGGCCAATGACTATTTGGAAGTCTGGGGCGCTGGCCGGGAGATGCTGGCCGCAGTGCAAGCGTTGGGGGAAGGCTACAAGTACACCCCGCCGCACGACCCAGAGCTGAACAGGCTGGAACTAACCGAATCCAAGCCACTTATTTTTGTGCAGCGACTTGATGGGGGCGGAGCCGCCAGCTACACCCAATTGGTACACCGCTCGCGGGACGCATTTTGGAACATAAAAGCCGGCATAGCAATTCTAGTGGTCTCTCTTTTGGCCACAGGGCTGACAGTAGGCATCATTAGGAGGAGGGAGCGGCCATGCCGTTGAACAGAATCCGCTTTATGGCGCAGCATCTGGCCTTTGTCTTTCTGATGTACGGCGGGCGCCTTGGCATTTTTTTGGGCCATTCCCTG
>JAITFL010000186.1 GCA_031281385.1 Holophagales bacterium
AGCCCATGGACACTCAATTGGGCCTTTGGCGCATAATGGCGGCTGGACATGCCAGGCGCGGCCTGCGTGGCTCCGCGCTCTACCGCGCCGCAAAAAACCGCAACAGGGCCTATGGTTTCTTCTAACTCGGAAATAGAGATAGGGCCTGGGCGCAGCACGCGGGGCGGCGTTTCCGCCAAACTGATGATGGTGCTTTCGATTCCGGCTCTAGTCGGCCCGCCATCCAAAACCAAGCCGACTGCCCCCCCCAACGCCTTTACCACATGCTCCGACTTCGTTGGACTTAGCTCCGCCGCCCTATTGGCCGAGGGCGCCGCAAGGGGTCCGTTGAATCTGCGGAGCAAATCAAGAGCCACGGGATGCGCCGGGCTCCGCAACGCCACCGTGGGATTGCCAGCCCTGACAATTTCTGGCACCAAGTCAGACGCTTGCAAAACAATGGTCAGCGGCCCAGGCCAATACTTATCCGCCAATTCTTGGGCCATGCGCGGCCAATCTGCAACCAAGGGAGCTGCGGCCTCAACATCGGCAACGTGCAAAATCAGCGGGTTGGTCTTTGGCCTGCCCTTGGCCTCATATATCTTTTCAACGGCATTTTGGTTGAGGCCGTCGGCGCCAAGGCCGTACACCGTCTCTGTCGGAAACGCCACTAGGCCGCCGCTCTTTAAGATGCCCGCTGCCTTTGAGATGGCCGCCTGATTCCTGCCGTCCAGCACTTCCGTGCCACAGCCAGCCGACTGGCCCAGCGTCATGGACGACCCTCGCGTCCTTCTCCCGATGCCCACGGCCTAGGGATCTCTTCGCCATTAAGAGCGGCCTCAACGGCGAGCCTGTCGCTATATGGGTGCTTTGTACCCATTATGTCCTGATACGGTTCGTGCCCCTTTCCCGCCAATAAAAGCAAGTCCCCTGGGCAGCAGTCGGCGATGGCCGCTTTAACGGCCAGTGCGCGGTCACTTATGCGATGGTAGCGCTTAGGGTCTTTGATGATCTCTGCTGGAATCCCCGCTGCGGCATCGTCCAATATTCTTTCGGGGTCTTCGCCCCTAGTGTTGTCAGAAGTGTGCCAAATAACGTCTGCGCCGCCCGCAACTACGGCGGCAGCCATGATGGGGCGCTTTGTCCTGTCCCTGTCCCCGCCGCAGCCAAAGAGGACGTGCAGCCGCCCGCCAGGGGCCAGCAGGTCGCGCCCTGCTGACAACATTTTTTCCAAAGCGTCGGGAGTGTGCGCGTAATCAACCATCACGCCGAATGGCTGGCCCGCATCAATGCGCTCCAAGCGGCCAGGGGCGCCTCTTAGAGCTTCCAAGTGGGGAAGCAGCCCGTCCAAATCGAAACCCGCCTCCGACAGCGCGGCTAGAGCGGACAGAGCATTGTACGCGTTGAATTTGCCCAACAAAGGACTGTTGATCGTGTACCTGCCCTTTGGAGACACCATAACAAAGGACGTGCCATCGTGGCGCAGCTTCAGGTTTTCTGCGCGGTACTCGCCCGAATCCAAACCGTACGGAATCAGTGCGGGATTATTTGCCAACAGTCTGCGTCCATATTCGTCTTCAATGTTCGCCAAGCCGCGCTCGCACTGAAAAAAAAGCTTGGCCTTTGCTTCAAAGTACTCTTCCATCCCCGAATGGAAATCTAGGTGATCCTGTGTGAGGTTGGTGAACAGCCCCACCTTGAACTTGGCCCCGAACATGCGCTCGCTGGCCAGAGCGACGCTGCTGGCCTCCAACGCCAGCGCTGCATCGCCAGCGTCCAAACTTTTTTTGGCCCACCTATAAAACGATGGGCTTTCAGGCGAAGTCAATACGGCGTTTTCTTCCACGCCACCGGCGGCGTTAATCACTGTGCCGATCAGCCCGCAGCCCATGCCAGATGCCATCAGCAGTTGGCGAATCAGCGTGGTGGTTGTGGTCTTCCCATTCGTGCCTGTCACGGCAACCAGCGGCATTTTTTCATCGGGCGAAGAATGTACGCGCTTCGCGAGAAGCGCCATAGTCTCCCTTGGCTTGGACGGCAGCAGAGCCGACGCGCAGCCATTGGGGCAATCAATCTGTCTCTCGGAAAAGATGGCAGATGCGCCATTGGCTATGGCCTGCCGAATATAGTCATGGCCGTCCGCGCTGCCGCCCTTTAGGGCAATGAAGCCCCAACCCTGCCTTATGGCACGGCTGTCGCAATCAACGTCGTGCACATCTGTGCCTGCATCGCCACGGACGCTTGACAGGCCCAAGCCTTGTATCAGCTCGCCAAACCTCATTGGGCCCTCAGGCGTAATGTGACTATCTTGTCCTCTGGCAGTGGCTTCCCGGGCTCGGGCGATTGCGTTGAGACCTTGAACGCGCCTTGAGAGGAATAGGCCGACAGGCCGCCTCCAGCCACCCGCACCGTGCCGCCAGCCAAGGTTACCCTTTGCACCGCGTTTCTAAAGACCATCCCCCTTACATCGGGCGTGCGGCCCTTTTGCACATGGATCGCCGCTTCCTCCCCCTCGCTGACCGGCCAATCGAGCAGTGTGAGCCTTACACTTTCGCCCTTTGCTGGATGGGGCGTTGACTGCGAGTAACGCAGAATTGCGTCGCCGATCTTCTTGAAGGCCGGTGCCGCAACGTCGCCACCCGTCACGTCGCCTGCCGGCTCGTCCAGCATCACCAAAATTCCATACTCTGGCTTATCCGCAGGAAAAAAGCCTAAGAATGAAGCATAGTGCCGCCTTGAATCGTACTGACCGTCTATCACTTTTCTGCTGGTGCCAGTCTTTCCAAATGCCTCGGCCCCGTCCAACGCGGCTTTTTTGGCCGTCCCGTTAGCGATAACGCCCTTTAGCACTTCCCGCATCAAGGCAGAAGTCTCTTCGCTTATCACTTGGTGCCTCACCTCGGGCTTGGCTTCCTGCAACAGTGCCCCCTTGTCGTTATAGACAGCCTTCACGATGTACGGCTTCATAAGCCTTCCGCCATTAGCTATGGCGCACCCCGCCATCAGTACTTGGAGTGGCGACGCCGACAGGCCGTACCCGTAGCTAAGTGTGTATTGCGTGGGCGTTGACCAAGTGACGGGCGCGTCGAGGCGACCGGGCGTCTCCCCCGCGAAGTTAAGGCCCGTGGGCGAACCAAAGCCAAATTCTTTCAAGAATCTATAGTGGTCAGCCGATTTGAGGCGCGTACCCAATTTTGCGATGCCGATGTTGCTGGAGTACCAAAGCACCTGCTCAAACGTCAGCGACCTGTCGCGGCGCGAATCGGTAATCGGCGGCACGCTTGGCGCGTACTGCCACGTACCGCCCATGCAGTCTATGCTTTCCCCAATGTGGGCTTTGCGATCCTCCAGCGCCATCGCGGCCGTAAATATCTTCATGGTGGAACCTGGCTCGTAGCTATCCTCCAATGGGTGTACCTTCCTAGCGGCCTGCTGGGTTTCGCGCCAGTTTCGCAGTTCCTGCCTTTCCGCGACGGTCATCGCGCCTTCTGGCCTCCCCCTGAACTTGTCGGGAATAGACACATTTGGATCGAACACCGGTGTGCCTGCCATCGCCAATATCTCTCCGGTGTTGGGGTCAACCACAACGCAGTGGGCCGTCTTGGGGCCGCTCTGCGCTACGGTTTCCTCCAAAACACCCTCCACTATCTGTTGGATGCCAGAATCAATGGTGAGCTTCAGCCTAGACCCATTCACGGGCGTCTCGACATAGCTCTCCCTTCCCAGCAAGTAGTTGTCCAGTCCATCTTTTAGGGCATTGATCTTTCCTTTCCTGCCTGACAGCATCGAATTGTACGCCCTCTCAACGCCAAGCTGCCCCTCGCCCTCGTCATTGACGAACCCAATGGCCTGGCACGCCACGCTGCCCCTGGGATATATGCGGCGATAATCGGGCATAAAGGCAAAGATGGGCTCTCTGCGCTGCGGCTTCTGTGCCGTGCCTTTGTCCCCCTTTTCGCTTGCGCCCCTATTTATTCCATTTAGTATTTCTTTGTTGATTTCTTTCAGCGCAGCAACCTTGATGGGGCTAAGCTGGCGCTCGACCAAGAACCATTCGTTCTTTCTCAGGAACCTGTCCAATACGAAAGATTCCGACCTGCCCAGCACCTTGGCCACCTTTCCGGCGCAATCCCTTGCTAGTCTCATATCTGGCGCACCCCAGTCGTTGACGATTTTGCCGTCATCGCCCCTTCTGCGGGAGCGGTTTGGGTAAAAGACCGGTGGGGTCACGTAAAGTATCTGCGAAGGGAGTGAAGTGGCCAGCACCTCGTCGTTGCGATCCCTGATCTCTCCCCTGATTGGGTCAACCGTCATCTTCATGGAGTGCTGCCGCTGCGCCCTATCTTGGTAGTACTCGTGCCTATAAACCTGTATCCATAGCAGCCTAGCACCTGCGAGCGCAGCCCACACTAGGATGAGAGCGAACACCCAAGGCAGTCTCTTGGCGCCCAATTCTTGCGGCATGGGCCGCCCCAGGGGCTTCTTGGACTTAGTGTAGGTTTGGTCGTAGGTCAGCACCATCTAGATAACCGCGTCATGTATAGAATTATAGCAGTTCAACTTTTCATACCGACATGCAATCAAAAGAGCCACTTGTAAAACGTTAGTTTTGCAAGTGGCTCCATTGTCATCGCGCAAATTATTGTCGCTCTGCCGCTCTATACTTTGGAGTTTTTGTTGCATGGCAAGATTTTTTGTGCGGCTATTCGGTTTTTATACGGGCATAAATAACTTTATCCGTGGGTCTAACAATAAAGTCACGTTTTTTGTCCAATTCGGCGCAAAATAAAACGTAATTTTTCGCATCGGTATAAATGCCAAAGGGCATAATCGTTGAATTCGACTCGCGCGTGCCATAATAGCCCGCGTGGACAAATTCAGCATACGATGAAAAGGACTGCGCTTCGGTAATATTAAATATTTCATTGGCAAGTGAAACATTGATGTTGAAAAAACCCGATGGCATGAACAATTCTTCATAAAAAGACACGGAATTTGCATCGTTCAACAACTTGTTTGAAAAGGTCGAAATGACTTGGGTCGAGACAACGAAATTTTGAATGTTCAATTTTTCCAAGCTTTTTTGGTTTTTGGGGTCAATTATTTCGGCAAAAATCTTAAAGGGCCTCTCGCTGACACTCGCCGCGCGCGACAATTCAATGATAGTCCAAAACACATTCGCATCGTAATTCTTGGGCGGCACTGTATCGTCACTCAACACCACAGCTACTGAATCGCGGTCGCCTTCCTTCATCACTGTATCAACATAATTACGAATATCATTGGTTTTGAAATGGTTGAAAATCGTGTCGGGGTGCGTCAGTTTTAGTGCTTCGACCAAATGTTTATATTTGCGGTTTTTGCCAATGACAAACAATTTAAGCGGGTGTTTGGTCAAACCCACACTGGATGGTTGCAACCTGCGTTCAGTTTTATATGAAAATGCGCGTTTGCGTAGCGCGGCATGTTCATCATCGGCGATGCAATAAATTTTATCGCCGAACATCACGGTAGGAATGCCCATGCAATGGTTTTGCAAATATTCTTCGCGCGAAATTTTGTCAATGGGATAAAATTCACAGCCACGATACGATAACAGTTCTGACAACACATTGCACAAATCTGGATTAGATACCGCCAACGCCATGAATTGCCCAATTTTTTTATTATGGGCAAAAAATTGTATTTGTTTATCGTTCAAACCCAAAATATCTTTGTGCAGTGAACGCATGATATCTGATGCTTCTTGGGTGCTTGTTTCTACCCCTATTGGAACATTTGGGCGCAAATTGAAATTGCCCAATTTCAAAACCAAATCCAAACTGCCTAAATAATCTGCTTCGCCCAATTCATCGTTGACGCTTGCGTTGTTATTCATAATCAAAATCGCGCTTGCACGTTCAATGCCGACATCTTTCAGCTCGCTTAAACTTGCGGGGTTGCCCTGGCGCACGATAAGGTTGATTTTATACGTTGGTTTTTCGTCCAATTCGGCAATGGTGGCGTCCAATTCATCGAAAACCTGTTGTTTTTTGGCATCGGACAACAACAACACGGTTTTGTGGTTGGGGTTATACATTAAATCAGCCAAAATCGCCGGAACTTCCTTATTATAACACAAAATCAACAAATGGTTTGATACACGCAGCCGCCCCTTTGCCCCATCGCGGTTGGTGATGTAATTACGTATCAATGTTGTCATAATGGAAATAATGGTGCCTGAAAACAACAAAGTCCCAGAAATGGCGGCAATCTCGCGCACAATAAAAACAGTGTTGTCGGGATCGTTGGCACTGCCAGTACTGGTGTGGAGCAAAAAAATGGATTTAATCGCTTCGGGATATGCCTTGTTCGTATCAATCAGGGTCAAAACACCCGCCAGTATCAATATCAACAGCATAGCACCAAACAAAATCATCAGCACTGCTGTGAAAATTGGGTAGCGGCCTTTGACGATCGTCCATGTGTTGTTAATCTTTTGTACAATTTCCCGCATGTACCCCTCCGACCAATAGAGCATATCATAAATCTTGTCAAAACCCCCAACCACTGTTTGGCGAGAGGGCCACTTGCAAAACTCGGTTAATTTTGTTTGCAAGGCTCCGTTCAGCGTGGGCGTTCAATTTGATTTTATCTTTCGTACTCTCAGCGTCGTTTTCGCACTGCCCCGCTCGCTCCCCAGACCCCCGGTACTCGCCTCGCTCATTGCCCTATGTAGGGGCTGATACATGGACATGGCTTCGATGAGCGCAAGGATAGTTTTGCAAGACCCTCGATCTATCGAGTGGCCTAAAATCTCTATCATGCTGTGAAAAATTCAGCTACTGCACCACTTCTTCCGGCCCGAGTGGAATTTCATTTTCCCGAGCGCGGCATACGGCGCGTGGTATTTTTTTGCCTTTTTTATCTTAGACCAAGACGCCGTTTTCAATGGCGGCCAACCCGTCGTCTGCGAAAACAGAATTGCGTTGTTTGCGCTCTTAGTATTCTCTTTGAACCGCATTGGGCAACCCTCTCGAAATATTGTTGACATTTTTGCAGGCAGTGCCGAAACCGTCCTTGGCCCGTTGTGCAATAGCAAATCTATGTTTCATGCACCATCCAAGTAGGGCATCCATAATCGCCCCTACACAGACGAAACTGGCCGCAGCTTGGCGACGCGCTGATCTTCCGGTGTGAATGGTCGGCGGACAACGTTGGTGGCCTTGGCGGGAACAAAGCCTTTTTCGGTGGCCCACTTTTGGACTACTTCCACCCTTGAAAGGCGGCTGCGCTCCAACTCCAGCGTCCGGCTGAGCTCTTCCTCTTTTCTGATCCTCTCTTGGATCTCCTTCATCTCGTAGCCTAGTCGCATGTCATATATTTTTAGGTAGGCCAGCGTCGCCAGCGGCAGCGCGAGCGAGAATGCCAACAATAGCATCCTCAAAACTCCCTCGCCCTCCACTTGTCTTCCCGACCTAGCAAAAGTTCTATGTATGTTGTGTCGGCTTGTTGCCATTGTGAAACCTCAATTAGAGCAAAGCACACGTTGTGCCAAACGGAGCCTAGCAGAGCGCGATGGTGGGTTAGCCATTTGCTCCGCCTCGCTGGGCCTTATTCCGTGGGGAGAAATTAGTTGAAGAATTTTCGGCAGTTCGGTCGCAGGCAGCCGCCCGGGCCCGCTGTGGACTCCGGAGAGCCGCCTGAATATCTGTTTTACTATCCTGTCTTCCAAACTATGAAAACTTATGACCCCGATGCGGCCTTTCGCCTTTAGCGTCATTGCGGCTCTCTCTATCGTGCGAGCCAGTCCATTCAGCTCGGAGTTGACGGCAATCCTGATGGCCTGAAACGTGCGCGTGGCAGGGTCTATCTGTTTTTTTCTCTGCGCCACTTCTTTTGGCAGCACCCTGTAAACAGCGTTGGCCAAGTCCAACGTAGTTGACAGGCTACCGTTGCCAAGTGCAGACAAAATGGCTGACGCTATGGGCCTAGACGCCCTTTCTTCGCCATATTCGTACAGGGCACCCGCCAAGCTTTTTTCGTCCTGCGCCCTTAGCCATTCCAGAGCTGTGGGGCCCCTGCCCGCGTCCATCCGCATGTCCAGTGGGCCTTCGTGCATAAAGCTGAACCCTCTCTCGGGCGTTTTCAATTGAAGGCCGCTGACACCCAAGTCCGCCAATATCGCGTCTGCGCCATTTGGAGCGCACTTGGCGGCCCATTGTCTGTATTCTTCTGTATCCCAAACTTCTTCGTACGTGCTCTGCAAGGTGGACAGCCTGTCATCGTTTCCAAGTCGCTGTTTCGCGATGTTTAGTGCATCGCTGTCGCGGTC
Source organism: Holophagales bacterium (assembly GCA_031281385.1). The sequence continues at coordinate 8,294 of JAITFL010000186.1, forward strand.
TATGCCTAGATAGCACACGCCCCCCCCTGCCTTCGAGAGCAGTGCCTGCGCGTGTCCGCCCAGTCCAATAGTCAGGTCTATTGCAGCACCGCCATCCGGTATGGGCAGTGCATCTACAACTTCTTCCAGCATCACCGGAACATGAACTTGATGGGCTGGATTCGGCGTAGTCATATCAGATTCCCAATTCCGCCAATTGATCCAAATGTGCTGCCGTCAGCGGTTCTGCGGCTATGCGGCGCTCGAATGCGGCCCTGTTCCAAATCATGAGGTGGTTTATCTGGCCCAAGATGACTATCTCGCCTGTTAAATCTGCCGAGGCGCGGAGGATGGGCTGTATCACGAATCGCCCGTGTGCATCTGGCTCTATCTCTGATCCGTAGTACGAGGTATTTTCCAGATAGGCGCGCCTAGCGGCCAGAGTCGAAGGCAGCTTGTATATCTTTTCTTCTATCTCTTCCCAGATGGGCAGCGGGTACAGCAGGCCGCACTTGGCATCGAGCGACGTGAGATAGAATCGCGGCGGAATTGGCTGTGGATCGGCACCAGAATTGGCGTTTGCGTTACTCGCAAAAAATGCGTCCAGCGCGGACTTGAAGCCGCTGGGAAGCTTAACGCGCCCCTTCTCGTCAACCGTGGCGGGGGAGTTGCCGCGCAGCCTTAGCACTCATGCACCTCTCAAGTCTGGGACGAACACCTTTGCAAACTCCTCTATCCAATTAACCACTTTTTACCACTTTAACCCAATAAGTTCCATTTCGTTCCACAAATTTTATTTTTTCAAAATATTTTTTCGTTGCAACACAAAAGAAAAGCGAAATATTTATATAATATAATCGAAACACCGGTTTCCCGATTGTTTGAGCCTATAACAACGCCAAGGCGAATATGGCATGCGAGGCTCTATCGCGCCTAGACATATCCGCTCCCCGCTTCGCGGCCCGCTCCATTCCACCCGCGTATCTTAGCCCATTCGGGCCTTCAGAGAAATTTGGAAAAGTTTCCTGAATGCTACAGTCCCCGCCCTTCGAAACTAGGACAAGATGAATCCGTGGACAGGTGTTCAACGAACTAATCAGCTTGTCACGAGGGGGGCGCGAATGCACAAAATGATGACGAACAGGGCGGAAACGCCCATACTGCCAAAACCAGCCGATGTGTTGCAACGGCCCACGTTGGGGTCTCGCGTATCCGGAGCGCAAGCGCAGGATACCGAGAGGACTG
>JAITFL010000195.1 GCA_031281385.1 Holophagales bacterium
TGTGGCAATCTATAATGCCTTTGACGGGCTCCGCAAGCGCATCAAGTTGATGCCGCCCGCTCTCCTATGGAGAATTTGCTATGTATGCAGTAATCAAGACAGGCGGAAAGCAGTACCGAGTGGAAGAGGGCGACATCCTTCGCGTCGAGCTTCTGGACGTCGAGCCCAAGAAAGCCTTTACATTCGACCAGGTTCTATTTGTGGACAACGATGGCAACGTGTCCATTGGCCGTCCGCTGGTGGAGGGCGCTTCGGTGGACGCCGAGGTAATCCGCCACGCGCGCGCAAAAAAAGTGGTGGTGTTCAAAAGCCGCAGAATGAAAACGTACCGCCGCACCCAGGGGCACCGCCAAGGCTTCAGCGAAGTGCGGATAAAAGGCATCAACGGCGGCAAGGCATAAGGGAAGAGAGGTTCTGTCATGGCTCACAAAAAAGGGGTAGGTTCCAGCAGGAATGGCCGCGATTCTCATTCCAAGCGCCTAGGCGTTAAGAAGTTTGGCGGCGAAGTGGTGACGGCTGGCAGCATCTTAGTCCGCCAGCGCGGGACTAAGTTCAAGATGGGCCAAAACGTTGGCATGGGTACCGACCACACGCTATTTGCCAAGACCGACGGCAAAGTTAGGTTTCAAGACAAAGGGCAGCACGGCAGGTTCATCCACATAGACCCAGCCGAAGCCAACTAATCCCTGTAATCCGTATTGTTCTTAGACCATCTGCAGATACATGTGGAGGCCGGAAACGGCGGCGCGGGGGCCGTCAGCTTTCGGCGCGAAAAATTTATCGAGATGGGCGGGCCTGACGGCGGGGACGGCGGGGACGGTGGATGCGTGTACCTAAGGTCCACACGCGCACTCAACACACTAAACCCTTACAGGAGCCAGCGCATTTTTTCGGCGGGGCGCGGCATGAACGGCGAGGGGGCTCTGCGGAAAGGGAAAAATGGCAAGCACGTCACGCTGGAAGTGCCGCTTGGGACGATAGTCCGCGATGCACACTCTGGCGAGTTGTTGGCCGAAATGCTGGAAGATGGCCAGCAGGCTTGCGTCGCCAGGGGCGGCAGGGGCGGACTCGGCAACAACCACTTCAAGAGTTCCACCAACCGTGCGCCTAGAAAAGCCCAGCCGGGCGAAGATGGCGAAGAGCGGGACTTAGACCTAGAGCTAAAGCTGATTGCCGATGTCGGGCTACTAGGCTTCCCGAATGCAGGGAAAAGCACGTTGGTCAGCCGCATAAGCGCCGCAAGGCCTAAGATAGCGGACTACCCATTCACTACGCTGGAGCCGCAGCTTGGCGTGGTGGCCGTGAACGAGATAGACAGCTTTGTGATAGCGGACATCCCTGGCCTCATTGAGGGCGCGGCAAAGGGCGCGGGCCTTGGGATTCAATTCCTGCGCCACATAGAGAGGACTAGAATGCTCCTTCACCTTGTGGATCTGTCTGATCCTTCCCAAGGGCCGGAAGACGCTGTGCGGGTCATAGAGCATGAGCTGGCGGAATTTTCGGCTACGCTATTTTCCAAGCCTAGGTGGCTGGTGGCCACAAAACTGGACGCACTGCAGGACGACGCCAGGCGCAGTGAATTTGAGCGCATCTGTGCGTCAAGGGACCAAGAGCCCATATTCATTTCCGCTGTGACGGGCGAGGGCCTGAAGCCGCTCACATACCGCATCTTTGATGCGCTTTCGGAGGCCAAATGAAACGGGTAGGGCTGTTGGGCGGAGCCTTTGACCCTCCGCATGAAGGACACCTAAAGTTGGCTCACTTGGCATGGGAGCATTTGGGGCTTGACGCGCTGCGATTCCTCCCCGCCTTTGTTGCTCCCTTAAAGCCAAGCCCGGCGGCCACTCCGGCTGCACGCTTGGAGATGTTAAGGCAAATGCTGGCGGGTACGCCGTACGAAATAGAAGAGGTCGAGATCGAGCGCGAGGATGGCCCCAGCTTCACCGCTGCCACGCTGGAGCTGTTGTCCAAGCGGGAGCCAGAGTCAAGATGGATATTGATCATGGGTTCTGACCAAGCGGCCAATTTCCCGCAGTGGCGCTCCGCCGGAAAGATATTGGGAATGTCGTCCATCGCCGTTGCCCAAAGGCCGTGGCGGATGGGACGGCCTGAAGCCACTCTGCCAAATGTTTTGAAGGCCCGCCAGTCGGAATCTTGGTCTGGGGCGCCGGGCGAGGCGATACTGCTGCCAAGCACGGATTTGGAACTGTCCTCTAGTGCCATCAAGGCGCACCTTGCCAAGGGGGAAGAGCCAGACGGTTTGCCCACTTCAGTAAAAACCGTAATTGTGCAAAACGGTATCTACCAATGAAACACTTAAAAAATAATTGGAGGATGAATGCCCCTCGATGAAAGACTAGCCAGAGTGGTGGAGGCGGCCAGGTCGAGAAAGGCCGTTGGCATAAGGCTCTTGGACGTAAGCGGAATAGCCAGCTTTGCAGATGTTTTTGCATTCATGAGCGGCACCAGCGACAGGCAGAACCGCGCCATCGCAGAAGCCATATTCGAGGCCCAAAAGGAGCATGGAGAACGCCCCATTTCGCAGGAAGGGGACAGGGCCGGCAATTGGATACTGATGGACTATGGCGACCTGATAGTACACGTGATGGACGAAAGTACCCGCCAGCGATACAAGCTAGAGGAATTGTGGAAAGATGGGCGCGAGCTGGAGCTACCGCCGGAACCACAAAGGGGAAACGAAGCCACGGGAAAGCCGATATAACTCCAAATGCAAACCAGCATGGCACAACGCGTTCTTCTTGAACCTAGAGGTTTGTAACTTGCATGATTGGTGGTCCCGGAGCGATTCGAACGCCCGGCCCTCAGATTCGTAGTCTGATGCTCTATCCAGCTGAGCTACGGGACCAATTGGTTTTGCTCGACTTACTTCAGCGGCATGGCAAACTGCGGCTTTGTGTAGCCACGCCTGACGCAAGTTCCTTGGAGTGTGCCGCCTTCGTCCACCACCAAAGACCCGACTTCGGTTTCGCCGTCAACGCAGCCAGTGCCATGTATTTCGAGGCACTCTTCCACTTTGCAGATGCCTTCGATGAATCCAGTGACTATCAGACGGTTGGCGTGTATGGTTCCCCTAATGACGCCAGTTGGGGCTATGGTAACTTCGCCTTCGGAAAAGACGGTACCCTCGATGGTCCCTTCGATCCGCAGGCTTTCAGTGCTTGTATGAATTTCGCCTTTCCATAAACTGGCCTTTCCAAGTATTGAATTCGCCGGAGAATTCAAGACAGGTTGCTTTTTGTTCATCATGGCGGACTCCGCAGCATGGGCATTTAACCTAACTATACCCTGTATTGCTAACTATACCCTATTGCTTTATGCCGGTCAACCATTGGCGCTGCAGCTTCAGATAAGGCTCTGGGTTTACGGCCTGTCCCTTTTTCCGAATTTCATAGTGCAAATGCGGGCCTGTGGCTCTGCCTGTCTCTCCCATGGTCCCGACCTGCTGCCCCCGCACCACCTTTTGGCCAAGGCGAACATAGACCCTGTGCAGGTGGCCATAGACTGTTTCAAGATCGGGGGTGTGCCTGATTGTCACCGTCTGTCCATAGTTGCCAAGCCACCCTATATATGTTACCTCGCCGTTGGCCGTGGCTTGGATGGGCGTACCGATCCCATTGCTTATGTCTATGCCAGAATGGTGGGCGAAGAAGGGGTCATCCCCGCCTGTGGACCTTGAAAAGGGATCCACCCTCCTGCCGAACCTAGAGGTGATTGATCCCACGGTGGGCCAGACGGATGGCGTGTGATTTCGAGTATAGATGAGAGGCTCCATTTGCGCTTGGAGGCTTTTTAGCTGCTCATCGGTTTTGCCAAGTTCGTTCTTCAATGTGCTAATTTTGTCTAACTGTTCCGCAGTGACTTCGCCTTTTTTCCCGCCAGAGGGGTTGGCCGCCGATGGAGAAGCGCCGCCTTTCGAGGGACCGATTTCTTTCATAAGGTCGTTGACAATAGCATTGAGGTCTTCGACTTCTACCGCCAGTTTGTCTGCGAAAGCTGTGCTTGCCTTTAACAGTTCCTGCTGATCTTTGGTTTCTTTCTCTAGGTTGCTGTAGGTCAGGATTTTTTTGGTGGCATAAAGGCCCCAACCGCTGCCGATGGATGTTATTGTCAAAATGGAGAGCGTCAGGCCCAAAGTCCAATAGACAAATTTTCGACGCACAGTTAGCGTGAAAGTGCGCTTGGTCAGCACCACCATAAAAGTCAAGAGACTGTCGGGATGCGGATGGCTAAGGCGTTCCGCAACTTTCAGTATCGGTTTTCGAGACATGTGTCAATCATACCCTTTCTGTTCAAAAATGCAAGCAAAAAAGTAACCAATCACAGAAAAGTGAGTAGTGCTGCAATCCGCGCCACAGCACCGCCGGTTAGGATAAAATAATTCCCAATCGCAGACGCCGCCGTCAGCCTTTCTCTTCTGATCGGGAGCCATCCATGGTTGCATCCCCAAAAAAAATATTCGTGATGGACACGAATGTCCTGCTGCACGACCCGCAGGCGATATTCCACTTTCAGGAGCACGACCTTGTGATCCCGATTGTCGTGATAGAAGAGATAGACACATTCAAAAAAGACCAGACGGAAATTGGCAGAAACGCTAGGACGGTATCCAGAAA
>JAITFL010000079.1 GCA_031281385.1 Holophagales bacterium
CCGGGGTAATTGTCGTCCCAGCCGACTATGCTTGCAAAGTGGTTGGGGGCGGAGCCGGTGCATCTGTAGCTGGCCCCTTTAAAATAAGAGCCCGACATGTGCATGGCGACGGAAACGGCCCCGTGCCTCTGCACCAGGGCCTTTATAGCGTCCCTGTCGGCGATGCCCCCCAGCCAGGCCGGGTACGCGTATTTTACGCCTGCGGCCTTTGGCGCGAAGGGATTGGGGGGGGTCTGGGAATCGTACGGGGCGCTTGCTTCGGCCACTGACCCGCCGCGGGTCATGTGCCCCAGGAGCAGGGCCGGGTGTCCGCCGCCGCTGTACGGCTCGTGGGCACCGGAAACACCGTCCCGATAAACCGCTCCGGGGAAATCGTTTATTGGGTTGTACGTGTACCATGCCGCGTGCCATTCGGACAAATCCATGTCCAGCCCGCTCGACTTTTTGGCGCCGATCTCCATGCAGGCGACCCCGCTGAACACCCAGCTGGTCCCGTGCGGGCCCTGGTCGCGGACCGGCGCCAGGTGCCCCAGCTCCCTTGCGTCATATTTGGCGGGGAGCGGGGCGCGGCCCGCACTGGGTGCATATTTGTCCCCCAGGGGCAAATATTTTGGCGGGGCGTACCCTGAAAGACGCCCCGGGAACCCGGGGATTTCCTCCTGCCGCCCGCCATCTGCCACCCATGCAAGCCATTTCTCGTATTCGGGGTTTATCTGTAAAGGGCTCACCTGCAAAGGGACGGGGAGGGCGGCCTGCTGGCCTGCGCTGCCGTCGCTGTCGTTGTTGCCGTTGCAGGAGGCGAGCGCGAGCGCAAGCCACAGTGCGAGCGAGGCCGTAGCTATGGGGAACAGCTCTTTTTTCATGGTTCAGTCCCTTTCTGTTGGCGTGTCCGGCGAAGCCGAAGGCAGCCTGCGCCAAGCCGCGCCCTGTCTTTTGGCTCCGTGGAGGTCGGCCTCTGTTGAGCGGCAAGGATTGATCGCCCCTGCCCCGATGGGGAGGGCGGTTTTACGGTGTGGCAGCAAATTTTTATGGCAGTTTTGTTTTTTTGGGGGGGTAAAATAAGTGGCCGGCGCCGCCAGCCGCTGGCCTGCCGCGCGCGACTGCCTAATGGTGCTTTTGCCGCCCGATTGCGTTGCCACCCAGACTCCTCTCATAGAGGCCACAAAACTGCTTGCAATGTCAACCGTACACCATTGCAAGGGGCCTGTAAACAAAAAAATGCAAAAAAAATGGCATGTCCACAGATCGCCTTGCAAAACAACACAAAATTCGCCCAAGCCGGGCCAAGGGCCCCGCAAACGCCTCTCACGGCGATCCTCGCCGCCAATGCGACAAATGCCAAACGGAAAGCCGGATGCAGCAAGGGGGTTCATTTTGTAACATATAGTGAATTAACTTGATGATCAGCATGGCATTTGAAGCATTCCGACTGCGCTGCCGTTCCTCTCCCCGCCTAACGGCGGCTCGATACACTATAGCGCAGTCTAACGCATTCGCGTGTTTAACTTGTGGAGCAAATATCGCTCCACAAGTTAATTGACTATAGTCAATTAACGAGGCGGGTGTCTATTCCGCCTCGTCCACGCAGGCGACCGGGGGGCCGGAAACCTCCACCAGCTCCGCCCTCTGCCCCCTGCCCGCCATTTTTTCTTTCACCACTTCTCTCAACGCGCCCTCCCAAGGCCCCATCAGGTCATCGCCAAGGGCCATTCTCTTTGAATTGTCCAGCACCGAGTACGCTGGGCGCTTTGCGGGAGTGGGGTATTCCTGCGTGGAGCAGGGTGAGCATTCCGGGGCTAGGCCCATCATATTAAATATTGCCTGCGCGAAGCCATGCCAAGTGGTTTCGCCCGTGCATGTCGCGTGAAACAGCCCATGCCATTCGCTCTCGATTGCAAGCCGCATTTGGCGGGCAAGCGCACGGCAGGTGGTGGGCGATCCGCGCTGGTCGCTGACCACCTTGATTGGCTTGCCTTGATTGGCAAGCCTAATCATGGTGTTGAAAAAATTTTTGCCCCAAGCGTCGTACAGCCAAGATGTGCGAAAGATGATGTGCCTATACGCCTTTTGCGCGGCCACCTCGCCCTCCAGCTTGCTTTTGCCGTACGCGCTGCATGGCCCCACGGGATCATCTTCTTTTAATGGCCGCGTTGAGATGCCATCGAACACATAGTCGGTGCTGACTTGTACCAACAGCGCACCTACATCGTTGCACTCTTGGGCTATCCACCCTACAGCCTGTCCATTCACCAATTTGGCAAGGCCCTCATTGGACTCTGCTGCGTCCACGTTGGTGTAGGCGGCGCAGTTCAGAAAAACGTCCGGCTTATATTTTTGGATGGCGGCCCTTATGGACTCCCTGTCAGTCAGATCAAGCTCCGCCTCGCTGGGCATGATCAGACTGTCCTTTGCCCAATGCCTTTTGACGGCTGTGGCAAGCTGCCCAGAAGCGCCCGATATTAGTGTTTTCAATTGAGGCACCTGCAAAACCTCCGAAATCTTTTCTTGCGGCCGAATGGCAATTCCATCGCGCCGAATGGACACGCGGCGAGGTCATTCGCCGCTTGAACACGGGATAAAGGCTCTATGGCCTGTTGCGTTTCAGTCCGGGGCAGGGAAAAGTCACCGGATGCTAACTGGGGATCCATTCGGGTCTCACTCGCATGCGAGTGTCCCCCCCTCGCTACCTCCCAGACCTCCGACAACTTCGATGAACGCAAAAAATTTTGCAAGAGAGCCAATCTGCCGCCTATTTATCTATGGAACCAAACGAAAATGGGCTGTCGGGATCTGCCTCGTAGCGTATCTCGTCCGCCGGCTGCGACTTGCCAGGCCCCTTGTATAGCTGGTCGGGGCAGTTGATGACCCAGCCCGGGCAATCGCTTATGCACTTGTAGCCATGCACCACGCCAGGCGGGACTATCACGGCGCAAGGGTTCTTCTCACCAACGAACAGCGCTGTCTTTTTTTTGTGCGTGGGGCTGTTTGGCCTATTGTCCCAAAGCGCCAGAACAAACTCGCCTGGCCCCAAGAAGCAAAACAGGTCAGCTTGACCTCTATGCTCGTGCGGCCCGCGGCCTACTCCAGGTTTGGTCATGCTGACATAGCCCATCGCCGGGAGGAACCCAATGGGCAACTCGTCGCTGCGGAAAAACTCCGAGAGCCAGCCGCGCTCGTCTGAAAACTTTGGCAGTGGCCGAACAACCACGCCCTCTATGTCGCCTTGCTCAAAAGCCATGTTAACCTCTCTTTATCTCTGGAAATGGAGCCGTAGCCTGCATCGCCAGTTCCTGCGCCTTGGCCAGGCTGGGGAAGGTCCCCGCGTCTGACCACCACCCATTCAGCGTACCCCAAGTCATTCCGCCAAGCTCAATGTAGGCATTGTTCACGTCCGTGATTTCAAGCTCTCCGCGCTTTGAGGGCTTGATTTTGCGGATAATTTCAAACACGTTGGAATCGTAAAAATAGATTCCGGTGACGGCCATATTGGACTTTGGCTCTTTGGGCTTTTCTACTATAGAGACGACAGAATCTCCCTTCAGCTCCGCCACGCCGAACCTGTGGGGGTCGGTGACTTCTTTCAGCATGATCCTCGCGCCCTTGGCCTGTGACGCAAAGATTTCGGCCTGTGGGCCCAAAGTGTCCAGAAATATGTTGTCCCCAAGGATCACGCAGATTTTGCTTGCACTGGCAAAATTCTCTGCCAAAGAGAGCGCTTGGGCTATGCCCCCAGCCTCGTCCTGAACCTTGTAGGTAAAGCGGCAACCGTAGTCTTTGCCCGAACCCAGCAGCCCCACCACATCCCCCATGTGTTCGGTACCCGTCACCACCAGTATCTCCTCGATGCCGGCCTCTTTCAGCTTCCACAGCGGGTGCCAAATCATGGGGGCCAAACCCACCGGCAGAAGGTGTTTGTTGGTAACCTTAGTTAGGGGGAAGAGCCTGGTTCCCATGCCGCCCGCCAATACAATGCCCTTTATGTCCATAGCCACCTCACAAAACGATGAACCCTGAAACCACATTATCGCATGATGCGCCACCTTGGGTGATCCTTGTCAATTATCGGGACAAAGGGCTGACCTCAAGATGCCTAGAGTCCCTTGCCAAGGTGGAATCCTGCCCCCACGCAGCCATAGTGGTTGACCACGGGCCAGATTTGGCTCCTTTGGAATATTGGCGGCAATTCCACCCCAATGTCCATAGCTTGCAGGACGCATCGAATCCTGGATTCGCCTCCGGCTGCAACAGGGGGGCCGAATACGCCCTTGCGCATGGAGCCGGCTCGCTCTGGTTCCTCAACAATGATGCGACGTTGATTGAACCCACATTGGCCAGGCTGCTCAAGCTGGCTCAAGATTACCCCCTTGTCTCCCTTTGGGGAACCTACCAGCAGGATGGAGACAGACTCATCGGGTGCAGCACCCATAAGGGATGGTTTGTGCGGGCATCAAGGGGCAGAAGCCGCAATATCCAAGCAATCGAGAAAATGGGGGTGGGGGGGGAGCTGGAGCTGCTGGAATCAAACCAGAGCCTGAGCGGTGCCAGCATCTTTTTATCAAAGGATGCATGGGAAAAATTGGGGCCATGGCCAGAAAAGTATTTTTTGTACTGGGAAGACGCCGCATGGTGCCTCCGCACACACCGACTAGGCATGCTCATGGCTATGGTCAACCTAAGGATAGTCCACGCCGGCTCTGCCACGACTGTCAGACGCAGCCCATTGCCAACTTTCTATGGGGCCAGGAACCAATTGCTGCTGCACATGGAAGCCATGCCGGATGCCCGCTTTGAGAGGCTGCTGCTCAAGTGCCACATGCTGCAAAAGTGCATCTTCCGAGGCCGCTGGGGGCTTGTCGCCCCAACGTGGCGAGGAATTGTAGCGGCATCTAGACGGCAGGGCGGAAGAGACCCCAGATACTAGTTATAGCCCTTCCCGTAGGGAATGGCACGGAGTGCATAGGCTGCGCCGATAACGGCGACGGGCAAGGGAGAAATCTTCATAGCAGCATCGCCGACCAATGTGCCGCAAAGACCAACGGAGGATGTCTCGCGTATCCAAGCGCAAGCGCAGGATACCGAGAGAGTGAAGCGAGCCGCCATGGTGGAATGCTGATGCTACCGTTAAGGCGCAAACCCGCTCGCCGCGATGGGTTAACCGCACCCCCACAAGGAATGAAGACTTATCGCCGTTGGCTTTGACGCTGCGCGGCAGCGTCAAAGACTTTACGGCGATAGGCTGCATTAAAAGCGAAACGGAAAGCGTAGCCGTAATCTATGAGAGGCGGTGTAGATCAATAGGGGAAACGCTAGAATTGACCGAGGGTGGGTTGTGGGGGTTAGGAATAACTCGGGACTGCCCTTGGTGCGCCCTTCCGCCTTGTAAGCGGAAAGTCCAAAGCACAGATAAACTCTCGGTGGCCTGCGCCTAGCACTAGCCACCGAGAGTTGTCACAAATTACCAGTTGGTTTCGGCTACTTAGCCACTACTTGGGCCATTTCCAATACTTTATTGGAGTAGCCCCATTCGTTGTCGTACCAAGCGACCAGCTTGACAAAGGTGGGGTCAAGCATGATCCCTGCTTTGGAGTCAAAGATGGACGTGCAGCTCTCGCCGCGGAAATCTGTCGAGACTACTGAATCTTCCGTGTACGCCAAAACGCCCTTCAGTGCGCCCTCGCTGGCGGCCTTCATGGCGGCGCATATCTGCTCGTATGTGGTTTCCTTGTTCAGTTCGGCGGTGAGATCAACCACGCTCACGTCGCTGGTGGGTACGCGGAAAGCCATGCCGGTCAGCTTCTTGTTAAGCTCGGGTATCACCTTTCCAACGGCCTTGGCCGCACCCGTTGTAGAGGGGATGATGTTTTCGAGTATGCCGCGCCCGCCGCGCCAGTCTTTCTTAGATGGCCCGTCAACCGTCTTTTGCGTGGCGGTCGCCGCGTGTACGGTGGTCATCAGCGCCCTCTTGATGCCAAAAGAGTCATTCAACACTTTTGACATCGGGGCCAGGCAGTTGGTCGTGCAGCTTGCGTTGCTGATGATCGGCTGCCCCGCGTATTTGTCATGGTTCACCCCATACACAAACATGGGGGTGTCATCCTTGGAAGGCGCGCTTATTACGACTTTCTTGGCCCCGGCCTTGATGTGCTGGGACGCGCCTGCGTTGTCTAGGAACAGGCCCGTGGACTCCACCACCACGTCGGCACCGACATCGCCCCACTTCAGGGAGGCGGGGTCTTTCTCCGCAGTCAGGCGAATCTTCTTGCCATTGACGATGAGCGTATTGCCCTCCACCTTGACGTCGCCATTGAAGCGGCCGTGCACAGAATCGTACACCAGCATGTAGGCCAGATAGTCTGCTTCCAGCAAGTCGTTGATGCCGACTATCTCGATTGAGGGGAAGTGGGCCGCAGCACGGAATACCATCCGCCCGATGCGTCCAAAGCCGTTGATGCCAACCTTGATCATGAAACCTCCTTTTGTGCCTGCGAGCTGTTTTGCCGGCCAACGGGCCTAGCTAGGAATCGCGGCTTTTTTTATTATGACACGACACAGTCAATGGATGTTGCCCAACTTTTCTCGAAAGTGTGTTGCGGTGAATCCCAAGCTGTCTCGCCGTAACGCTTATGTTGCCTCCATTCCTAGAAATAGCCTCCCGAAGGAAGGACGCCTCAAACTCTTTCATGGCCACGTCAAGCGGTATTTCTCTTACTACCAATTCGGCAACGAGCTGTTCCATCTGTTCTCTCATCTTTTGCCTCGGCAAAAATAACAAGTTTCCAAGTTATCATTTTTGGGGCACATTTCAAAGACAAAATGTGGTAACCTAAATGCGGAAAAGTTTGTGGATTTCATGTTGAGACTCGGAGGAAAAAGTGCGCAAGACCAAAATAGTGACTACCTTAGGCCCCGCAACCATGCAGGACGACATCCTGCCGGAGGCCCTAAAAATTGCTGACGTCATTCGCCTGAACGCCAGCCACTCGGATGGCGCGGCAAGGACTCCGGTAATAAAAAAAATACGGGAAACCCTCGAAGAAATTGAGCGTGAAGTCCCCATTTTCCTAGACATCCAAGGGCCAAAGTGGCGCTTGGGGCTGTTTGAGACGCCTTTTGAAGCGCACAAGGGCAGCACGGGCCACTTCTACTTGGCCGGCTCGGAACCCCCACAGGGCGGCGAGTGGTCTGCCCCCTTTCCCCACCCTGAGTTGATACAAGGGGCCAAGCTGGGGCAAAAGTGGCTGGTGGACGATGGCATTCTGGTTTTTGAAGTCACAAAGATAAATGATACATTCGTCACGCTCAAGACCATCACGGGCGGCATAGTCAAGCAGAGGAAGGGCCTGATGCCTATGGGCCTAGACGTAAAAATGGACCCTCTGACCCCAAAGGACTTGGAAGACATAGACTGGGGCGTCAAGCACGACGTTGACTTCTTTGCCCAAAGCTTTGTCAGGTCTGCGTCAGACCTGCAGCGCATGGAGGAAGTCATCCAAGCGGCGGGGGGCAACCAGCCCATAATAGCCAAGATCGAGCATCCCAACGCCATAAAGAACCTCGATTCCATAGTCGCAACGGCTTGGGGCGTCATGGTGGCCAGGGGAGATCTGGGCGTGGAGCTGGGCGTGGATAAAGTGCCATCCCTGCAAAAGCGCATAATACAAACGGCGCGTCGCTTCCTAAAGCCCGTCATCACCGCCACGCAGATGCTGGAGAGCATGATCGAGCACCCCATGCCGACGAGGGCGGAATCATCCGACGTCGCAAACGCCATCTGGGACGGCACCGATGCGGTGATGCTAAGCGCCGAAAGCGCATCAGGCCAATACCCGCTGGAATCAATAAAGTGGCTGGCCAAAATTGCGATGGACGCGGACAGCCACGACTCGCTACAGTTGAGGGCCCTACAAGGCATCGTGCCCCACTCTTTGGCCGGACACGTGGACGTGAGCATAGCCTCGGCCGCCTGCCACACAGCAAAAGAAATTGGCGCCAAATACATAATGGCCTTCACCGAAGGCGGCAACATCGTGCGCATGCTGGCCCATTCATCTGGGGACACCCCCATCATCGGCGCCACCACTAACCCAACGATAGCCAGGCGCATCAAGCTGATGCGCAACGTAAAGTCGGTCCTGATACCAAGGGCTGAGCATCTGAGCCAGCTATTGAAATTAGCCATACCGATAATCACGGACTCATTTGACCTTGACCCAGGCGACAAGGTGGTAGTGGTTGTTGGCCACCCGCTCTGGGTAGCCGGCACGACGAACACCTTGCGCGTCATCATAATATGACGCTTGGTAATGGCACTCCGGATGGGGCGTCCAACACCAAATGCCCGAACGTCAAAGACTGTCCCTGCCCAGAAGCGGGGTGCCAAAACTATGGCAAATGCTGTGCATGCGTACTGTATCACAGGCAGAACGGCGGTCTGCCGCACTGTCTGAGGCAAGGAAAGGGTAAATAGGGGAGTCCTTCCCACCCGAATCGCTTACGAAATTGGTTAGTGGCCAAGGGCTAGGTGCAATAATAATTGGTGCAGACCCTAGCCGCGCTGGATTTCGTGCATGGCAGGCCGATTCCGTGGTCGGCTTCTCGCTGGTCGGCGCCAAACGCTAAATCGCCACTAGCCCCTACCCACTATTATTTATATCTATATCTCTCGTGAAACTTCTTCAGCTTTTCGACAGCAGAAATCATCTTTTCAGTGGGGGGGAGTATGGTGGTGCGGAAGTGGGCCGTGCCCGGTATCTGCCCGAACCCAGTGCCGGGGACAACGCAGATGCCCTCCTCCTCCAGCAGGGCCATGCAGTAGTCCTCGTCCGTACGGCCTTTGGGCAGCTGGATTTTGGGGAAGGCGTACATGGCCCCCGCCACCGGGTTGCACTCGACGCCAGCTATCTGGTTGAGCGCCTCCGCAAGGATAGACGCCTTCTTTTTCATCTCGCTCAAAATGCCGTCCCTCTCGGACGCATATTGGGCGTAGCTGGGGCTCCCTGGCGCGGGCGGGCTGACCATGCAATAGACGGCCACCTGGCCCGTCAGGTTGGAGCACAGAGAAACGGATTGCAGCTTGGTTATCTGCGCCGCCACATCCGGCGGAATGTTGCGTATCTCCATGTAGCCGCCCCTCTGCCCGCACTCGCCCAAAAAGCCCTTGGAGCAGCTGTGGAAGCTAAATAGGCTGACCCCCTTTTCGCCCTTCTCTTCCATCACCCTTGCGAAAGACAGAAACTTGTCGCCTTGGGAATATATGTTTTCTTGGTACACCTCGTCCGCCAATATCGAGAGGCCATGCTCGCCAGCGAAGTCAATGATCATCGAGATGTTGTCCCTGTCCAAGACAGAGCCAGTGGGGTTGCCTGGGTTCAGCACGCAGATGGCCTTTACGTTCACGTCGAACCTTTTGGCATCTGACATGCTTTCTTCCAACAGGGCCTTGCTCAGCTTCCAGTCGTGCGTTTCATCTAGGTAGTAGCCTATCTGCTTGCCTTCGTAGAGTGTCAGCGTCGCGCTGTAGAGGGGGTACTGCGGGATAGGTATCATTATCCCATCGCGGTTCCCGCTGACGAGTATCCGCAGGGCGGTTTGCACCCCTTTAGATGCGCCGTCCGTCAGGTAAATCGCATCGGGGTCAACTGGAATGCCATCCCTTTTGTGTATGAAATCCGCCACAGCGTCGCGTATGAACCTAACGCCCTTGCTCTCTGAGTAAGCGCCCACTCCATGCACTGTCCCCGCCAGCACATTTTTGGCTGCTTCCATCGCGTCTTCGGGAAATTGGCCCGGACACATCTCCATCAGTTCGGGGTACTGGCAGAGGGCCAGCACCTGCCGGACGTAGGTCAGCGGCTTCTGCTTGAGCGCTTGGGGGTTGCCGATGTTGCAATAGACTATTTCCCGCCCCTTGCGCTCC
>JAITFL010000174.1 GCA_031281385.1 Holophagales bacterium
TAATTGCGGCGCAGGAAGAGGAATTTATCATCATCAACAACTCCGATCCCATCACCAATGACGTGTACGTGAAATTGGCCGAGATGAGGCCCGACGACCCCGACATGACGCAGGAAAAATACATCAAGGAGCTGAAAGAGCGAGTGAGGGAACAGCGCACAAAAGGCCCTTTCATAGCCTGGTATCGGCTGCACCCGGAAGATGGCAGCGTGGAAAAATTGGATGACCCGCCAAGGAGGGGCGCAAAAACAAGGAGGAACGGCCATTCCTGGCGGCCAATGCCGGACGGCTCCGTAAGAATGGAAGTAACCGAGCGCGTGATCTATGAAAACAAACAAAGAAGCAAAAGCGTCAGAGGATCTGACGATCTACCTATGAACCCGCGAAGGTACTAATACCAAATTGCGTTCAATTGGCATTGAACGCTGTACGCCAAAGTTATTGAAAAAGCTGGGAAACCCAGCATTTTCAAAAATATCTTGGTATCCGATTGGCATCGGATACCAAGGCAGCCCTATTAGCCGTTGCGAAAGTGTCATCTTCCCGTAGTTTTTCGGCTGTTTGCACATTTCATCTTCATTCTGCGGGCACCGGTCCCCGCCGCCTTTATACCAATATGCAACTATTTGGTTGCAAATTGGTATAAAAGGAAAGTTGCGAGCCACATCGGCGGCAAGCAGATATGGAAGGCTGCGCCTCAAATCCCTCTGTATCAGCCCGCCCATCGGAAAAGCCGTGGGATGCCGGGTAGGCTTCGACATTGAACTTGCTACAATAGTCTTGGCATTTGCTCAACATGACTCCCTTTGTTCACATCCAAGAATCCCCACTGAACCCTGAAAGCATCCGCGAGGCGGCCAAGAGTCCAAAGTCGGGCGCGGTTGTCATCTTTGAGGGATGCGCCAGGGACAGCCACGAGGGGAGGACAGTGGCCGAACTATCTTACGAGGCGTACGTGCCAATGGCCCTATCGCAGCTTCAAGCGTTGAGGGAAAGCGCCATTGCAGAGTTTTCGCTAAATGCCTGTTTCATCCACCACAGGCTTGGCACGGTGCCCATTTCCGAGGCCGCCATAGTAGTGGCCTGCGCCTCGACCCATCGAGCCGAGTCCTTTCGTGCTGCCGCTTGGCTGTTGGACGAAATCAAAAAAACGGTGCCTATCTGGAAGCGCGAGCTATATCTGGGCGAACAAGACGAAAACGCGCTGCGGGAATCCCATTATTCTTGGGTGGAGGGAGAGGAGAGGCGTGGTAGGGGTCTGGGGAATCGGCATAAATATCAACGTGGGCGAAGCCCGCATCAATAAATGCAGATGCTTGAGAGATTGCTTCAAGGGGCGCAAAAACAATTCTGCAAGAGATTCAAACGCTTGCATGTCGCTATTAAACCATGTTTCAATTAGCTATAGCTGTTTAGCAGATGAGGAGGATTCCATGAAAAAACTTGTATGCGCTGTTGCACTTCTATCATTGGCCCTTGGCTGCTTTGTTGATAAAGATTGGCCAGTGGTTGACCATGAGCTTGGCTATTCCGTTGTGTTTCCGGGCCACATCTTGGTGTTCCCCGGCACAGACACAGAAATCCAAAAGCGCCCCGATGAATGGAAGCCCACCCGCAGGAAAGAGCAGACCCCATTTGGCGAAATCGTCTGGTTCACAAGGACGTACGCCGCCGGCGGAAAGATGGACGAACTGTTCATCGTCGAGGTAGGGACCCTTCCACCCGGCGACCAAGGCGGCACCAACCAAGATGAAATATTGGCGACCATGAAGACATGGATAGGGACTAACTACCCAGGCCAGACAGCCGACCTTTCATACGACCGAGGCCCCGGCTTTGAGTACTTCCACAAAAAGATCTCTGGAAACATAACAAATGGAATAGTCGTGTTCCGTCGTGGGCGCATCCACCACGCCAGGGGCACGGCACCTAGCCCCAAAAACCCGCAGTTGATCAATTTCCTGAAAAGCTTTCAGGTTGATCCATAATATTGCGTCAGCAAAAATTGGCACAGCTTTGGCACTTAGTAGGCAGGAGATGCCCAAATGGATCCTGCCTATTATGTCGCCGCCGGAAGCCTTAAGGCGAGAGCCTACCAGCTAGACGTCGTATCAAACAACTTGGCCAATTCCCAAACAGTCGGATTCAAGGCTGAAAGAAGCTTTTTCGACATTTTCAACAAGGCCAAGGCCCAAGGCCGCGGGCTGCCGCTGTCCCCCTTCGTCAACGATGGAACCGTCTATGCCCAAAAAGGCATGGAATTTCACCAAGGCGCGCTCAAATTCACGCAAAACGATTTTGACGTGGCCATAGAAGGCAACGCCTTTTTCACAGTCCTGACCGATGAAGGCCCACGAGTTACGAGGGATGGGCGCTTTACCTTGGGGCCCAACGGGACGCTGGTTACCTTTGACGGCTTCCCGGTGCTAGGCACGAATGGCCCAATCACCATAGACCCCGATGGACCCAAGCCCACCTTTACAAGAGATGGCGCCGTCCATCAAGGCAATGAGTTCTTGGGGCAACTGCAACTGAAAGCCTTTGAAGACACCAGGCCCCTGTTCCGAACAGGCGCTGGGCGCTACGACGCCAGCGAGGCGACCGAAGGCCCTCTATATGGAAACGTCGTGCAAGGCTACCTAGAGCAGAGCAGCGTGGACTTGGCCAGCTCAATGGTAGAGATGATACGTCTCAACCGCCTATTTGAAATGAGCCAAAAAGTGGCAAGCACTTTGACCAATGACCTAGACACCAAGAGCCTAACCATCGGCGCTGGACAATAATAAGGAGTTTCACCATGATGAGAGCAATGTGGTCCGCAGCAGCCGGGATGACCGCCCAGGCGTACAACATGGACACGATTTCTAACAACCTGGCCAACGTCAACACGTCCGGGTACAAAAGGGCCAGGGCCGAATTCCAAGACTTGCTTTACCAGACCGTGAACTTGGCCGGAACGTCCAGCTCACTCAACACTCAGCTTCCCATCGGTATTCAGGTGGGCCACGGCGCCAAGCTCCAGGCCGTCCAGCATCAGTACACCACGGGCAGCTTCAAGGGCACAGCCGGGGAGTGGGATTTGGCCATAGAGGGCAAAGGATTCTTCCAAGTCACGATGCCGGACGGAACCATAGCCTACACCCGCGATGGCTCATTCAGCAAAGACCAGAACGGCGACATAGTCACCCCCGCTGGCTACCAGCTTGTCCCCAACATCAACGTCCCACAGGACGCACTAAGCATAACAGTGGCCAAGGATGGCACCGTCAGCGTAACCCAGCCGGGCCAGCCACTGCCCCAAGAAATTGGGCAGATAACCCTTGTCAACTTCATCAACCCTGCGGGCCTCAACCACATCGGCAGCAACCTGCTTCTGCAAACACTCGCATCCGGCGACCCCATTGAGGGCCAGGCCGGAACCGATGGCCTTGGCAACATTGCCCAAGGCTACCTTGAAATGTCCAATGTGGACGTCGCCGACGAAATGGTCAACATGATTGTGGGCCAGAGGGCGTACGAGGCCAATTCAAAGACCATCAGGACAGTTGACGACATGCTTTCCGTGGTCACCAACCTCAAGAGGTAACGGGGCTTCCCATGAAATCCATTCTCTTCTGCTTGCTCATCATGTTTCCAGCGCCCCTGCTGGCGCAGTCGCACAGCGACGTAGAGAGCCTCTGCGCCCAAGCCTTGGCCTACGCAAAAGCGAGCGCCGCAAAAATGCCGGGCGACTACGTTTTCCGCGTTTCGCGCCCCCCCCTCATGCCACCGCTGAAGCCTGGCCGCCTCACCTTCGACCCCGAGCGCCTTAGCAAGCAAGACCCTGTCGGCAGATTCTTCGCCGTCTTTCGGGTAAACGTCGAGGGCATAGCGTCGGCTTCGGTGCGCGTTGAGATGGAAGGAAAGTGGATCGGAACCCTATACCAGGCAAAAGGTGCCTTAAAGCGGAAAACCACCATCACCGAGGACGACTTTGAAGAGATAACCTTTGAGGGCATCCCCCCTGCAGGCGCAATAAAAGTGTTCCCGCATGGGTCGCGCCTGTGCCAACCTATGCAGGCAGGGAAGATAATGACCAACATGCAGGTGGAGACCATCCCGATGGTCAGCGCCCTAGACAAGGTGCGCGTCACACTCTGCAATGGCCCACTGCAGATAGTCGGCGAAGCCACCGCCAAGTCCAGCGGGGGCAAGGGCGAAAAAGTGCGCTTGGAGATGGCCGGCAGCCGAAAAATACTGATGGCCACCGTGACGGGCCCGGGCCAAGCGATGGTCGAGGCCAAGGGCGGCACCGCCAGCCTCTAAAAGGACTAGCCGGGCTATTCAGACACGAACAAGAACATTCTTTCCAGAGATGACAGATGAGAACAATTGACACGCTTGAACATGCCCCTAGCCGCCCCAGCTACCTAGACGATAGCGAGGCGAAGAACATGACGGTGGAAGAGCGGATAGAACACTGGAAGCGCATCGGCGAAGCCAATGCAAAGAAATACGGCGTAAAGACGATCTCGAACACAAAGCTAGAGAACATTTCCTGACGCAGTGCGGCAACATGACCTTTTAGGGGCTGGGACGTTCACGGCTGTATTAGAACGTTGAAAAATGGCTACACATGGTTGAGTTCCGATAGCATCTGTGCCAAGCTAGATTAAGTGCTTTGGCGCAAATAAAGGGACGGGGCTATGTTTGGTCGTTGGGTTTCCATGCTGGGCAAGCTGCTGGTTGCCGCCATTTTGCTTTCATGCCCGCTGTTTGGGGACTACGGGCCAAAAATCGCGGGCAATGGAACCCAAACAGCTGTGTCTGGCCAAGAGTCCCAAGACTCAAAAAAGCCGTCCGCCGACATGATTCTGAAAGAAGTGAACCTAGCACCAATTTTTGTGGTCATGAAATCATTTCTTCTGGAAAATGAGTCAACGCCGGAACTAGAGCAAGTTTACTTTGTGATAAATGAATATTCGATCAGTGAACTGGTTTCAACTATTTCTTTTGAGTCGCTCGATGTCGAACAACTAAAAACCACTGCAATATGGAACTATTTTGGCATCGAAAAAAACAAGAAATCAGCCATTTTTGTCAATGGCAGCCTATCAAAAACATATCCGGGCCTGCCAGATCCAAAAGACATTCAGAAATTGGCAGAGTCACTTTTGGCCGACTTAAATCGGGAACTCAAGGCCAATCCAAGAAATTCATCCCTATGGCTTGGATCAATTACACGCTATATCGAGATATTAAATATTCCCAGTCTAGGGCAAGAATACGTGAAAAAGAATAACATCAATGTCACTGAATGGAGCAAAGACCTTGCGAATTTGTTTTATAAAATGCATCTAGCCACTGATGGCCTATGGCAAAACGATCCTACTATTAACCTATTGGCTATAATGGATCAATGGATCAAAAATTCAACCGAATTAGATATCAAAAATCCATTTTTTGATGCAATCATCGAAGACCTAAACAAAGAAATTCAGTCGGACTGTACTCATTATAAATATGCATGGCTTTGGAACTATTTTTTCCCCAAAACTTCAAGCGCATACACAAACCCCGCCTCCCTCATCCCCGAACTAGAACACATGCCCTACACAAATATTGACGCATGTTTTTACAAAACTGTTTTAGACGTTTTATTTCAGATGAAGCAATATGACCTATGCATCTCGCTGTGCAATAGGGTACTAGAGCCTTTTGAACTAGAGGGAGAGCAACTAGAGCCCAGCGCAGTCGATGATTATAGACTAATAGTTTATTATTTGGTGCTTTCCCTGTTCGAATTCAAAGAGTACAATAAAGCATTTGAAGTCATGCGGTTTTGGGAAAAGAAATCCATTCTTGGCTGGGATTGGAGCGACTTTTGCAATGATGATATTGCGTTCTTGGTGGATAGAGAGGAGCAAATAGATAGGCAGAAGTGGTTCCAGTTTTTTGAAGAATCCGTTTTATTCAATGCTTCCCTGCCCAAGCCGCAAGCAATGTCCATGGCCGACAAAGTCAAGGCTTGGGTAAACTTTGCAACCGCCAACCCAGACAATGTGGCTGCGCTCCGTATGCTGGCCCAAAACATCAAGAGTGTTGACGAACAGGACAAAAATTGGCTTGCCAAAAAACTGCTTGGCGTAATAGAAAATAACGCGCTTTATATCTACAATTTGAACCTATCTCAAGAAGACCTTTATTTGGACGATGCCACTTGGCAAAAATTGTTGAACGCCAAAATCGCTAAGCTATATCAAGACCTCGAATGTGTACCGATGGACAAGACGCGATGGGCCGAGTTGTTTTACTGCATAAAGAACGCAAAGCAAAAG
>JAITFL010000053.1 GCA_031281385.1 Holophagales bacterium
TTGGCGATGAGGAAGTTGCACACCTCGTCCCTGCCGTAGTTGTATATCAGCGTACCCCAGTCTTGGTGCCTGCCTTGGCGCGGGTCTGCGTGTTCGTACAGGTGGGTGCCATCAAAAAATGAAAGGCCGTATGCGTCCTCGGGGAAATGGGCGGGGACCCAGTCCAAAAAGACCCCTATCCCGGCCCTGTGCGCGGCGTCAACAAAGACCTTGAAATCCTCTGGCCTTCCATATCGGGCGGTGGGGGCAAAGAGGCCCAAGGGCTGGTAGCCCCATGAAGCATAGAATGGGTGCTCGGCGACAGGCATCAATTGAATGTGGGTGTAGCCAAGGTCTTGCACGTAGGGGATCAGCTCTTCGGCCAATTCCAGATAAGTCAGGAAACAGCCGTCCCACTTGCGCCGCCACGATCCCAAGTGAACCTCAAAAATACTGATTGGCGCAACGTGCGAGTTGCGCTTGTGGCGCTCGCGCATCCATTCTTCGTCTTTCCAGTCGAAATCTGGAAGGCCGTACACCATGCATGCCGTGTTGGGGGGATGCTCCGTGCGAAAGGCAAAGGGGTCGGCCTTGAGCGGCAGCATTTTCCCGTTCAGGCCAATGATCTCGTACTTATAGAAGTCGCCGGGGCCAACCCTGGGTATGAATAGCTCCCAAATGCCATTCATCGCGTATTGCTGCATCAGATGACACCTGCCGTCCCAATTGTTGAAGCTGCCGACTATTGACACCCGTCTAGCGTTTGGGGCCCAAAGGGCAAACGCAGTGCCTTCTACACCGTCTTTTTGGCAGGGATGGGCGCCCAGTTTTCTGTATAGCTCCAGATGGTTCCCCTGTCCCATCAGATAGCGATCCAGCTCGCCCAGCACGGGTCCAAAAGCGTAATGGTCTTCCAATTCCCACGAGTGCGAGCCGGACGTCATGCGAAGCCGGTAGGGGAAAACATCGGGACTGTCAGGCAAAAAGAGCTCGAACAGCCCCTCTGGGTCGGCCCGCTTGAAGGCGGCCAGCACATCGCCACTCTTGGCGTCAACTAAGTCAACGCTGTCAACCGATGGCTTGAACGTGCGAAAGAAAAGCCCGCCCTTCCATGGCTTGCAGCCAAAATCTGCCATGGGGTCGTGACAGAACCCCCGATAAAAACTTTCGCTGTTGAATCGTCCTGGGTCAAAAGTCATAGAAAACCACCCTTGCTATTAATAGGCTACATGCAGTTTGCTGGAATACAAAGAAGAAAGAAAAAGAATCATGGTTTTTCTGTCATCCAATGCAGCTTGAACTGACAAAGATCTATTGCAATTTGCCAGTCCAAGCAACAGTTCGTTTGGATTTAATGCCGTGTGCAATCAAAAGAGCTTCTTGCAAAACTGTGAATATTTTGGGCAGTACGGCTCCGACTAACAAATGAGGCATTTGCCCCCCAAATTTTTCTTGCAGCTAAATGTCAACTCCACCGCGCCGATTGAACACGCGGCGAGGTCATTCGCCGCGTGGCCTCGGGACAAACAGCCTTCGGCCTGTTGTGTTTTGCGCCGGGTCTTGGGAAAGCTTCCCGGATGCTAACTGGGGATTCGCTTGCACGGCCTCGCATGCGAGTCCGCGCTTCGCTACTCCCCAGGACCCCTAATACTCGTTTCGCTCACTGTTCTATATATGGGCTGATACATGGAGATGGCTTCGATGGGCGGGCAGATTAGTTCGGTATTGGGCGATGGGAACCGGCACCCGCCAGTTTTTGAAAATGCAGGGTTTCCTCTGCCTTTTCAAAAACTTTGGCATAGGCATTCAAATGCAATTTGAACGCAACTTGGTATAAACTGTAGGCATTAGGCAAACATTGGAGGCTGTATGAAACTATGCCCAGCACTTTTGGCGGCCCTTTTTCTTGCATCGGGCCTGATTGGCGCGGAGCCAAGGGCCATTCTTGGCCAAGCGCGGCAAGTGCAGATAGAGGGACAAACAGGGGGGCCGCAAGTTGACGACCCCAAACGCATGGACTGGTGGAGGGACGCCAAGTTCGGGCTGTTCATCCATTGGGGGCTCTATGCCATCCCCGCTGGAGAGTGGGGAGGCAGGACGGGCTATGGGGAGTGGATACTAAATAGCGCCAGAATCCCCGTCCATGAATACGAAAAATTCAAAGACCAATTCAACCCGACAAAGTTCGACGCGGATTCATGGGCCAAGATGGCCGTGGACGCAGGGTTCAAGTACATCGTCCTTACTTCAAAGCACCACGATGGCTTTTGTCTATTCGATTCCAAGCTGACGGATTGGAGCGTCACCTCCACGCCATTCAAAAGGGACATCATTAAGGAGCTTGCGGACGCATGCGCCAAGCATGGAATTCGCTTGGGGTTTTACCACTCGATCATGGACTGGCACCACCCGGACTACTTGCCGAGGCGCCCTTGGGAAGACCGCTCTGCCGAAGGCGCGAACTTTGACAGATACATAGCCTACATGAAGGGCCAGCTCAAAGAGCTGCTGACCAACTATGGGCCCATCTCGGTGCTTTGGTACGACGGCCAATGGGAATCCACCTGGACGCACGAAATGGGCCTCGATCTGTACAACTACACACGCTCGCTGCGGCCTCCGATCATCGTGAACAACCGGGTTGACAAGGGCGGCGGCTCAATGCAGATGACGGTTGACAGCAGCTATGCGGGCGACTACGGGACGCCCGAGCAGGAAGTGCCCCCTATGGGCCTGCCGGGCGTGGACTGGGAGACCTGCATGACCATGAACGACCACTGGGGCTACAACAGGGCCGACCAAAACTGGAAGAGCAGCACGGAGCTCATACGCACCCTGATAGACGTAGCAAGCAAGGGCGGCAACCTACTCTTGAACGTAGGCCCAACGGCAACGGGAGAATTTCCCCAGCAGAGCATAGACCGCTTGGCAGATATTGGCCGCTGGATGAAGGTCTATGGAGAGTCAATCTATGGGACGCGGGCAAACCCATTTCCCAGCATGGACTTTGGCCGATGCACACAGAAAACGATCAACAAAAAAGACACTTTGCTATATTTCCATGTCTTCGATTGGCCCAAAGATGGCTCCCTAGAGATACCCGGGCTAAATAGCAAGGTGAAAAAGGCATACCTGCTGAACGAGCCAGGCAAGCAGCTCAAAGTGGCCCAACCCAAAGGCAAAGTAACTATCTCGGTGCCATCGGTTGCGCCAGACGTACATGCCCCGGTGGTGGCAGTGGAAATATCCGGCCCACCCGACATTGACCTCCCACCTGTCATTAAGGCGGCAACGCCGATATTTCACGAAGACCTAGACATAATGGTCAGTTCTGGAAACCCATCGAGCGTTCTGCACTATTCACTGGATGGCTCCGAGCCCTCATTCGCGCACCCCCTAGTAAGAAATGGCAAAATCACCATAAATGAATCCAGCACCGTCAAAGTCAAAGCCTTCCGCGGAAAGGCCCCCTCTAGCCCCACCAGCGAAGCCACGTTCAAAAAGGTAGCGCCCAAACCTGCCCTCACGCGGGAAAACTTGGAAAGGGGCGTTTACTGGGAATATTTTGAAGGCGATTTCAAGTCATGCGATGAATTGTCCAATGCGATCGACGTTGGCTCGTCAACCAATTTCACGCTAAAGCTGGCCAAGCGTGAGGAGCATTTTGGGCTTAGGTTCCGTGGATTCATCAGCGTACCCACAACGGGAGTCCTCACCTTTTACACCACCAGCGACGACGGCAGCACACTTTGGATTGATGGAGCAAAGGTCGTGGACAACGACGGCATGCATGGCCCAGAAGAAAAAAGCGGCGCCATCGCCCTAGAAAAGGGCCTGCACGCCATCCGCCTCGACTACATACAAGGCACTGGCGGGGCAGAACTGAAGGTACACTGGCAGGGGCCGGACGTGCCAAAGCAGCCCATCGGGGACACTGGCCTGCGAAGAGAGGGCGCGAAAAAATAGAGAGTTGACTATATTGCAACCAATTTAGTTTGGCAAGCCCGCGTTCATTTTTGTCAAAGAAAATTCGTCATATATCCGCTGCGCTAGGGCTTTCAGGTTTTCGCCAGAGCCAGTCAGGGGATAGGTCTTGCCCTCGTCGGACTTGCGGTTCGCCCACTCCCACTCCATCGAAAAGTAGTTGACGTTGGTCGGTGGTTCACCGCTCGCTAGGGCCTTTGAATGGGCCTCTATGAATTTTTTCCAGCGCGCCAGGTACAGATCCCCGGTCAGGCCAGACCACTGCCTATTGGAATAATCTTTCAAAACTTGGTTTTTTTGGCCTCCCCACGTCGTAATTAGCGCACGGGCGTTGAATTCAAACAGATCCCTTGTCCAGTCGTCCATGTCTGGCAGCATGACCCGCGCCCCATTGATCCACTTGCCAACGCCAAAATTTGGGCTGATGGAGAGCAGGCGCTCCATGAGTTCTGCAGCGTCCATAAATTTGCCGGAGTACAGCTTGAACCCATCGGCATCTTTCTTTTGGTAGGCCGCGATCATTTTTGAGTAATGCTCCAATGCGGCTGTGGATAGCACCTGCACCGCCACTTCAACGAAGTCGTGGACAAATGCGGGGTTGCCGCCCAAAGCGTCATAGGCCCTTATGAAATGCGGCAGCGCCTTTTCCATCTCAAGCTTGTCGTACATGTATTTGCTGTGCCCCCAAGTGGAAGCGGACTTGAACGCTGCAGTTGGGCGGGCGTTTATTATGGATTCGGGCGGCCCTTCCACCACAGCCGTCTTTTTTGCAAAAGCCGTATTGGCAAGTATGTCCCAGCCGGCAACTGCGTCACTGTCGGGCGAGCCATAGCGGCTATTGACATGGTTTCGGATGTATTCGGAAGGCGATATTGGCTCGGCGTTCCAAGTCATGTCGGAAATGAGGTCGTACACTACGCCAGAGTTGGAATATGCCTCCATCGTGGTGCCAATGCCTATCATGTGTTTCTTTTGGGCATAGTCCGTCGGTGGGCCCTGCGCCAGGATAGGCAAATCCCCAAACAGCCCCATCCGCCCGCCGAAGCTGTGAAGCATGTTCCACACCCATTTTGTACCCGTCTGTTCCATCACGTCATTTTGGGGCCGCATCTCCGAAAACAGATCAAGCACTATTGCATGGTCTTTGTCTAATTTGCCCAGCTTGGCCGCATTAAGGCTGGACCACTGCTGGATTACCCATATCGCGTCGCCGTTGGCTTTCACCATTGCGTCTTGGATTCGCCTGTATGTGTCCCCGGCGTCCATGCCGCCCATTTTGCCGCCCTCGTGAAAGGGGTCAACGGCATAATGGCGCGCGGCGGGGCCAAACACGTCACTTTGGGCCTTGTAAAAATCAGCCGCCATTCTGGGGAACCAATCCTTGTCCCCGGTTTCCAGCGTCCTCAGCATGTCGGGGCGGACAAAGCCGCACCAGTCGCCCTGCGCTATCGTGGAAGCTCCCGGGTTCTTGTCCTTGAAGTCTGTGGGAACCATGCCCGAAAAGCCCTGCAAGACTGGGCTGATGCCATAGGCCTGCATCCTGTCGTGCATCCTGCGGCCCAACTCTACGCGCTGGGCAAACCAATTGTCCGGCAGCGGGCCTCCAAACCCTGTCATGTTCTGCATGTAGAACCACGCAAAATATGCCGGGCCGCAAATGTAGTCCCTTATTTCATTTTCTGTGTAGCCGTACTTCAGCAGAAGTCGTCTCTGCACCTCTTCCTGCCCCACAATGTCCAGCATCAGGTTGATGCCGTTCATGGCCGCCCAGTCTAGGTATGCCTCGTATTCGCTCCACCCCCAAAAGGCCATCGTGTAGGAATAGGTGCAAAAGTTAAGCGCATAGCGCACGTCATAGTTTGTCTGGCGCAATACCTTGCCGCCTGTCGCTGGCAGCTCGGTGGGCATATTCAGGTTGCTGACGAACAATGGGTTGTAATTTACTCTCGCATAGTTCTTCAAATAAAAATTCAGCCCAGAGGCCAAAGAGACGCCATTGTGCCCGCGAATTGCAACCCTCCCGTCTGCGGCTTCGATTTCAAACGCGTCCTTTCCGTTTGCCGCCACGTCGGCGACCTCGAATGAAAAGTTGCCCTTCCACTTGTCGCCGAGGACCCTGCCCACTAGGCCGACCATTTCAGTTATGGTCTTTTGCCGCGCATAGCCGCTGTCCAGCGCGAATCGCCTATATTCCTTTGCCCAAGGCGTACCCTCAAAATCAGGCACAGTCACTGCCAATTTTTTGGGTGCACTGCTTGATATTTTTTCGCCGTACAGCTCGACTTCGGCTATTCTGCCGGCCATCCCGCTTGACGCAAACGAGACGTTTATGCGCACGACGCTTACCCTGCGCGCACCCGGCTGACCGCTTAGACTGTGGCTTTCCCCTTCCTTTGCAGCGGCGCGGCCATCGGATTTGTATGCAACTTTTGCAAATGTCTCGCCGTTTGCGCTGGCGTACACTTGGTAATGGTAATAGGCCCCTGGCGGAAGTATCAGCTTGACGGATGACAAGTCGTACAGGCCGTCTAGGTGGATGTCCAGATGGCGGCTGTGATCCTGCATCGAAGTATAGGCGGGCGATTCCCAGTACGTGGAAGGGTCTCCATCTACGGCCAGCGACGCCGCGTGTTCAGGCGCACACTTGCCCACGGCGGACAGACGCCCGATTTTTTTGGGGGCGGCAAGCTCGCCCGTTGGCGAAAGATGTGCGGCAAAAGCGCACAGATGCCCGAAAAATACAGTCGCTAGTGCGAAGCGTAGCATTTGTTTGTATGACATAAATCTGACCCCCAAAATAATTTTATCAGTTACAAGAATCAAATCGCAGTGCTGCAATTCCAATTCTAAATAGAATCAGCCATGATTTTATTTAGAATTGGAATAATATCGCAACTGAACTTTTTGTGGTTGAACTGCTATACCGATTTGCATCCAAACGGCTGCAAATTGGTACAAACGCCGACCCGAAAAACAGGGCGAAGCCTCGTTTTTCGGGTCGGCTGGCTGTCGGCCGCTACATTTTGTAGCTGGCCTTAATTGTAAAGTACGCGGGCAGGCTGGGGTTATACCCTGGGTTCCACCGCATGTTGTTATTGCTTCGCCATTCGGTCGCCGTATAGGTGAAGTCAACGCGGAGCTCGCGCATTACGTCATAGCCAAGCCCAAGGCGCCAGCCAAACTTTCCGTTCCTTTCGCCCTGCCCGGCCTCTCCAGCGGAATTTACCGTCTCGACGCTCCAGAAGTGGAAGGATGGGCCCAAGGTAACGGAGAAGTCCCCCCAGCTTGGCGGCTGGTACACTATGTCGAAACCGACAAATATGCCAAAGAGGTCATAAGTTGTCATGCCCTCTTTAGGGTCGCCCAAAATCCTGGCATAGCCAAGGTTGGGGCGGACTTTCACGCCCTGTGGGTTATAGTTGAATTGAACGCCGGCCTCGGCTATATAGGCACCTACGCCACCCCAAGTCGTTTGGGTCAAGTCGTGGCCGTGGCCGTGGGCTAGGTTTTGGCCAATTGAAATGTAGGGCTTAAAGATTTCATCGGCTCTGAAACCCTTGGCGTCATCCTGGGCACACAGCCCAGATGCGGCACTCAGCAAAACCGTTGCCGAAAGAAGTTGCATCATTTTTGTTTTCATGTTTCACTCCACTCCTAAAAACGCAAACCGGTTTGTAATGACATCACTCTGCCGCCCATGCGACTTCTATAATCCCCATTGATGTTGCCATCGGACCTCCAGACGCCGTTGTAGGGACCCAGAGGGCTGGTTGCAGCATATTCTATCCGAGGACCGTCTGCGTAATTTCTAATCATATCATAGAGGAAAATTCTTGAATCGAGGCCAGAATCCACACCAGTGCCGGGCGCGCTCCAACTTATCCCTCGGTGGTTAAAGGGATTGTCCATAACCACAGTCATAAACCAGACCAATTTTCTGACCAACGGCATGTCCAGATTGTATCGCATGGTGGTGTACCAGCTGTCAGCGTTCGTCGCCAGCCTAAACATAATATTTCTGGTGGCAGACAAGTTAGTCGTATTTTGGTTGAGGCCGGCATAATTGTAATCCATGACACCCGGGATTATCGGATAACCCGCAGTTTGGTAAAAGAAACGTGAAGAATAGCCAGCGCTCTGCCATCCTCCCATAAGGGCGATTGTGGATTTGACATTGCCCAGCGACAGATCATAAATCAACTGGAACTTGAAATTGTGCTCCGCCTGCCTGGGAGTCATGGGCGCCCATACTTCACGGGGCCAGGATTTGTCCCAGTGATCAGACAAATTGAAACTCATTGAGCCACCGGTTGAATGAATCAGATTTTCGCCATCGGAGGTGTCGGTCTCATTGCTCATCAGCCTGGCGTAAGTGTAATTGCCGGCAAATGTAAACCGTTGCGTTACGGGCACGTGCCATTCCACCTCCACGCCTGTATATTTTCTCTCCCAGTCCGCAGTTTTCAACAGGTAGGCGTTTTGTTTTTGCCCGCTGTTGTTTGTGAATACCTCGCCAGGAAAGATGTCATACAGATTCGACCAAGCACGCCTGATAAAGGTTATTTTCCAGGACCCTCCGATACTGAGGTTCCTGGCAAAGCCTACGCTGAATTCATTCGTACTCGCCGCTTTCCAGTCGGGGTCAATCTGGCTGACGTCAGCGGCCTCTCGACTTGAGCTAACCAGAATCCCGTAATTGTCCAGATTTGTTAGTTCATCGTAATCAACAAGGTACACCCCGTTAAAGCCGTTGGGGCCGGGCTTATTCCAATACCTTGTCTCTGAATCAGTTTGCGGTTTGCTCGCGAATCTGGAAAAAATGGAGTTGTAGTTGTTGTTTTGGTACTGGGCGAAAGACACATTTACCAGGCGGCTCTGGTCGCCATTAATATCCCATTTATAATCAAACCTCAGCGATGGCGTGGAGAAAGTATGGAATACCCTCTCTCTGTCCCAGAGCTTCCAGTTATCAACACGGAGGCCGAGCATCACGCTGTGGTAGTCATTCACCGTCCACAGGTCGTTGACGTAAAATGACCTCATCTGTGTATAGAATTTGTCCGACCCCTCGCCGAACTTGCGGTTAACTCTGGGGAAAAACGGAGTCAGTCTGTTTAGTAAAACAGGAGCCCCACCATCCCAAACGCGTGTGTTAGGCGTAAGAGTTGTTCCGGGATTGTTGGCGATGTATTTATTGATGCCGTACATATCCAAATCGCCCAGCGTTGCTCCGCCCACATTAAATACGAGGAATTTGCCGGCGTAGTTTTGATCAATCATGCTCTGAGTTAGCGAAACGCCGTTGGGGTTGTAAAAATCTGCGGCAGTCATACGGAAGGGTAGCTGGCCCGGCACATAGAATTGCTCTCCTACTACGAGTGTATGCTTCCAGTCGAATTTGTCATTCTGCAAGCCCACGTCAATGAGGTGACTCCCCATGGCCGTGTTCAAATTGTGCTGGTAATTCATTGTTGTTGACTGGGTGCCGCCCGCGGCGCCGGATCCAACGTCGTCCCTACCTCCAAATGTATGGGTTCTGCTTCCAGCGTTTAAATTATTCAAGGCAAAATCAACATATCCGCTCACCCAGAAGTTGGAGGGATCGTTATTGGAATAATTGTTTATTACCCAATCGCTGCTCATATCATATGTGCCGGAAAGAGGCACGACAGAGGGTATGGTATAGATTCTATGCGCCCTTTCATTGACGCTGGTCTGCAACCAACCCGTCATGTTGTAGCCGTGGCGGATTTCCAAAACGCCCGAACTGCCTATTATGCCTTTGTAAGCCATAGTCCAAAATCTTGATGGTTCCTCATAATAGTCATAGGGCACGATTTCCCTGCTGGACGAATTAAACGGGCTTTCAGGCCCTTGTCGGTAATAGGCGTCCCTGTAGGAATATTCAAGCTGATGGTTTGGTGTAATTTGGGCATAAAGACTAAAGTGGTTATATAAGTCTTTGCCGCCATAGTTAAACATGCCATACGGGTCTTGCAGGCTGCCCAATTCGCTCCTGCGGATCACAACGCCGTTGGTGGGGTCTTGGTAGTAGAGACCCACTTGATCCTCACGCTGCGGACCTAGGGTTCTGTTCGTCCATTGGCCCATGTTCCAGCTAGCTGGGTAATCCCACGCTGGCTGAATTTTACCGGCATAGGTAAAAGTGAGGCGGTCTTTCCAGATAGGGCCTGAAAGTGTATATTCAAAGTTCCTACTTAAATTGTCACTGGACGCATTTGGCACTGAATTCAAGCGTCCTTCGCGCGTGGGATAGCCTAGGTCTGTGACGCTCCAAAAACCGCGCCTGAGCCCCGCCGCCCTGAAGGTGCCGCGGAATGTGTTGCTGCCCTTTGTAGTGACCATTGAGACGATGCCGCCGTCGGTATTTCCGTACTTCGCGTTTGTGGGCGACAGCAGCACCGCCACGGATTCGATGAGATCCTGTGGGACCATAGCAGTGCTGCCAAAGTACCCGCCCGACGCTTCCATAGAGCTTTGGCCGTCTGTGAGGATTTTGGCGCCCCTCAGCGATCCGCCGCGGACTCTGAAATTTTCTGCGTTATTTCTGTCAACACCGGGCACCAAGCCGCCGAGATCTGCCAAGGAATTGGGGTTCCTCAATTGGCGCAGGTAATCGGCCGAAAAGGATGTCTGGACAACTGTGTCCGTCTTGTCAATTTGGGCATTGCCGCTCGTGGCTGTAATCTCAATCGTTTCTTCCTGCACGGCTAGGCTCTTCAGGCTTGTGCTGCCGTTTATCACCTGGCCCGCTATAAGGCGCAGCGTCAGCCTGCGGGTCACATAGCCGTTAAGTGTGTAGGTGGCGGTGTACTCGCCGTTTGGCAGCAATGGCACGCGGAACTGGCCGCTTGCGTCGGTAGTTGCTTGGCGCGTCTGCAGCAGCGCGGGGGACTGTATCAGCACCCTGACGCCCTGCAGCGGCTTTCCCTCCAAGGACGTAACCCTGCCCGTCAGAACTGCGGTGGTGACGTCTTGCGCCATCAGTGCGCCCCCGCCGGAGGCCAGAAGCGCGATTAGTGGGGTCAATACAAGGTTTCTCATAATCTGTATCTCCTAAAATCCGATTAAAGTTTCAAACAAAGGGCAAATTCGATGGACGTACCCCTGCTGCTGCCGGTTTCCAGCTTGCCGTCCACAGTTCCGGTATACGCGCCGGCTGTGAAATCCCAGTGCTTCATGCCGAAATTCCGCAGGGCCACTTCAAAAGCTAGGTCGCTGTTGATTTGATATTTTATGCCTGCGAATATGCCTACATTTATACTCGCCTCCTCCTTATCAAATGTGCCGCCGCCTGCTCTTGCCTTAAATTCGCCGTCGCCGACTGTGTATAAAGGAGGCCGGGTACCGCCGCGGTAGGGGGCTTTGAACTGGTCGGAAGACTGGTCGCGCAGTGTCCACTGAAATTCGCTGAAGACTTTGTATCTGTCTATCCCAAGGCCACCAAACCATTCCATTTTTTTGGTTATGTCGGAGATTATTGATGGGCCAAAGGCAGGCATGGGCGAGTTGTAGGCCATCCTCAGTGACCAGCCTTGTCCCTTTTCTTTGCGGTCGTCATAAGACCAGTAGCCCTCCATGACAAGGGGCGCGTTCATGATGAGGCGGCCTTCGCTGTCCTTCTCCCATTTCGTAATGTCGCGGTGCCGCCCTGGGACGACTTCATAGGTGAGCTCGGCGCTCAGTGCGCCGCCGATGCCGGGCATGCCATACCTGACCTCGGCGCCGAAGCCCATGACTTTATTGTCATAGTGGCTGGCCTGCAAATCGCCGCCAACTAGTCCCCCTCGTATCTTAAAGGCATACGAGTATGGCGAGTCGCTGCCCTGCGCCTGTAGGCCCGGCGCTCCGGCAAGGGCGCCCAGCAGCGCAACCGCTGCCCCAGCGCGGAAAATTTTGTGGGCTTTCATTAAAGCACCTCCTGTAATGGAAGAAAAAAACATGGTTTCTTGGTTCCCGCCGCTGTTGGGCGAGAAGCAAGTTGGAAAGATGGCTTTGCCGGGCCTTGAAGATGAGGGCTGCATGCGGCCTATCGCTAGGCTGGGGGCGGCAGAAACCGCATCCGCTCCGTTATCGCCGTGGGGCGGCGGAAACCAAGTGGCGGATTGTCTGACGCGGACGGACATGCGGCCCCTCCAAGGGTTACTAAATGTGTAACACAGTTGTTTATTTTTTTTACATATTTTTTCCGGTTTTTCCAAAAAATAGGGAACTTTTTTGAGTTGCGCACCTGATGCCAGTTCGGGGCAATGGAAACGGAATGACATTTTGTTTGTTGATCGGCGTGGACAGCCACCCAGCAACTTTCAAAATTACACAATGTTTATGCGGGCCGATATTTTTTTGCAAATTTTCAAAAAAGTACGAATTATTTTTAATATTACAGCCCATTGACTTATAAAAATATTACAGATCGTAGCTTAATTATCCCGGAGTGGCGGAAAATAAAGGAAAAATCGAAGGCCGCAATTTTTGGCAGCGAAAATGCTGGGCAGATATGGGAGGCTGCGCCGCACCTCACAGGCCAGCGGTGAGCAGATTTGGAGCCGCGCCTCGGTGTTGGCCGCTGCGCGACGGTACTGATACGGTGCTTTGCACCGCGCCATGTTTGTGCCAAATGATCACGCGGCGAGGTCATTCGCCCGGCATATTCATCGGGCAGAATGGATACCCGGTGGGGGTATTTGCCCAGCGCGTAATTTTCGTACTCGGGGCGGACACTCTTGTAATTTGGCCCATTCATTACCGGTTCATGGAGCCCGCCCGGATGCTAACTGGGGGTCCCCTCAGGGTTGCCCGCCTCGGGTGTTGCTAGTAAGCGCGTTGTTGCGGCCCCCCGTCGCTACCCCCCAGACCCCCGGTACTCGCTTCACTCACTGCCTTATGTAGGGGCGGCTACATGGACACGGCTTCGCGGTAGGCGTTGCAAGCGGGAACAAGGCTCCGTTCAGAGCTCAACGCTCAATCCGCAAATTAAATATCATCGCGGCGCAACCGCATCAAAAAGAAGCCGAGCGAAGGCAAAACGCCCATGCCGCCAATGCCTGCCAACGTGTTGCAATGGCCCACGTTGGGGTCTCGCGTATTCGGAGCGCAGGCGCAGAATACCGAGAGTTTCCAGCATTGTCAATTGTCCATTGCAACAGGCACTCGCCTCGCTTACTGCTCTATGTAGGGGCTGATACATGGACGCGGCTTCGTGTCCACGGGTTCCACGCAGGTTCACAAAACTTTCTGTCCACCAATTTTGGGTGCGGTTGCCGCCACGCCCAATGTTTTAGGCATTTTCTGCGCCCACTCCATCGCTGGCCGATTATGAGTTTCCGCCGCCCCACGGCGGAAACGAAATGGGTGCGACTTCAGCCGCCCCCAGCCTAGCGATAGGCCACATGCAGCTCTCATCTTCAAGGCCCGGCAAAGCCATTCTTCCAACTTGCTTCCCGCCCAACAGCGACGGGAAGCAAAAAACCATGTTTTTTTCTTCCATTACAGGAGGCATTTTAATGAAAACTCACGGAATTTTTCGCGCTGGGGCAGCCGGTGCGCTGCTGGGCGCCCTTGCCGGTGCGCCGGGCCTACAGGCGCAGGGCAGCGACTCGCCCTACTCGTATCTCTTTAAGCTGCGGGCCGGTCTGACCGCCGGCGACATGCAGAAGACCCACTTTGACAACAAGATCATGGGTCTAGCGGCTGAAGCCAAGCGGGAAATGCCGAGCATAGGGGGGGCAGTTCTATTGGAACTGGCTTGGGAGTACGTGTCTGCCAGGCACCACGACATCTACCCTTGGGATACAAACCCCCTTGCCCTTAATCCCAGGTACTCATACGACAACCGAAAGGAATATGGCCAAGGCATCAATCTGCGCTTAGGTTATTCCGCCCCGATGCCAGTTTTCGGCCCTTCTGTGATCAGCAATGTCGCTCAAAAATTGGAGTGGTTTGCCGGCATAGGCATTGACAGGTTCAAGGTACGCAGCGAAGTGAGGTACATACTCAATTTTGGAAACCCGAATAATGGAAACCCCGCAGCAGGTCAGTATGACGGCGGTCAATTCGTGAAAGAGGAAAGCAAGCTGGTGCCGGGCGTTTTTGCGGGGCTGAAATACACGCTCCCCAGCGAAATCGGCTTTGAATTGTCCCTGCGCAATTTTGGCATGTGGCACCAGGATTTCAAGCCTGCCGCATACTACACCCAAGAGACTAGCGAGCTTGGAACTGGCAAGGAGTCAACGGGTACAAGCAGAGGCTGGGCCTTGGAACTTGCCATCACGGCGAAACTTTAACTGGATTCAGGGAGATTAGAATTATGCGAAAAAACCTTGTATTTACTTCACTGGTAGCCGCACTTGTTTCAGGAGGTGCAGCATATTCTCAGGATATATCCACAGCTGTTCTGGCCGGCAGAGTCACCTCGCGGGACGGTCAACCGCTGCCGGGCGTAAGGGTACTCATTGAGTCCCCCGCGCTGTTGTCAGTCCGCCAAGCGACTACGGATGCAAACGGCCAATTTCGTGCGCCCCTGCTCCCCAACGGCGAATATACCATCACATATACGCTTCAGGGATACATCACGCGCAAGTTGTCGCTGCGCATAATCGCCGGACAGACGTCCAATGCCGGCACAAGCTTGACGCCCATAAGCGTCCAAGAGACAACCGTTGAAATTTCTGGCAGTTCGTCATCAGTTGCCCAAGTGGACAAAACCGATACGGTTGTCCAAACAAGCTATTCTTCGGATTTTCTGGAAAAAGTTGTGGGCAGAAGCTATGATTCGATCGCCCAGCTTGCTCCTGGCCTGAGTAATACGAATTTCGGCTCTACCGTCGCAAACAGAATACGGGGTGGATCTGGCTATGGCAATATAACCCTTGTGAATGGCGCCAGCTACAAAGACATGTGGAACAACACTGTTCAACAAAACCTCCCCTTGCAAGACCTCATCGAATCGGTAGCAGTAATACAGTCCCCCCTCAATTCCCGTTACGGGAACACGGACTCCGGCCTCCTATCAGTGGTCACGTCAAAGGGTACCAACCAATTCAGCGGTTCAGTTAGGCTTTACTCCGGTCGCAACGGCGGCTGGGGTGCCAATGATGAATACAGCTACCCAAGGCGCGATGGCACCAGCACTCGCAACACCGCCGGCGGCAACGACCAGTTGAGCAAGCGATATGAAATCACGATTAAAGG
Source organism: Holophagales bacterium (assembly GCA_031281385.1). The sequence continues at coordinate 15,175 of JAITFL010000053.1, forward strand.
CCCCATTTGGAAAGACCACATCACCTTTGCCTATGGAACAAACTTGCAGCCTTCCACCACCTCCGAAAGCAACCGAGGGTCTCTATTCTACGACCTAGGCAATGGCCGGCGTGGGCGCGCCCAAGATCAAGTCGGCACTTTTTATTACGACCCACAAAATGGCAACGTGATTAGAAAAGCCGAATTGTACTTGCGAAATAATCCCGTCAGTAATCCGTACCAATATTCCGCCAAGATGACATTTAACCAGTTCACTGTTTTTGGTCAGATTACGCCATCGCATCAAATTGAGTGGAACTATTCCCAACGCGAAAACAATACGCTCAACCAACAGACCGGCGCCAACGATAATGGCTGGATCCAAGAAGATGCCGGCCCTTGGAATGTGAACGGACAAGCGCAGCGAAACTGGAGCGTCGCATATAAAGGCATCATTGGCAGCTCTGGCATTTTGGAAGCCCGCATGGGCAACTCACTTTACGAGTTCTATTACGTGAACGGCAGATCGCCCGTGCCGCGTTATCCCATAATGATTAGATCTATAGCTTCCCGCTTCCCGATAGATCCCAACGGGGATCTAAAAGATTACGACAATTATTATGCAAACGGCTATGTAGGCCCATTTGCCTACAGCTCTGTCGCAACCAACCCCAATCCATTCCCGGGGAGTTATGGCTCATTTCACAACAGCCAACTTGAGGATGTTGGCGACGCGGGCGGCACCAAATTATTTGTGATCAACTATCAGCACATGCTGAACACCAACATGGGCACCCACATGGTTGACCTTGGCGTGAACAGCGAAAAATTTAGTTGGAGTACAAATCAGCAAACTCCCTATCGTTTTTATGCCGCCGGCCAGATCGCTTTTGATTTGAGCGATGTTACTGGTCTGGCCCCCGTTCCTGGCTACACAGACCCAAGAGCTTACTATGGCGGCAAATACATTGTTTTCAACCCAACGATATCGAAGTTGAGCGATGTTGACCCTTGGGGGGTTGCCAAGTACGGCATCACCGATAGGCGTTTCATTGATGACGCAGGCAACGTGGCTAACAACTGGCAGAGCATAATACCCCGCGTTAACGTGAGATTTGGCGTGTCGCCGGCATACGTCTATTCCGAAGCGCTGTCGTACTATGTCAATGATTTGTGGTCAATCAACGACCACCACAGCATCATGGCCGGCGTGCGCATCGACAACCTAAAAGTCAACGACATGGTGAAGGAAGTATTGAAATATATGCAGCCCACCTTCAGGGCAGAGTACAAGTGGGACATACACGGCGACCAGAGCCGCTTGGTGAGCGTGTCTTGGGGGCAGTTCCACAATGACCCTGGAGCGGGCACTTTCAGACCGGCGCTTACAGTCAAGAACCAGAATTCCACGACTTGGTATTGGACCGGCTCGGCGCTCGGCGATGATCGCTCAAACCTTGCCATACCATACCTAGTGACAAAGGAAGACATTTTGAACTTGGAAAACTACCGAAAGCGCGACACGCCGGTGGAAACGGGTGCCCAAAACGTATTGGTGGATCCTAATTTTAAAGCCCTGATTTCAACAGAATTTTCAGTGGGGTTCCGTCGGACTTTGAAGAACGGCGGTTACTGGAAACTCTCTTTTGTCCAACGCGGTTGGCAGAATGACTTTGCCGTTTACCCCGGCGAGGAATTTCAAGATCAGGATGGCATGTGGGATGTCTGGCGCATAATGAAAAATGCCGAAGGAACCGAAAGGTCGTACAAGTCGCTCGAGGCGGAATGGGATTTCCCCGTCAACAAGCGCACGCATTTTGGCGGCAGCTATACTTATGCGCGGTACATGAACAATACAGACTGGATGAACGACAACGCCATACACTGGCAAGTCCTCTATTATGACTTGAATATGGATTCGTGGTGGGACGAGCAGTTTGGGGGGCGAAATGTGTGGAACCCGGTCAGGCAGTCGCAGCCCGAGCACAAATTCAGAACCTATCTTACTTTTGACCTGTCCTCTGGCAGGCTGGATTCAAGCGCAACTTTGCTGTTCAATTACACAAGCGCCGATTTCCAAGGCGCCAGCGCGAGCGGCTATGCCATGAGGGTTTCGATGCCAGCTAACCTTTACCCGCATACTATGACCCCGAACGGTTGGACCCCCTCCGAAGGTTCCAACTGGGCGCCATGGCCGGACAATGTCCAATGGATACCGACAAACAACATGACGACAGCGCAAGACTCTTGGAACCTTGATCTGCGCTATATGATTTCGGTGCCATTGGTGAACAAGGTCGCGTGGCACGCAAGGATAACTGTTTCCAATGTCTTTAACCATCGCGGACTGGGAGGCTGGTACCCAGGTGGTAACGCCGGCGTCGATATCGCGCCTTACGATATTTGGGAGCCGGACGGATACATCGGCACCTATAAATCGAATATCTATGACACGGGCTACCGCAATGTGTGGAGGCCAGGAGGACCGACCTTCGATGGGAACGGTCTCTACCAGGGCCGCATGGGAGCCCGCTCATTTAGCTTTGAAACAGGTTTAAGGTTCTAGGATCGGAGCGAAACATGAAAACAACACAATTTCTAACCGTTGCCCTTTTGGCCTCTTCGGCGGCCCTGTCTGCAAATGACGATGGGGACAAAATCCTTATTGCGTTTAGCAAGCCATACGTCAGCCTTGGCCTTGCCCTTGCCCATGGACACGCCCATGACCTGACACAAAAGACTTGGGGCGGCCCGGGGGCATACGCGGCTGAATTTGGCATCCATTTTGATTTGCCAAATACTAACGTGCAGCTACGCCCAAACTTGGGCGTGGCCAGAATCCTTGGGGACTCGCCCACTGAAACCAACCCCAACATCTATGACCTGCAAGGCGTGTATATCGGCTTTGATGTTGTCTATTCGCCGTTTGAGCACCTGCCCCTCTCGCTTACAACTGGCCCCTCCTTCCATACGTGGAACGTTGTGAAACTTAATGCTAATGCCCCCGCTATGGGCGAGATGGGCATGAAGCTGGGCTGGCGTCTGGGCACGACATATTCGATCAACAAAAAGTTCAGCGTAACCTTGGACTATGCGCTGACAGAATGGCGCATCAGCGGCAGTGGTACCCAAGTTGTTTCTGGGTTCCATCCCAGCAGGCCGACGTATTTTACGCTTAAAGGAAACTACCGTTTCTAATTTACCGTTTCTACTTCAAAATTGCATACCGCAATTTTGAAGTAGAGGGTTTTATTGGTAAGTTGGTCTTCGTTATTTCATAAGGCGGAACAACGGTAGAGTTAGATTTTAGCGATTTTTACGGCAATGGGGATGGGTATCCATATCCTTTTGTTTTTGGCGTATGCGCCAAAAACAAAAGGATCTTGGGTAACTTTAATTCAATTTTTCACAAGGGTTCTCCTTAAAGACCAATCGCAGTCAAGTAATACCATTTTTTATTTCTGATGCAATAAATGATCTCGCAGATGCGCGTGTCTACGACATATCGCCCTGTCGTTTCTTGAAAAAGAAAGGGAAAATGGTATAAGTATTCTGTATTCTGGAAGTCAGGTTTATGTCGTGCAAACGATTACTGCATTCCCCAAAAATAATCAACACTGATCCTATTTCCCAGTGGACAATATCTAGCGTTTGCACTTGGCTCTAATTATCCCTCTGCGCGAGGAGGCTCCGTGCATGGGCCTGTGCCTCTGGGCCTTCGGGGTGTCCCGACAGGAGGCGGGCGAGTTCCCTGACCTGCTGCTCGCCCTCTATCCACGCAAGGTTGGCTTTAGTCCTTCCATCGTGCGTCTCTTTGCTTAGTACGCCATGATTGTCAGCTCTGGCGGCGACTTGGGCTAGGTGGGTCACGGCGAGGACTTGGTGCCTCTGCCCTAGTTCCCTGATTGATTTTCCGACGGCCAAGGCGGTTTCTCCTCCAAGGCCGACATCAACTTCGTCCAGCACCATCGTCAACCCATCGCCCGCGCCTTTGCCGGCCCCCATCAGGGCCAGCATCAGGCGGCTCAGTTCGCCGCCGGACGCAATTTTTTCCAATGGGCGGAAGCCTTCGCCTGCGTTTGGCTCTATCCAAAAGGCCAACCGGGTAAACCCCTTTTTCGACACGCGGACGTTTCTGCCTTGCTGCGAAACGGGGCTTTTTTCGTCTTCATGGAGGCCGGCCCTAATTTGCAGCTTTGCGCCCTCCATGCCAAGCTGCGCCAGGCGCTTGTGGACTTTCTTCTCTAGCTGCGGAATGGCCGCAAGCCTCTGCTGGTGAAGCACCTCTGCTTTGAGGCGGTATTCCTCTGCTGCAATGTCCAACGCCTTTTGCATTTCGCTTATTGAGGTAGACCCGTCCATCAGCGTCGCCAGCTCTTTTTTTAGGCTGGCCAATGTTTCGTGCAGCCCGCCTGGCTCGCATTGGTGCCTTCTGGCTAGGCGCTCGTACTTGGACAGCCGCTCTTCGACAATTTCAAGCCTGTCCGCGCCCTTGGAAGACCATTTGGCATATTCGTCCTCTGCCCTGGATTGCAAGTCGTCAAGCTCCAACATCGCGCTTCTCATGCGGTCATGCTCGCCCTGCATGTCGGGGATGATCGCAGACGCCCTTGCAAAGGCCCTCTGGGCGGATTCCATGAAAGGTCTTGCGCTGCGAAAGGCCCCGGCGCACTCCCCCCACGCCTCTTCCAGTTGCGTAGCATGGCGCAGCGGCTCGCGCTCAGCTTTTAGCTGGCTCCACTCATTTGGCTTTGGGGACAGTTTTTCCAGCGCCTCGATCAATTCCGACAGATCCTCCAGCCGCCTCTTGCGGTCAGCCAGGCTGGTTTTGAGCATCAATAATTTGGATTCCGCCGCCGCCACGGCGCTGGCCTCCGCGCCCAAATCGGCCATAGCGCCGATTATTTCATCGAATAGCCCAAGATGTCTATCTTCGCGCAGCAGGCTCTGGTGGTCGTGCTGGCTGGTGAGGCGGCACCATATCCTGCCGGCCTCCCGCAGGTCGGAGAGGTTCGCCGAAGAGCCATTTATCCAAGCCCTGCTGCGCCCATTGGCGCCAACCTCCCTACGCAGCACGATGGGCTGTTCGGCTGGCATGCCCTTTTCGCCAAGGAACGAGTTCCAGCTTTCAAAGTTCCCATCAATAACAGCCTCGGCGACGGCCCTGTCCGCGCCCGCCCTCACAACTTCGGAATCGCCCTTGGTTCCCAGCAGCAGGGCCAGTGCGTCAACCAAAAGGCTTTTGCCCGCCCCGGTTTCGCCCGTCAGCACGGTAAAGCCACTCTGAAAGTCCAGCGCCAGGTCTTCCACCAGCGCGAGGTTCTTGATTCGCAGGGAGCAAAGCATACATTGATATGTTAGCCTCACTTTATGGGTAGTGGAAAGTGGTTGCACGAGGCGCCGCCATATTAATTTCTCCAATCTGCGTCTCTAAAGGATTGTTGATGATCGAATTGACTGAAACCATCGGCAGGCTGACAATCCACCTAAGGGCCGAGCGCATCGGGGCGGACTGGAGCATAGCCATCTTTGGCGGAGACAAGCCCCACATTGGTGCTATCGCCCTTGCGGGCCCAGATGGCCATAGCCAAGGCATCTGCCTGCCGGGCCACAGGGAGGGCGACATTGCGGAACGCTTTGCCGCCAAGCTGGCCAACCAACTGGCTACCAATGTGTGCGTTTCGTGTGGAATACACTTGGACGCCATTACCCAACTGGAAATAGAATCAGTGACCAAAATATTAGAATATTTTTGGGGAACTTTAGAGAAAATGGTGCTGTAAACTATCTTGGGGGGGGAAATTATGAAAATTCGCCATAAGATCGAAATGACCAGTGCTGGCTCACTCTTGGTCATGGGGCTGGTGGTCTTGACCGTTTGCATCAGCGGGCTGAAAAATTCCGTCCATTCCCAAGACAAATACATGGTGTCAAAAGATATGTCTTTGGCCCAACAACTTGTTAACGAAGAATTGTCGCACTTGGCAGATGTTGCAGAAACCATGTCGAACAATCCCGATTTTATTCAGGCTATCCAGAGAAGGGACTCAGCCGCCCTTAAGGCCATATCAAAGACCCTTGTGAGCGGCACAAGCGTTAACATAGTAACCGTCACTGACACAGATGGTGTTGTTTTGGCCCGCGGGCATAGCGATCAATCTGGAGACAAGATCAGCACTGAGACAATGGTCAATGCTCTCGCGGGGAGGATAACAAGGGGTCTTGAGGCAGGTTCCGTTGCCGGCTATTCGCTGCGGGCCGCTGCGCCTGTCATAAGCGCCGGCAGGATCATCGGCAGCGTCACCACCGGAAACGATTCACTTGCAAATCATGCGCTCGTGGACAAGCTAAAGGGCATATTAGAAGCAGAATGTACCGTATTTTCTGGAAACACTAGGTTTTCAACAACAATACTAAACCTGCAGGGCGCAAGGATCATCGGCACGACCTTGGACAACAAGGTCATTCTCGACAAAGTTTTTGAGAAAAAAGAAACAGTTGTCGGCGAAAATGTCATTCAAAATAAAAAATACACAACTGCATATTCGCCCCTGAAAAGCCCAAATGGCACAGTAAATGGCATACTCTTTTTAGGCTTTAGCCAAGACACAATGAACGCGCTAATCAAAAAAGAAATAATCGTAAATTCGATTTATATTGTCGTTGTCTTAGTCATAATGGTGTTGCTAATCCAACGCATCATTATCGGAATCGTCAAGCCCATTGACTATACCACTGATCTTTTGAAACAGATAGCGGATGGCGATTTGACCGTTAGGTCAGATGTGAAATCGAAAGACGAAATTGGCGAAATGGCAAAATCCCTAAATACCACGGCAACGCAGTTGCACAGCAGCATTAAGGAAATTGTTGCTATTTCAAACCTGACGGCGGCTGCCGCCCAAAAACTTTCTGACATATCCCAAACAATATCCGCTGACACACAAATGCTGGATAGAGGGGCGCAGACACAGCAGGCCAGCCTTGGCGTGACTTCTGGCAATTTCAATCACCTCATCCAGGGCCTTGCAGAGCAGAGCGAACTGACCAACCAGTCGGAAACAATCTCACTCAAGGCATTGGAACAGACTTCAAACTGCCGCGGCAAAATGGACGAATCTGTGTCGGCTATGCAGGAAATATTAAATAGCTCAGACCAAATAAGCAAAATCACCATCGTCATTTCCCAGATTGCCAGGCAGACAAACCTATTGTCGCTAAACGCCGCAATCGAAGCAGCTAAGGCGGGCCAGTTCGGGAGGGGCTTCGCGGTGGTGGCCGACGAGATCCGAAAGCTGGCCGAAAGGTCTGCGGCCGCAGCCGAAGATATCACCAAATTGATCAAAGAAAGCAACGATAAAACGCAGACCGGCTCCAAGACTATAAGCGAATTGGATTCGCTGCTGGGCAGCATTGAAGACGAAGTTCGCATGTGCGTTGACATAGCCACAAAGACTTCGACAGCACTCAAATCAGAAGTGCAAGAGGGCCATCAAGCTGTTGGGGACATGAACTCCACCTTTGATGAAGTCCGCAGAAACTTAAACAGTACAATTGGAGGCTTGACGAATTCTATCAATGAAACCAATCAGATGATCAATGAATTATCGCGATCTGCAGACAGCTTGCAAAAATTGACAAGCCAATTTAAGATTTGACGCTGGTGTTCGGTCTGATTGTTTGAGGAGCGGCTGCGATCGGTGATGGGATTGGCTCTCCACTCTCCAACCGCTGCCAACCCATATTCGTGCCGCCGCACATTTTTTCCCAAGCCTAGGTAGGAGGCCGCCATGGCACAATCCTTTACAGATACCTTAAACGCTGGAAGCATCTTGCTATTCGATGGCTCCGCCCCGGGAGTGCTATACGAGCGCGGGATATTCATCAACACTAGTTTTGACGAAACAAATATTTCGCGCCCCGACTTGGTGCTTTCCATACATAGGGAGTTTTTGGACGCCGGGGCGCAGGTGCTAACCACCAACACCTGGGCCGCCAACAGATTCAAGCTGGCAGCCTTTGGGCTGACCGAGAGGCTGCCCGACATAAACAAAAAGGGCGCACAATTGGCGCGGAAAGCCATCAACGAGGGCAAATTCGCCGACCCACGCTTCGTGGCGGGCTGCATAGGCCCGCTGGGACAATCTTTAGAGCCATATGGCTCCACCAGCTTGAATTCGGCGCATGAAGCATTCAAAGAACAGGCGGCGGCCTTGATTGATGGCGGGGTGGACTTAATTGTTCTGGAATCGTTCAAGGATCTCCAAGAGGCCCTACTGGCACTCAAAACCGTGAAGGGCATTTCCGGCCTGCCCGTCATTGCCCTAATAAGCCCGGACGAGCATGGCCTTTGCGCCTTCGGGGTTTCCCCCGAGTGGTGCCTAGCAAAACTAGCCGACGCAGGGGCGGACATGGTGGGCCTCTCTGAAGGGCAGGGGCCCGCATCAATGCTGGACTTGCTGCCCAACATAAAAAAATCCGTGCAAGCAGCAATTTTGCTAAAACCCAGCGCGGGCCTGCCAAGGGTTGTTGACGGCAGGATGCTGTACATGGCCAGTCCGGAATACCTTGGGGAATTTGCGCGGCAAGCGCTGCTGAAAGGAGTGAACGCCATCGGCGGCGGTTCTGGCACCAGCCCGGCGCACACAAAGGCCATACAGATGGCCGTGCGTCAAGAAAACGCATTCATCCAGAGCGGTACAGCCGAACCTAGACCGGAAGAAGCCGAAAGCGCAAGCGCAGCGGTACCCTTTGCAGAGCGCAGCCGACTAAGTTCCAAACTCGCAAAGGGCGAACTCGTCGTGTCGGTGGAATTGGTGCCTCCCAAGGGCCTAGACGTTGAGCAGATGCTACAAAAGGCATCGCACATAAAAGAACTGGGCGCGGACAGCATCAACATACCCGACGGCCCGCGAGCTATGGCCCGCATCTCCGCCCTTGCAACGGCCATTTTGCTAAAACAGCGCTTAGGGATCGAGCCTGTGCTCCACTATGCCTGCAGGGATCGCAACCTTCTTGGAATACAGGCAGACTTGATGGGCGCGGCAGCCTTCGATGTATGCAATGTCTTGGCGATCACGGGAGACCCCCCAAAATTGGGCCCATACCCAAAAGCGACGGCTGTTTTTGACGTGGACTCCATCGGCTTGGCGGGCATCTTGCGCCGTCTCAACCACGGCCTGGACATAGGCGGAAGCCCCATAGGTACCCCCGCAAAATTCAGCATAGGAGTCGGAGCCAACCCTGACGCGCCCGACCGGGAGAGAGAATACACTAGGTTTCGCCGAAAGGTGGAGGCTGGTGCCGAATGGGTGGTCACCCAACCAGTGTTCGACTTAGCCAGCCTATTCAGCTTCCTAGACTTTGCCCAAAGCTTCAAAATTCCCATTATCGCTGGGCTATGGCCCCTAAAAAGCCTTCGCAACGCTCAATTTATGGCGACGGAAATACCTGGGGTGCATGTGCCGCAGGCGATCTTGGACAGAATGGCCAGCCGCTCGTCTGCCGCAGACCAACAAAAAGAGGGCTTGGACATCGCCCACGAACTGTTGGAAGCGGCAAGGCCGAGGATCCAGGGCCTTCAGCTCAGCGCACCCTTTGGGCAGGTTGAGCTGGTGGCACCATTCATCAAGCAATTGCGGGGATAGTTGCAGTTACAAGTTGCCAAGTTATACCAGTTTAGAGTCAAAAACCTCTGGCAGAACCGGAGGTTTTTGACTTGTAACTCTAAATTGACTCAGCTTCAAGCGAGCTTGAACATATGCACCTGCTTTTGCAGTTGATGGGCGAGGTCGGCCATTTCCGACGCGGTGCGCGACACCTCGTGGGTGGTGGACGCCATTTCGTGGGTGGCGGAGGCTATGGAGCTGGACTCTTTCACGCTTGTCTCCACTTGCATGGCCACTTCTGCGCCTGTCTTGGCCTGCTCCCTCGTGGCCGACACGGACGCCCGTGTCTGGGCGGCGAACTTGTCAAGGCTGGTGTGGATCTTCTCCAGTATCTGCACCGTGGTGCTAACCATCTCTACGCCGCGCTCGACCGAATTTCTGGCCTCTATGTTGTGCTGGGCTATCTCCTTGGCCGACGTGGCGCTGCGCTCGGCCAGCTTCCTGACCTCCTCAGCCACCACCGCGAAGCCCTTGCCCTGCTCGCCAGCCTTGGCGGCCTCTATCGCGGCGTTGAGCGACAGTAGGTTGGTCTGGTTGGCTATCTCTTGGATAACGCCGATGGCGGCGGCTATCCTGCCCGTGGTCTGCGTGATCTCGGCCATGGCGTTTTTGGTAGATTCCCCGGCTTCGTTGCCCTGGTTTGTGGCCTCTATCGCGGCGTCTAGCTGGGTCAGCGATTCGGTGGAGCTGTGGCTCACTTCGTCTATGGACGCGGACAGCTCCGTCATCGCTGCGGCCATGCCCTCCGCCTCGGCCCTCTGGCTGTCGGCACTCTTTGCAATGTGCTCCGTGGTGGCCGACATCTCCTCCGCCGCCGCTGAAAGCTGCGTGGAGCCGCTGGCCACGCCATCAACGCCTTGGTTGACACCCGAGACTATTCTCCTCAGCTCCCCGACCATGTGGCCAAGGGAGCCTGCAATGGCGCCTATCTCGTCCGCCGACTCTGCCTTGGCCTCAACGGTCAAGTCCCCTTTGGCGACAAGGTCTATGTCCACGACCAGTTTGTTCAGGCCACGCACGACCATGTTCGAGATGTACGTCCCGATGAGGATGGACAGTATGGTTATTGCGATGCACAAAAATATCATCAAGGTGCTACTTTTAGTAACGGTGCTTTCGCTCCTGTCTATTGCCCCCCCTGCCACGCTCTTCATGACGCCTTTGGTGGTGGCGAGTATCTCGGCAAAGTCCTTGTTGGCCTGCACCCCTGCGGGGGACCTCAGAACCTGCAGCGCCTCTGCGTCCCTGTTGGCCAGGGCGTGTCCGATGATAGCGTCGGCGATCTTGAAGTAGGCGTTCATCTTGTCCTCTATGTCGCGCACGAGAGCTTCTTTTTCAGCGTACCCTTTCGCTATCGGCCAAAGCTTCCCAACGGTCTCCGTCAAAGATGCGCGCTGCGCGTCGGTGGCCGTTTTGTGCTGGGCGATGCTGCTCTGGTCTGTTTCCATCACTGCATCGCGCAGGGTGGCGCGCATGGCGTTGAACGTCTCCCCAAGGTCTGCCGCGCAGCCGAGGGCGACGACGCCATCCGTGTGTACTTCCTTGATGCACCCATTCAGGCTGCGTATGTCCCGTATGCCCTCAAAGCCCAAGAGGAGCGTCAGCACGATGGTTACTGCAAAGCCCAGCATCAGCTTGGACTTCATTTTTAGATTATGGTACCATTCCATGGCATCCTCCCTTAAAGTTGCCTAGTTGATAGACCGTGGGCATACAATACGGCGGAAAGCCGTATATTGCCCGGTTAAAATGTTTTTGCGCATGCGCGGGGTGAAAGTTATTGTCTTTCACGCCGTCCTACCCCTGCTTGGGTGGATGTTTGAAATAACTATATATCAAGCTGTAACAAATTACAATCATCAAATGCGCTTGCAAAACTATTCTAGTATTCACAGAAGTTATCTCCAAAGCGTCCGCCCATTCATCGGAGGCATTTCCAAGACATCTTTCGAGCATCAGCATGCCCATCGGAGTCGCCAGGGAGTGCGCGGGGGAATGTGCCCTAGTGCAATGAGCGTACGGGGCTGCGGTGCAGCCCTGGACGCCAGCGGCACCAGGGCGTCTTCCCCAGACCCCTTGCACTCGCCTCGCTTACTGCCCTATGTAGCGGCGGATATATGGACATGGCTTCAATGAGCGCGAAAAGAGTTTTGCAAGTGCCTCAACCGTTCCACTGCCCACTTCGCCACCTCGATATTCAACCCATTCCCCAACAATTTGTACTGTTTAACCAGTGGCACGCCATCAGGGAAGCCAAAACTAGGCGGATAGCCCATCAAGCGGCTGATCTCCATCGGGCTGAATCGGCGGATGCCCTTTGGCGTTTCCAAAAATGAGCCACTGCCCACAAAGCGTTTTCCGTACCCGCCAATGAAACACGCGCTGCGCTTGGATTCTGAGCCAACAATGTCTAGGCCCGGCCCATGCCGTGCCACTTCTTCCTTGGCGATATAAAGGTCTTCATCGCCATCCGCTTCTGGGTCTAAATAATTGTCAAGTGAATTCGGCTCTATAGAGGGCGGCGTTGCATCAGAAACTCCATTCACGCTTGCGACCACATACACCCGTGGCCGCCTGTTGGGAATTCCAAATTGCGTTGGGCAAAGGGAAAAACTGCGCCACCTAAGGCCAGCCTCGTCCAGCTTCTGCGCCAAAAGAGCGTATGCGTCAGATTCAAGAAAACCCTCTACATTTTCCAAAACAAAATGCTCCGGCCTAATTTCGGTCAGCAAGTCCATCAAGCGCAAAAAGGCGGCAGACCTAGCGTCTTTCAAGCCGCCTGTTTCCCCCATGCGACAAAAGGGCTGGCACGGCGGGCTCATCAGCCACGCGTTGGCCCCCAAAGAAATGATTTCCTTCGCCCCGACAGTCGCAAGCTCCCGCACAATGGGCGAATCGCCAAAATTGTGCGAATAGACCGCATTGGCCACCTCGCTGATGTCGTACGCGGCAACCACGTTGCCCATTTCCCCAAGCGCATACCGCCAGCCCCCGACGCCGGAGAAAAATTCAATGGCGCGAAAGGGGGATGTGCGTATCGAGGCGGGTTCAGGGGGCATGTTGTGGAGGCCGTGTAGGCAAAGCATTTAGCTTTCAGTTGGAGTATAGCGCTTCCTGGGTTGGGCCTTTTCGCCCCAGTTCGGCGGGCAAAGTGGCCCACTGTGGTGGCGGTTCATTTCTTCGCTTTGCTGCCGATGCGGTAGTTTATGTCGTAGTTGGTTATTCAAGCTCTCCTTTGGTGAATCCATAATTTTTTGTCGGGGTACCGTCTATGTTAAAATGTCTAAGGGAACGCGATGGAACCCCCAGCCAGGAGTCGGTAGGATGGAAAATGGCCCAGTGCCTTACAGCCAATTCATCAAGGAAGTCAAAGACCTTGTATATCGCCGACAATATGAGGCACTGAAAAGGGTAAACACCGAACTGATACAGCTTTATTGGGAAATCGGAGGAGAAATCGCCCGCAAGCAGCGCGAAGATGGCTGGGGCAATTCCATTGTTGAAATATTGTCTAAAGAGCTTCAAAAAGAGTTTCCAGGCATTCATGGATTTTCGGCCCGCAACCTATGGCTTATGCGGAATTTTTATCTTGAATACTCGCAAAACGCAAATATGCAACCAATGGTTGCAGAAATGCAAAAACTGAACATTCCGCCTTTATTGACAGAGATAAGCTGGTCTAAAAATGTGGCAATAATGCAGAAATGTAAAGACCCTCTCCAACGTGATTTTTGGGAACTATATACTTGGTTCCCCAAGATAGTAACCTCCACAATAACAACATTTACTTGAGTATCTAAAAATAAACAATTCATTGGAATACATCAGGGCAAAAAGACAAGGATGAGTGCAATATATGAATTATATGAATTGTTTGATGATTGATTTATCAATTGCAACATTCAAAATGTGATTCTAGTCATAGGTAATTTCTCCAAAACCGATTTCTAAATTTTGGGGATCAGTTATTTTTCACATTCAAAGTTCGCATTGTCCATTTCCAACTTCATTGGGATTTTTTTTAGAAGATCGCGCAACCTAAGATTCATGCTCTAATAGAGAGGTATGAGTGACCAAATCTGGAACTGGATATTCTTGGTGTTGGGTTTTCTGGGCATCAACACCCTTTGGTTCAAGAAAGTCAGATCCTGGTTATGTTCTGTTTTCACATGCAAAGAGCTCAAAGCGAAGGTTGCAGAGCTTGAAGGCGCGATCCGTGAACTTGAGCGCAAGTTTGAGACTAGCGATCCTTATGAAATTTGTGTAGTGGGCGAAAAGACAGTTTTCAAACTCAAAAACCCTGCTAACCCGATAGAAGAAACAGCGCGCTTTTGCCCAAGCTGCCGACCCGAAGGCGAAAAATCTATACTTCAATGCGAAGAATTGGACCCATTTACTACAAAATATTTTTGCTCTGACGTGCGTAGCTGCAGATTTAGGTTTACCATCCGCAAGCCCGGTGCGCCGGTGCAGAACAGAACAATCAACAGATTTAAGCAAACTAATCCATTAGAATGGAATTGATGGCGTCTTGCTATTCATTTGGCAATGATGGTAAAGCATTGTAATAATCTAAAGATTAATATTTGTTTGACTTAAAAATCATTTTTAGCAAGGCAATTGGTGTAACGGACGAAATCCGATTTTTTGTGTGAATTCGTGCGCCGTTCAATGGGTTTTATTCTTTCAGGGAAAGCCTATTTTGCGGGATGGAAAGTAGCAATTTTGTAATAAATTGTGGCTTCATTTTTGTAGTAATTTTGATGGTGAAGTTAGACTTCAAAGGCACTTTTTATTTCATCGGAGATTGGTTATGTTTTCAGGCTCACGGTTCGCATCGGTTCTTTCAGGTTTCGCAAGAGTCGCCCTTTTGCTTGGCCTGCTTCTGTTGGCTGCGCCGGGGTTTTCCCAGGGCCTTCCCAATGATCAAAGGCTTTCCATTTCTCTGAATGGCGCACCTAAAGTACGCAGCGGGGCCTCTTCTTCGACTGTGCAGCTCATTGCAACTATATCCCCATCGAATGCCACCGATCAAGGTATTCAATGGTCATCGAATAATCCTAGTGTTGCGAGCGTGGACAGCACCGGCTTTGTGACGGCCCATTCTCCTGGCACGACGATCATAACCGCGACGACTACTGATGGGACATTTATCTCTGCGTCGTGCATAGTGACTGTCAAAAGAGCTGTGGTACCTGTTTCCGGCGTCACATTAAGTAAAAATTCATTGTCCATGGCCAGGGGTTCACAGCAGCAGCTGATGGCGACTGTCGCTCCAGCCAATGCCACCAACAGGCGTGTCGCGTGGTCCAGTAGCAAACCAAATATTGCGACGGTGGGCGCGTTTGGGCTCGTCACGGCCAAAGCCTCGGGTACTGCTACCATAACTGCTACTACACAGGATGGTGACTTTGTCTCTAGCAGTGTTGTGACTGTCAGATCTGTTTCGTCGTCGATAGGTGAATGGGCCTCTGTTTCTGCCGGCAATACTCATTCGTTAGGCATCAAATCAGACGGCACTCTGTGGGCTTGGGGTGCGAACTATCATGGCAATCTTGGATATGGTAATACGGATACTAAGAAGTGTATGACTAGGGTCGGCACAGCTAGCGACTGGTCCAAAATTTGGGCAGGCGATAGTCATTCTTTGGGAATTAAAACTGACGGGAGCTTATGGTCGTGGGGGTGCAATGATTCCGGCCAGCTTGGATTGGGCGACACAAAGGACAAGTATGTCCCAACAAGGATCGGCACAGACACTGATTGGGTTGCGTTGAGTGGAAATGGGTCTGGTTTCGCCCTCAAATCGAATGGAACCTTATGGGCGTGGGGAGATAATAGCTATGGCAAGCTCGGGATCGGGGACAACGTGAATAGGCTTGTTCCTATTCAAGTTGGGACGGACGAGGACTGGGCTGCGGTTTCATCGAGTTCTAATTGCAGCTATGCCCTTAAATATGATGGCAGTCTTTGGGCGTGGGGAAGGAATGAAAGCGGCCAGCTTGGGCTTGGGGATAGTTTGGATAGAAATAATCCTACTCGCGTCGGGATGGACACTGATTGGGCGGCAATTTCAGCAAGTACGTCTTCTTGTAGAGCATTGAAATCAAACGGAACTCTTTGGGCATGGGGAAATAATGCCAATGGCTATCTTGGTTTAGGCGACAACTTGAAAAGGGATGTCCCCACACAAATTGGGGTGGCCGATGATTGGACTACAGTTGCAACGGGAGTCTCTTCTACTTTGGCATTCAAAACTGACGGTAGTCTTTGGGGATGGGGTCCGCTGTCGGGTTCTTCAAATCAGAATGTACCTATAAAAATAGGCACAGATACTGATTGGGCTGCTGCCTCCGTTAGTAGTCATGTTCTTGCTATTAAGACAGACGGCAGCCTATGGGTGTGGGGTCTCAATAATTATTTGCAACTTGGCGATGAATCTTATGTAAGCAACTTAACACCTGTGCCAGGCATCATGCCAGTGATGAGCGTCAATTTGAATCTGGCTTCTGCAACGATAAATCTAGGCGATATCAAGCAGCTTACAGCCACTGTGTACCCGTCGAATGCGACGAACAAGGAAGTCGTTTGGTCGACGAGCGATGCGAATGTCGTGACCGTCAACCAAGAAGGCCTTGTAACGGCAATGGGTAATGGAACAGCCATTGTCACGGCCACGACTATGGATGGGGCGTTTGCGGCGGCATGTAACGTGGTAGTTAAGGTGTCGGTGGAAGGAAATGCAACCGTCAAAATAGCGGCTGGTGCTTGGCATTCAATGGTCATCAAATCTGACGGCTCCCTCTGGGCATCGGGAGTAAACAGTAATGGCCAGCTTGGGCTGGGGGACAGGGTAAACAGGAACGTGATCACCAGGGTGGGAATGAACACGGACTGGGCTGCAATAGCGGCTTTTACTCACTTCACTGTGGCTATTAAGTCTGATGGTTCACTCTGGGCATGGGGTAGTAATTCAAGTAATCAGTTGGGGCTAGGGCATTCTACAGATATGGACATGCCCACTAGAGTGGGAATAGATACCGACTGGGCCTCAGTAACAGTTGGTCTATTTCATGCGTTTGCCATTAAGAGCAACGGCACTTTATGGGCTTGGGGTCTTAATAATACTGGGCAGCTCGGGTTGGGGGACAGGACGGATAGGAGTGTGCCTACTAGAGTGGGGATAGACAGTGACTGGGCCTCAGTAGTGGCTGGTAGCGGCGCCACATTTGCCATAAAGATAGATGGTTCTCTATGGGCGTGGGGTTCTGGTGCTGCTGGAAATCTGGGGTTTGGGAATGAATGGGATGTAGACGTGCCTACTAGAGTGGGGTTGGATAGTGACTGGGCCTCAGTAACGGTAGGTTATTACCATACATTTGCCAAAAAGACGGACGGTTCCCTATGGACATGTGGCTACAATCCTTACCGTCAGTTAGGGATGGGGAGTGGCATATCAAAGATTACTGTGTTTACCAGGCTGGGGATAGACACGGATTGGGCTTCAGTAGTGGCTGGTCATAATAGTACTTTTGCTATCAAGAAAGATGGCTCTCTATATGCGTGGGGTTACAATTATTATGGCACTCTCGGGCTAGGTGATACAATTGATAAAGATGTACCTATTAGGGTTGGGATGGACTGTGATTGGGCCTCAGTAATGTGTGGCGAATCCCAAACTTTTGCTTTCAAGTTAGATGGTTCCCTCTGGGTTTGGGGTAATAATGAAAAAGGTCAGTTGGGGCTGGGGGATTTTGTAAGTAGAAGAGTACCTACAAGGATGGGGATAGATACGGATTGGGGCATGTAAATGCAGATGGGAGATTTGATTTTACAAAAAACATTTATGTTGTGATGGAGAAGCATTAGATCCCGTTGTAGTTGTTCCATCGCCATCTTAGAAATTCTTTATTTACAGTATCAGGCAGTTGGAGTTGGCGATTTTGGGGAATGTATTTCTCATAGTCTTTTTCTGCGTGCAAGGAAAGGTCTATCAGGCCTGATTCGGAGATCCGCAAATGTCCTACGTCAAACAGTAAATGGATATCCATTCTCATCAGGAACCCATTTGCTACTGTGTCCTCGCCTTTGTACTTAACTGGTATGATGTGCGCTGCTTCTAGGACTTCAGGGAGCGAGACATCAGTGATGATGCAGCGGTTGTACACATTTAATATTTCTCTGCGAAATCGAGACTGGTTTGGGCGGTTTCTGCGATTGGTTTCGCTGCGCTTCCTTTCGATTTCTCCACTTAGATTGGTGTTTACGATGCGTTTGATGGTTTCTTGGGCTGGCTCTGAAATGGGCTGGTCTTCAAGGATGGCTGATATTTCTGTGTCAATGACATAGTTGTAAGCATATTTTTCTTTTTTGCGGATCGCGGACTCGTTCATGGAAAAATAGCCATAATGCGACAGGTATAACAGATATTCGCGCGCAATGCGTTCATCGTTGCTTCTGGGGTAACAAATCGGCCAATTATTCAGGTTTATCTGCTTGTTTCTGAACCAAGTGATAAAGTTGGTGTAGTCTTGGATTTTGGCGTTTACAGCTGAGAGTGGTATGACGATCCTGGTTAATTCTTCTACTGTGACGAAGCCATCGTCAGGATTTTTGTTATAGAGTTCGCGTGCAATGGATAGCAGCAGTCGTAGCGGGTAGATGCAGATGCCATGCTCCTCCCATTGGCGAATTTCTTCTTGACGCTGGATATTGGGATTGGGCAATTTGAAAGTCTGTATTGTTATTGCGGCGAATTCGGTCTGAGATATTTTGCGGTCTGCGACATTCTGCCCAAATTCAGTGAGTCTTATTTGTCCATCTTTTCTTGCGGGTGTAAGTAAATTGAGTGCCCTCCAGTATTGTCCTGAATTGCGCATCAAATTGCGATCACCGGTTCGAGAAAGGTTCAATCTAGTTGAGTTAGCTACTGAATTTTTGATGTCGGTTTCAAGGCTGCGCATTTCTTCAATGAACTCGTCTGAACTGAATTTTATCCCTGGATGGCTTTGTTCCAGTTTTCTCATACGGAACAGTACGCCTAGAAGGACAATGGGGTCGTTTATCCCTTCTGTGCATTGCAAGCTCGCCCATTTCCACTTAAAGTTGGCGAAGGGAAGTTTTGGAACGAAGTCTTGTGTCAGCATTGGTCATTACTCATAATAAGCGTTGAATTGCTTGGCGATTGCTAGCGCAAGCGGCGGTGGTACTGCGTTGCCAATTTGTCTATATACGGATGATTGCGATCCAAAGAATTCGTAGTCAATTGGGAAGCCCTGTATGATTGCAAGTTCCCGGCAAGACATGCGCCGAAGGTTATTGGGATGATGGAGCACGACGACTCCGCCCTTGTCGTCGCCTCTGGCCGTCACGGTGGGCGCAGGCTTGAGGGGGTCGATTGTTCTATGCCCCAAGTACTTATTGAATCTTAACTTGTATTTTGAATAGCTGTGGTTGTGTATTTTGTGTGGTTTGTCCGGGTCAGGTAATGTGGCTAACGCTTCGCCGGAGCCGACCCATTTTTGGAGGCCGTCTGTGCCCTTGGAGTTATGCGTTTTGGCTGGAAATTCAAAATCGAAATCAATGTCATCTCTGACACCGGCGATGAATATTCTTTGGCGCTGCTGCGGCACTCCGAAATCGGCTGCGTTGAGGATTTCTCTTTTGACGATGTAGCCTAAGTTGGCGAAATCCTGGTGTATCATTTCGATTATTTTGCCGTTTGCTAGAGTGGTTATGCCCTTGACATTTTCGGCCAGAAAGAACATGGGGCGTTTGCACTTTATGATGCGTACCAGTTCTAGATATAGTTTGTTGCGTTCATCGTCGGTATGTCGCTTTGTGTTGGCTATTGAAAAACCTTGGCAGGGGAACCCTCCAATGATGATGTCGCAGTCCGGGACATCATTCCCTTCCACGGTTTCGATTTTTTTGCACTGGATATGATTGCCCAAATTGAGTTTGTATGTTTCAACTGCATCATGATACATATCATTTGCCCAGACAATTTCATGCCCGGCCTGTGCGAAGCCCAAGTCAAATCCTCCTGCGCCGCTGAAGAGCGAGACGACTTTCACAAAAGCTCCGGTTCGATTTCTGTGAGCCTCTCGCCAAGCAGTTTTGCAAATTTGACGGAGACGGCATTGCCGATCTGTCGGTAGCAGGAATTCATTTTTCCAAAGAACTTGAATTCATCGGGGAAAGTTTGGATTGCAGCGCTTTCCCTGATGGTCAGTCGTCGGATTCCATTGTAATGTGGAATCGCGCAGACTCCGCCTTTGCCGTTCCCTCTAGCAAGAATTGTTGGGCAGGGCTTGTTGGGGTCGGTTGCACGGTGTCCTGTAAAATTGCGGTGTTCCACTTTGTAAGAGGAATAGATATGATCTAAAATTTCATTTGGATAATCGGGGTCGGGATATTTGTCTAAAGCCTGCTTGATCGAGACCCACGGGAGCGGATGCCCATTTTTTCCGTGAGTCTTTGTGGGAAGCGGTACAAGGGGCTTGGATCCTAAGTCTTTTCTTTGCCCGATGATAAAGACGCGCTGCCTTGTCTGGGGCACCCCGTAATCGGCCATATTGGTGAGATGGTATTCCAAGGTGTACCCTACCTTTTTGAAGTCTGATACGATTTGTTCAATTGTGGCCTTTCCGTTCAAGCTAAGGATGCCCTTGACGTTTTCAGCTATGAAGAATTTTGGCAATTTGGTTCTCACGGCCTCCAAAAAGAATTTGTACAGGCTGTTGCGAGGGTCTTCAGCTGTACGTTTCAAGTTTGCCTGGGAAAACCCTTGGCAAGGGAAGCCCCCGACGATTGCGTCAGAATCTGGGATGCTCGCCATGTCAATGTTTTTTATGTCTTCGCAGATGATGTGATTCCCGATGTTTTTTCTGTAAGTATCGACAGCGTCTTTGTCGAAGTCGTTCGCCCATACGATATTGTTTCCGGCTTGGATAAGCCCGAGGTCGAGGCCTCCCGCGCCGCTGAAGAGAGAGACTATGTTCATTGCTGGTTCCGAAACGGGACTGGACTGCCATGGCAGAGTGAGAAATAGGTGTTGATGGTGTTTATTCTGGGTTCTCCTTCGCTGCTGAGGACGGTTTTGGTTTTGGTTTCGACTTGGCTTTCACATGGTTTCATACCCAATATTATCGCTTTGCTTTTGGTTTTGTCACTTACGCTCAATATTTTTTGGAGGAATAGGCCTGAGATTTTTTGGCTGCGGTGATTTTGCAAGGGTGCAGGAAAAAATCTCAAAAAATACGAAAAAAAAGCGAAAGGCATGTTACACTCAAAGTATGGCAAGACCTCTGAGGCTCAAAAAAATCGACCCCCACACCAGGCGCAGGCGGCGCAGGGTGCAGATCCTCTCTACCTATGCTTTGATGGAACGATTCCCTGACGAGGATGCCGCGGTGGCCTATCTGACTCCTATCCTTTGGCCCCAAGGCCCCGTCTGTCCGGTCTGCGGCTCACAGAATGTCGCGCCTCGCAAATATAAGGGGCATTTCCACAGATGCCGCTCATGCCGCAGGGACTTCTCGATCAGGGTGGGGACCATCTTTGAGGATTCCCATATCCCTTTACACAAATGGCTCCATGCGATGTACCTTATCGTTACCGCTAGAAAGGGAATATCATCCATGCAGCTCTCGAAACAGATCGGTGTTACTCAAAAAACGGCGTGGTTCCTTTTGCATCGCATTCGCACTGCATGTGGCAACCAGATACAGAAGCTGCTTTCTGGGATAATTGAGGTTGACGAGACATACATCGGCGGCATCGAAAAAAACAAGCACTCAAAGAAGAGGCTTCACCAAAAGGGCGGAACTACGGGAAAGACAGCTGTCATGGGCATGAGGGACAGAGGCGGACAGGTCGCTGCCAAAGTCGTCAAGCGCACCGACAAATCAACTTTGCAGGGCGAGGTGATGTGTACAATTGAGCCTGGGTCAACGATCTGCACAGACGAGCATCTGGCTTATGAAGGATTGGACAAACTGTATGACCATAGGGCGGTCTGCCACAGCGCCAAGCAGTTTGTGGACGGCATGGCGAGCACAAACGGCGTGGAGAGCGTCTGGGCACTCCTGAAGAGAGGTTTCTACGGCACTTATCATTATTTCAGTGAAAAGCATCTGCAGCTTTACGTGGACGAATTCGTTTTTAGGCTAAACGAGGGCAACTGCGCGAAAGACACGATGGATAGGCTAGACATGTTGACCAAAGGAATGATAGGCCAGAGGCTGACGTACAAAATGCTGACAGAGAAAGACCGCGAGAAGGCGGCGTAGGGCATTTATTCCATGCCTATGTTGGGCTAAATGGCAATGGCAGGAATGCCGATGAGGCAGGGTCCAAAATGTATGGACACGGTTTTCTGAAAAAGTGGCAATCATTTATCAGAAGCCAGTTTTGGCATGTGCGTTAGGAAGAGGCTGACGTACATAGATCTCGTGGCGGAACCAGAGGCGGCGTAAGGCGGGCGGCGGGCAAATGGCCTCGCCGCGCACCAAAGAAAAAAAGAGAAAGGGGCGAATTTTGAGATTCCGATGTTGATCTTGATAATCCCCAAATCAGCAGTTTCCAGAAATTGAGATGGCAAGGCTGGGGTACTGTCGATATAATGCTAACCTATGGGGACATAACTCAAGTGGCGATCATTGTACAGAAACA
This sequence comes from Holophagales bacterium, assembly GCA_031281385.1. Next base: position 37,497 of record JAITFL010000053.1, read on the forward strand.
TCATGATACCAAGCTCTGCAAGAGACTCACGTCGCTGACTGCGACAAATCAGGACTATTGGTCTTTTGAAGGTAATTCGCGTCGTGAATGCGGCCACGGCATGTTCCAATACCCCGCGATGATGGTGCCACAAGTGGTTAAAGAGATTTTGGATCAGGTGTGTTCCGTGCATCCCGGTATCGAAAAGGTAGGCGACCCATTCTCTGGATCAGGAACGATTATGACAGAGAGCATGATGCGTGGACTGGCTTTTTCAGGTACAGATATCAATCCGCTGGCAATCTTGCTGTGCCGGGTCAAAAGCGGTCCGTTCTTTATCACCGCCCTCAGAAATAAAGTCGAGGAACTTCTTTCTCTGCTCAAAAAAGATCGCCAGAATGTAATCGAGACAGATTTCCCGAACCGTGATAAGTGGTTTTGTCAAGATGTTCAGATTGCATTGTCGAAGATTCGCCGGACTATTCGCAAGGAAAATGCTCTATGGGCCCGCCGGTTCTTTTGGGTCGCGCTGGCCGAAACGGTGCGTGCTACCAGCAACTCCAGAACTTCCACATTCAAGCTTCACATCCGGACACAGGAGAATATTGACAGCCGTTCCTGTGACCCAGTTGGGATCTTCAAGAAAATATTGGCACGAAATATCCAGCACTACGAAAAGCAAGCCACAAAGTTATCTGAATCCGGCCAGCTTGTGCGTGGTCACTATCAAAAAAAAATCGTAATGACGCTGGCCGATGTTCGCAAGGTGACAAACAATGCAGATTTGGATATTGTCATTACTTCCCCGCCTTACGGAGATAATGCAACAACAGTGCCGTACGGCCAGTATTCGTATCTACCATTGCAATGGGTGGATCTGCAGGACATCGACAAGAATCTCGACAAAGGTTGCCTTACATCGACAAATGAGATCGACACACGCAGCCTGGGTGGAAGCAAGCGAATAAAGAAAGAAGAAGTGGATCGCATTAAGAATAATTCGGACTCCTTTACCAAGTACATTAAGAGTTTGGACGGACAACCACGAGATCGCATTCAGCGTGTCACTGCCTTCTTCCGCGACTTGGATGCCTGCCTTGTTCCAATCCTCGAGAGCCTACGGCCAGGTGGGCTAATGATCTGGACATTGGGGAACCGCATAGTCGGCGGTAAACGTGTTCCTTTAGATTGCATCCTTGAGGAATTGTTTCAGGCACACCACGTCAGGTTAATATGCAAATTAACGCGTCGTATTCCATCAAAACGGATGGCGTCCAAAAACAATCACTCGGACACCATATCCAACGAAACAATACTGGTTATGCGGAAGGTGGTGTGAAATGGGAAAGGACGTACATCATTTCGAGGTGCATCCTTCAGTCGTATATCAACTTGGCGAAAGTCTAATCTCAGACGCAATTCAGGCACTGATCGAATTAGTGAAGAACAGCTATGATGCGGATGCATCTTATGCCAAAGTTGTTATTGATACCCAATGTGTTTGTGAGTTTGATGGAGCAAAGAATTCACCCGTAGTCGGACGAATAATTGTTGAGGATGATGGCCATGGCATGAGCAGGGAAGATATTGAGACTGGGTGGCTCACAATCTCGAATCGTAAAAAACGGGAGTTGAAACACGCCAAGCAGACAACCCCATGTGGGCGCACACCGTTAGGTGACAAGGGACTTGGACGTCTTGGCGTGCAACGTCTCGGAGATAATATTGAAATATCTACTAAAGCTCAGGGGGACAGCGGCTATCGTTTCGGTTTTTCTTGGTCCAGTTTTGCGACAGCCCCGAGTCTGAAAAATGTTGATATCCACTTTGCCAAGGTCAACTTTTCACGTCCACATGGCACCACTGTTGTTGTATCGGGTCTCAAAGAATCAAACTTTTGGCAGGGACAAGATGCAATTAAACGTCTGGAGCAAAAGCTTTCGCAGATGATTTCCCCGTACAAGGAGATCCGAGACTTCATTGTATTTGTCGAAGTTGATGGCAAGCATCTTGAACTTATTGAAGTAAGTGACCGCCTTCGAGACACCGCCACGATGCGCTATAGCCTGGATTTTGATGGTGTCCAAATCATCATTCAAGGACGCGCCAGACTCGAATTTTTCCGTACAGCAAATGACAAGGATGCCGAGCAGTTTGCTTTGATAGCCGAATCCGATGATGGAAATGCATTCTTTGACTTCCTTCAAACGCAAAAACAATCACGCCAATTTGAACTGACACGATCACTCTCGAATCCGTGGTTTGTAGAGTTTCGTTGTCAAAGAAAACTGGATACTCTGGATAAAAAGGAGCGGCTTGATGACGCTGATGGAAGTATCGCAAATCCAGGCCCATTTATCGGTGAAGTTGATGTGTTCAACCTGGGGCCAATTGCTTACAGAAGCCATAGCATGCTTAATAATATTAAAGTGTACCGTGATCGCATAAAGGAGTTAAGTGGTATTCGCGTGTATCGAGACGGCTTTGCAATCCGAGTGGATAAGGATTGGCTCAAGCTCGGTGCTCAATGGACCTCCGCCCCGTCATGGTACGGTCTCAAGCCGGACAGCACTCTCGGATATGTCGCTCTGTCTGCCCGTGAAAACATGGTGCTTGAAGAAACAACAGACCGGGAAGGATTCAAGGATTCTCCGTATTTTCGTAACTTCTATGCTCTATTGGAAGTATTTACATCATTCACAGACAAGGTGCATGAGTTCTTTGGGCGTGCATGGGTTGATTTCCGTAAAATGCATAACGAGGCATTGGCGCGTGTGAACTATCAGACAGTAGAGGACATTTCCCTCACAATCAAAAAGGAACTTGCTAAAGCCCCACAACATAAGAAAAGTCTCGCCGAATACAAAGCCAAACTTGGCGCAAGCGTGTCAGCATCAAAGGCAACTTTGTCGCAGCTCAAGGCCGCAAAAGAAATTTCGCCTGAACTCCGCAAAAAAATGACTTCTACGCTTTCTGATTTGGAACAATTGCTAACCGAAGCTGAGGAAATGCTTGGTCGCATCTCTGAGTATTTCGTGAAACTTGAATCGCTTCAGAGTAAGGAACAGGTGCTAGAGGATCGATTTGACACTATCCGCCGCCAGCTGGATGATGTGTATCAGACAGTTGCCCTCGGCTTAACTGCCGAAGCGCTGTCACATGAAATCTTCAATGTGGCAGATCAACTTGCACAGCGGACAAAGTCCGTTCAAACAACGCTCCGCAACAAAGGTATCAATGACCGTTCAATCCTGGTGTTTCTTGAGCATGTGGAATCATCGGTCACGGCTCTTCGCAAACAGATTTCATTCTTGTCGCCATCTTTACGATATGTGCGAGAACAGCGACACGACATCTACATCAACGAGTTTGCTGCCGAATTGCTTGAATTCTATCAAGACCGGCTCAGAAAGAACAAAATTGCCATGACTGTTGTCCCAAGCGACTCTCCTCGTTTTCTGGTCAGAATGAACCGTGGCAAACTGGAGCAGGTTATTGATAACCTCATCTTAAATAGTGAGTACTGGCTAAAAGAAGATATAACCCAGAGACGGCTTGCCTCAGGCAACATCACTATTGAGATATTCAGCCCATTTGTACGTGTCTTCGATGATGGCAGTGGCATTGATCCCAGTGTCGAACCCGCTCTGTTTGAACCGTTTATATCCGCGAAAAAGCGGGGACGAGGGTTGGGTCTCTTTATTGCAAAGCAACTCTTGGATTCCGAGGGATGTAGCATTGGCATCCTCCCAGAACGTAATCAGCGCAACCGACTATTCAAATTCCAAATTGATCTGCGGGGAGCGATTCATGAATGAGCAAAACTTTGCAGAAGCGCAGACAATCGTGGAAAAGCTTTTAGACCTTCTTGAAGTGAAGCGAGTTGTCTCGGTTGATGACATCAATGACAAAAGCATATCGTTAGCAGATGTCATTGCTGCTGCAAATAGCATGGAGGACTCCATACTATTGCATACATTCCCTGAGATTGGAGAATCGATTTCGTGTGATCAGAAAATCCGCGCCGAGCAGATTCGGCGGAAATGGACGCAACTTGATACTACGTCGCAGATGGAACTTGGCAAGGCACTTGTTATTGCTGCTCATATGCATGATGGTGACAATGAAGCCAACGATATGGCTAACATGTCAATTATGAGCGATATCATCCCTAAAGATAAACTCACTTGCCTTTCATTAAAACAATGGAAGACACAAAGGGAACAGCTTCTTAAAGATAGTATGAATCAACATACTCTTTTCTTGTTTGATCAAGACTTTTCTAAAGAAGGAGGAGGTAGAGAAGAAGGCATCACGATCATTAAGAAACTGTTGAAGGACGACACCAAAAATTTAATTTGCGCTCTTTTGACACATACCGTTACTCCGGCAGAGCAACTACAGCGACAAAGAGAGCTCAGCGTCGCGCATGATATCAATCCAGATCGCTTTATTCTGATCCCCAAACTACATATCAGTGAAGCTCCAATTCAATTCGCGCATTTGCTAATGCTTTCTGTATTGGCACCTGACTTCACTGAACTAAAACTACAGACGAGTACAATCATTAATAATGCAGCTCAAGATGCAGCGAAGCAAGTTGAAGAAATCAGTATCGACGATCTCTATCATATCGTGTTTCAGGTTCCTGCTAAAGAAGGCATTTGGGAACCAGATATGCTTTTCAGGCTATATGCTATGTTTCATCGCCTGAAGTCCCGTTGCTTAGCGCACGATGACGGGAAGCTTGAGGCAATTGCAGCACGATTGAGAATTGTGAGGACAAAACTCGAAGAAAAAGGAATTGGTGCACTAACGAAACCCCGTAGAGTATGGGAGTTGCAGCGTAAAGAGTTGTACGAGGACGGCGACTATATTAACAAGAACCATCTGCCGCTCGAACTTGGCGACATATTTGAAAAAGTTGGCGGAAATAGCCAAAAAAAATACATCTTGCTCGCTCAGCCATGTGATCTGATGGTACGCTCTTGTGGCAAGCGCCAACCTGAACTCCTGCGAATTCCACTTGCTGAAATTGTTCAAGCGGACAAGAAAAAGCCACCGTATTGGAAAGAAATGCCATACTTCGGCCCATCTCATGAAAATCACTGGTTCGTAAATTTTAAACGCATCCATTCCGTGTGCGAATGCCTTTTAGATCTATGTGTGTTCAATCAAGACGGAGTGGCTGAGCTGACAGTCGGTGGAGATGCGCCTTCTGGAATTCGTCCTGCATGGGAAGAACGTTATAAATATTTGTCTAAACGCTTGACTCGAGAAGCCGAAAAAGCTGCCAAGCTTTTTCCGGATGGTGAAGATGGAACTGTGGATCAGTTCAATAGAAAAATTGCCAAATATATTGGTATTGTCAATCTGTTCTTTGGCGATGATTTGTTTAAAGGAAAACTCACCACTAAACCTGACAACACCCACTCAATAACATTTAATTGTAAAAGGGTTGAACGACTTTCTCGCGACCGAGCGATTGAAATGCTGATGTTATACACGGCAACGCTCGCACGACCAGCGTATGACTTGCCTTTTGGCAATGTTCCCGTACAACATGATATATAGAGCTTGTAACCATTTTTGGAAACTATATATTTGATTTCACAGATTCCTAATATCAGCAGTAACAGCAATTTTCAAGGAATGCTAAAATGAACAATTTATTATTAGGTTGTCTGAAAGATTGGGTGAATGTATTACCTTTTAATGATTGGTTCATTTTTTGGGGAATCAAGTATATAGTTCCCTGATTTTTATATCAAAATGACAAAGCGATATGGATGGACAAAAGACGTTCTTGTCAACAATATCGAAAATCGGGCGTTTGAGAAGTACCTCACAAACCAGACCAATTTCGAGAAAACAATACCTGAACAATATAGACACCAAGCAAAGCTGGCTCTCAAAGATGACTACAATTTTGACTTTATCGAAATGGGCATCGAACACAGCGAAGCGGAGTTAGAGTCGGGAATAATAAATAATGTTCGAGCATTTCTTGTAGAGATGGGCGGAGACTTCTGTTTTATCGGTAATCAATACCATATTGACTTTGCAGGCGAAGATTATTACATTGACTTGCTTCTGTATCATAGGCGCCTGCGTTGCCTTATCGCGATTGACCTAAAAATAGGCGAATTCCAGCCAGAGTATGTGGGCAAAATGCAGTTTTATCTGACCGCGCTTGACAAAACGATGAAACTGCCGGAAGAAACCCCGCCAATCGGAATAATCATTTGCAAAAGCAAAAATCGCACAACGGTGGAATACATGTTGGAAGCATCGAATATGCCTATCGGCGTAGCGACATATTCATATTACGACTCTATGCCAGAAAAAATGCGCTCGCTGCTGCCAAGGCCCGACGAAATTGCTGCCATCGTTCAGAGCATTGGGGGCGATGACTGCTAGGCTTTGCCCAGAAAGCCAGACACATCTTAACAAGGGCAGAGCTCATTTCTTCGCTTCGCTCACCGCTTCTATATTTGGGGCGGGTTCGGGGGGCATGTTGTGACTCAAACATTGATTGTGACAGCATTCAGTGGTTTTTGTCCGCGTTGTTCCTTGATTTTTGGGACCACTTGACAAAAGAGGCTATATATCGTATATTCAAATATGAACGTTGGAGTAATGATGAAAATTCTTAAGTGCCATGACATCACAAAACAGGTAACTGACAGCTTTGCCGAAATCTACACCCATTTCAAGGAGTTTCAGCAGAAGCCGGAGTACCGCCCCTACTGGGACAAGTGCATGGAATCCATAGCGGACAGGGATTTGCTGACCAACATCATTTTTTGCAACGACCTTTTCGAGATACCGCCAGTCAAGACGTTCCTTAGGTACTACCAAGACGAATTCATCCTGCTGACAGGCGACGCAAAGGCCAAACTGGACATCTTTGTGAAGCGCAGCATAGGGGCCTTCTGGGGAATGGTGTTCAAGTCTGTGCTTGGGTACACCGAGCAAAAAAGCGTTTCCGTGTCCATGAACGATCATTTTTTTGTAAAGACGGCCAGCGTCTATTACGGCACGGAGAAAGTCATCATCGAGCGAAAGGAGAGCCAGCCATGAAAAACAGCAGCAGCGCATCCATTGCGGAACCCAGCAAGGAGACTGTTCTCAGCCCCGATACCAGCTCAGACAGTTCCCGCCGAGCAAAAGCATACATCAAACATGGCCGTGTCTGCCGCAAGTCAGAAGACTTTAGACGCGCCATTGAGGATTTTTCGCAGGCAATAAGGCTTGAGCCAAGCAACCCAAGACCCTTCCTAGAGAGGGGGCATGTACATTACGATATGGGCAGGTACGACCTTGGCATCGCCGACTATGGCAGAGCAATAGCACTTGACCCCAGTGATTCCTTCGCATATTTCTGCAGGGCAAGGGCCTTTGGAAGATTGGAGGACTATGAACTTGCCATAGAGGATTATAGCGAATGCATCAGGCTACGTCCCGATATATCCGTTGCCTACGTCGCAAGAGGGAACGCATACTGCGCCAAGGGCGAGGACTACAATGGCATTGCGGACTATAGCACTGCGATAGAGCTGGATCCAAGCGATGCCGGAGCCTACTACAACCGGGGCCTCGCCTATCGGAGTTTGGAAGATTTCGCTTCCGCCATAGCAGACTTCACGCAAGGCATTTGGCTAAACCCCAATGATGCCCGAGTGTTTTACGACAGGGCCAATGCACATCTTAATTTGGAGAACTTCAGCCAGGCCATTGGGGATTATTCCCATGCCATAGAACTCGATCCGCGCTTCAAAATTGCTTACAACAACAGGGGTGTCGCGCATTGCAAAATGGGCGAGTACGAGCTTGGCATAGCAGATTTTGACAGCGCAATAGCGATAAATCCCAAGAATGAAGGCGCATATTTCAACCGCGGCAACGCCCTGAAAGAGTTGGGCAACTATGTTGCCGCCATTGCGAATTACACCAAGGTTACAATGCTGAACCCCGATTTTGGACATGCGTTCCACAGCAGGGGGCTAACCTACCAGACCATCGGAGACATAACAAAAGCCAGCGCAGATTTTGAAATGGCCAACAAACTGGGCTACTACAACTGAAACCCATGAATCCTGACGCAACAAACGACAACGCAAACACGCATAGGAGAACATCTTTCATGGCTCAACTAAAAACAAACCAAAATGACAAGCTCAAAGTCGGCTTGGCGACAATCGCGGCTGGCAGCTGTCATTCGCTGGCAATCCAAGCTGACGGCAGTCTCTGGACGTGGGGGCAAAACAATTGCGGCCAGCTTGGAGACGGCACCGGATTGGACAGAAATGCCCCCGTTAGCGTGGGTACAGCCAACGATTGGGTAGCCGTGTCCGCAGGAGATGAC
>JAITFL010000060.1 GCA_031281385.1 Holophagales bacterium
TTCAAGCGTTCTGGCGGCGTGGCCAGAAATGTCCTAAACATAGGCGGTCAGGACATGAAGGCATTGCGCCTCTCTGAATGTGGCAAAGTGGTTGATTTCAAAATGAACGACAAATGCGCTGCTGGCACTGGCCGCTTCTTTGAACTGGCCGCAAGAGTCCTTGACACAGCCCTAGAGGATTTTGGCGCGTTGAGCGCCTTGGCACAGGAGGACATCGAGATCAACAGCACTTGCGTGGTGTTTGCAGAAAGCGAAATCATATCTCTTATGGCGCGTGGAGCAAAGCGCGAGAGCATAATCAAGGCCCTGCATGGTTCGGTTGCCCGCAGAGCCATTGGGCTGCTTGGAAGAGAGGGGGCGGTGGGTTCCCTGTGGCTAGACGGCGGCCCGGCCCAAAACGCAGGGCTGATAGCTGCCTTTGAAGACGAGCTAATGGCCGAAGTCCAAGCACTGCCGGAGCCTCTTTACACGGTGGCCTATGGCGCGGCTGTTTCGCTGGCCTGAGATGACGCCCATGCTGGATTCGTTTTTTCGTGGAACTAGGACATTGATCAAGGACAAACAGAACCCATGTCGCTGGACGCGCTAAAAAAATACCTATCTCGGATAGAGCCCCTTGATATTGAAGCAAAGGCAAGGGCAGAGGCAAGGCTTATTTCTTTGGCAAAGCCGCCTGGCAGCTTGGGGAAGCTGGAAGACATTGCGGTAAGGCTTGCTGGCATCAGCGGGAAAATGATTTATGACGCGACCAAGCGCTGCGTTATCATCATGGCCTCTGACAATGGCGTCGTTGAAGAGGGGGTTTCCTCGGCCCCACAAAGTGTCACATGCACACAGACATTGAATTTCTCAAAGGGGCTGACTGGCGTCTCGGCTATAGCCAGACAATTTGATGCAGATCTGATTGTCGTGGATGTAGGCATTGCCGCAGACATAGACAGTCCTTTCGTCAAAAACAGAAAAATCCGAAAATCAACTTGGAACATAGCAAAACGCGAAGCGATGACATACGATGAAGCCGTACAGGCGATCATCATAGGCATAGAAACAGCCGTTGAAGCCGCCAAAGATGGGTACGCGCTGCTTGGCGCGGGTGAGATGGGTATCGGTAACACTACCACATCTGCGGCTGTGCTATGCGCCCTCACGGGCTTGTCTGTATTTCTTGCCTCTGACAAGGGGGCTGGGCTTGATAGCAGTGGGCATAAACATAAAATCAAAGTCATCAGCGCGGCCTTGGAAAGAAACAGGCCAGACCCAGCAGATCCAATAGACGTGCTGGCAAAAGTGGGGGGCTTTGAGATTGCGGCCATGGCAGGAGTTTTTATCGGCGGGGCGTTGGCAAGAGTGCCAGTGGTGATAGACGGCTTTATTTCCATCGTTGCGGCCCTTGTGGCTTCGCGCCTCAATCTCCTTGTAAAGGAATTCATGTTTCCATCCCACGTTTCTTGTGAACAGGGCTTTGGCTATGCAGCTTCGGCCCTTGGCGTAGAAGCTCCCCTGAAACTCAACATGCGGCTTGGCGAGGGCAGCGGCTGCCCCATAATGTTTGCCATTATTGACGCCGCCTCCGCGATAATACGCGACATGGGTACCTTTGAAGAAGCAAATATCGGCGAAGAATATTTGAAAAAGATGCACGGCGGCGATGTATTTTTTAGGAAAAACCAATGAAGATTTTTGTTTCAGGAGGCTGCAAAAACGGAAAATCCCACCACGCGCAGCGTTTGGCAAGGGCCCAGCGGACAGATTCCCTGCACTATATAGCCACGATGAAACCTGTTGACAGCGAAGACGAAGAGCGCGTCCTAAAACACAGGCGGGAACGGGAGGGATGGGGCTTCACAACGGTTGAACAGCCGGTTGACATAGAAATGTTATTGGGTAAGTGCGGCCACGATTCCTCTTTCTTGGTGGACAGCCTAACTGCACTGCTGGCAAACGAAATGTTTTTGCCGGGGGGCAGCGTCAACGAGCGGGCGGCGGAAAAAATAGAAGGCGGCTTGCTGCAAGTTTTGGATTCTGTGGAAAAAATTGTTGTTGTGTCGGACTACATTTACAGCGATGCACATCGGTTCGACGCTCTGACCGAAAAATACAGAAAATCCCTCGCCAGGCTGGACAGAGTGGCGGCAAAGGCCTGCGACGTAGTGCTTGAAGTAGTATGTGCAAATGTAATTGTCCACAAGGGCAAAGAGTTGTATGGGTGGTTCCATGACAAGATACTTTAAGGGCTTGTATATGTCCTTTGGCATGTTTTGCGCCATCCCGCAGCCATTTTTGCTGTGGGACGAAAGGGCAAAAAATTTGGTGCTGCCTTGCTTTCCCTTGCTTGGCGGCTTTATTGGTGCCCTGTGGTGGGGTGCTGCAAAATTATTGATATTGGGCGGGGTACACACCATGCTGGCCTCGGCGGTGGTGTCTGTGGTGCCTTTCATCATTTCTGGGTTTCTGCACCTAGACGGATACTTGGATGCCAGCGATGCGATTCTGTCGCGCCGTCCGCTGAAAGAAAGACAGTGCATCCTAAAAGACCCGCACATTGGTGCTTTTGCGGCCATAATGCTTGGCGTTTTGTTTGTCCTGCAATTTGCCGCCGTGTATGTTGTCATGGAACAGGCGATGGATCTAAAACTATTGATCGTTATCCCTGTAATATCCAGATGCCTCTGTAGCCTTTCGATTCTATGCCTAAGCCCCATGACGCAAAGCCGCTATGCAAACATGTTTAGAAAAAACACCAAAGTCTCGCACAAGGTTTTCATAGCATCTATTGCAGCTTTGGGCATTGCGCTCTCTTGTTATTTAGGACAGCTAGGCGGCCTGATAGTCGCTATTTCGGTGGTGGCATGCTTTGGGGTGGCTATTGGTTTGGCATACAGAAACATGAAGGGCGTGTCGGGAGATTTGGCCGGCTTTGCCCTGGTGATAGGCGAATTGGGCGGCCTTGTCGCAATGGCAGTGGCACTGGGGGGGCAACAATGATTCTGATATTCGGCGGTGCCTACCAAGGCAAACTCGGTTACGCGCTGGACAGGTTCCAATTGACCGAGAGCGATGTATGCAGGTGCGGCTGTGATAACGCAAACTTGCTAGAAGGCAAAAAGTTATTCTATGAAATTGACAAGTGGGTCTTGGCACTGGTGAAAATGGATGTTGATGTTGAAGAAAGCCTGCGGCGATTCATTGACGCCAACCCAGATGCCATCGTTATCTGCAACGATATTTCCTGCGGCGTGGTGCCCACTGATCCGATACCAAGAAAATGGCGGGAAGCGGCTGGGAAGTCGCTGGCGATGCTTTCTCGCAACTCCCATGAAATAATCCGCCTGTTTTGCGGAATACCCGAGAGGATAGTGTAGCCGCTATGAAAACGCAGATAGGCTCTTCCATACTTTGCGCCCCATCTTGGGTAGTCCCGGGGACCTACGCGGAAAACCTGCGTTTTCTTGAAGCCAAGAAAGAGATCCAGTGTGTGGAACTGCTATTTTTTCTCTATGACGATGAGATAAAATTGCAACTCGATTCTGATTGGGAAGAAATACTTGGCTATAGGGAGCGGTTTGTTTTTACGGCCCACTTGCCGGAATTGCTGCTTCCCGCCCATGAAGAGCTGGTAGCCCGTCTTGCGCCACTGGTGAGGCATTGCATCGTTCACCCCGCCGTTGAAAGCCCCTCGGCCCAAGCCAAACTTCTAAGGAAATGGGCAGAGCGATACGGCTGCAAATTTTTGGCGGAAAACACAAAAGTCGGCCTATTGGAAACATTGTTTCCACACCTTGGGGCAGAGGTCGGCGTCTGCATGGACACAGGACACCTGTTGTTGGAAGGGCGAAATCCGGCTGGCTTTTATCAAAGCTATAGGGATCGCATCGGGGAAATCCATCTTCACAGTATTGACCGTGAACTGCCAGCCTTGGACGGCGGGCTTGCAGATCATAGGCAACTGCGAGGGGGCGAGTCTTGGTTGCTTGAACTCCTTCCACTGCTTACGCATTACGACGGAGTAATTAACCTAGAAATGTTTTCATGGGCAGAGGCAGAGGCCAGCATTAGGATTTTAGCAAAAGGCTATGGAGAAAAAACACAATGACAAAGGCGAAAATGGTGCAGCTAACCGCGCCTGGCGTGAGGGAAACCACAATTACAATGGCATTGTGCAGGATATTCAAACAGGGTGGGTACAGTGCTGCGCCATTGCTCCAAAACTATTAGGAGACCGAAAGAATGAATCAACCAGACCTGCGCGGAAAAAAATTTGTCGCCTCGTACAGCGGCGGCAAAGACAGTGTTTTGGCAATATATAGATCCATCAAGTCTGGGCTTTTGCCACTTGGGATGATAACAACCTACAACATTGATGCCGGCCGCTCCTGGTTTCATGGAGTGAGCGAAAACCTCATACGCCTAGCGTCAGATTCCCTTTCCATGCCCGTGGCTATCGTAAAAACAACGAACAAGCAATACGAAGAAAATTTTGAAAAGGCCCTAGACGAGGCAAAAAACAAGGGAGCGGAAGTGTGCGTGTTCGGCGACATAGACATAGAGGGACACTTTGAATGGTGCAGCCAGCGCTGCAAGAATGTGGGACTATTGCCATTTTTTCCGCTGTGGAACGAAGAAAGAAAAAAACTGGTCTATGAATTTATAAAAAATGGTTTTTCGACAATCATTATTGTGGTGAATACAGACCTTTTGCCAAAGAATTTTCTGGGGCAAATATTGACCTGCGAAGTCGCCGATTCCATTGAAAAATGCGGCGCGGATGTGTGCGGCGAAAATGGGGAGTACCATACTTTCACTTTTGATGGCCCACTTTTTTCAAACAGTGTGAATTTTATTGTCAAGGATTGCGTGGATCAAGACAAATATGCAATCTTAAATATAGAAGCGGGTTCTGGAGCGTCCAACAGTAGCCAAGCGAACATGGAGACAGTATGAGCAAATACCTAGCTTATTGTTTTTTGTACGATGATGCGGCCGATCTTAGGTGCGACTTTGAAATACTGACAGACGAAATTTCCAGCATGATCGGCCTGTTGCGCTCGCTACTGGACGACGTGGATCGCGCCGCCGCCCCTGAATTGGCAGATGATTTGTGCAAAATCAACGAATTGATGTACCATATCAACCCGTCTCTCAGAACAAAGACCCTAGTGACCGAAGAGGAACTGGAATGGCTTGTACAAAAGACATCGGCCTTGCAAAAATCTCTCGGGGCGCAGCCTTCCAAGGATAGCACCCTGACCTTTTACATACCCCAAGGATGCACCCAGGCCGCCTGCAGCCACGTAATACGCAGCAAGTGCAAAACACTGGTGCGGCTTCTCAGCCGCCACCACCAGCAGGGGAATGCGGTCGGCGAAATACTCTTTGACTTCTGCAATCTGTATTCTGGGTATTTTTATTTTTTGGCACTGTGGTTCAATAAGAATCACGGAGAAAAGGAATGTCCGTTTGTCAGCAGGGCATATTGACATAGGGGTGGACGTTGAGCCAAAACCGCGTTCTCAAATTTTCATCCACGCCGTAGTCCCTGATAGTGGCTTTGATGCTAGGATAGTCGGCGATCTCAGCGTATGCGGAGGTTCGTATTGTGGAAAAGTCCCCATCTTCACGGGGGTATTTGCCGCGTTGAGTGCCTTGGCACAGGAGGACATAGAGATCAACAGCACTTGCGTGGTGTTTGCGGAAAGCGAGATTGTTTCTCTTTTGGCGCGTGGGGCAAAGCGCGAGAGCATAATCAAGGCCCTGCATGGTTCGGTCGCCCGCAGAGCCATCGGGCTGCTTGGAAGAGAAGCGGCGGTGGGTTCCCTGTGGCTAGACGGCGGCCCGGCCCAAAACGCAGGGCTGATAGCCACCTTTGAAGACGAACTAATGGCCGAAGTCCAAGCACTGCCGGAGCCTCTTTACACGGTGGCCGATGGCGCGGCTGTTTCCCTAAATTAATGCAAATTATAGAAACAAGATGGAACAGGAAGGGAATTATCCAGTTGACTTGGAATTATGGAAATGCACTAATTGTTTATTGACAAGGGCTTCGCAAACACGTACAATCTTAGATAGTGTAAAATGACAATTTATTTGGCACACGTTTTACATTTTATTTGGCACCCAAATAATGCGAGAGGTCGCTTGCGCGGCAGTGTTGGTGCGGGCTGCGCCCGAGATGGTTGTTATGCCGATTGGACACGCGGCGAGGGCATTCGCCGCTTGAGTTCGGGGGCAGGGCGTTGCGGCCTATTGCATCTGGCGCCGGGGAATGGAAAAGCTTTCCGAATGCTCACTGGGGGTCCGCTCGGGCCTGCCGCGCAAGCGCGTCGAACCCTCGCTACCCCCCAGCCCCCGGGCACTCGCCTCGATCACTGCTCTATAGTAGGGGCGGACGCATGGAGATGGCTTTCGATGGGCGGGCGCATCCGGGAAGCTTTTCCAAGACCCGGCGGTAGGCGAACCAAATTGCAGGAACACCCATTCCGAGCGTGCAAGATATGTGCCATAGGCTAGAAACAGTTCTATAGCAATTCACGCTCGCATAGCAGTTCAACCTACAATTGAACTGCTATAGTACCCGTCGGTGGCTGAACTGATTCTATTTGAAATTGGAATCATTTATGGTACGGTTTCCCGCGCAAGATGCAGCATGCCCTAAATAGCTGCTCCAGAAGCATGGCCCGGCAGAGATCGTGGGGAAATGTCATCTGGCTTAGGCTCACGCTCTCTTTGATTTCTGCTTTCAGGGATGGGTGGAACCCGTGGCTAGACCCAATTGCAAAGGCCAAACTTTCGCCATTGTCCATGATGTTCCCCAGCCAAGCAGCAAATTCTTCCGAGCTGCGCTGTGCGCCGCCCCGATCCAATATCACTTGCTTCTTATGGCCCGAAAGTGCCGCCTTTATGTGTACCGCCTCATCCAACAGGCGTCGCTCCGTCTGGCCCCTGCCCTCTTGAATTTCAAATATTTCAAGGCGAATGTATGCCTTTACTAATTGTTTATAATGGCTCTCCAAAGTAATTATGGATTTCTGCTTAGTTTTTCCAACAACAATCAGGTGGATAGGGTACACTGGATTCCATGGGGGCAGTAGAGTCATCCCCAATAAACTATATCCAACTGGGAGGAACCATGTCTAGGCCACTTGCCATAGTCGCCGCTGCTGGGCTGATGTTCATTGCGGGGTGCGAAAAAAAATCAAATGACACAGTGCCGGTCGTCGCGCCGGAGTCCGCAAAGTCACCAGCGGACATTCTCAAGCACCTGCAGTATGCGATGGTGAGAAAAGACCCCAAGTCCCTTGAGGCCTTTGCGCCCGAAGACCAAGGAAAATTTTTGGGTTCGGCGACTTGGTACCACTACCGCGCTGGCATTTTGGGGATAAAGCTGACGGAAGAAGAAATCGAAACCATCGGAGTCCAAGACTTGGTGCAAAAGGGCTACATTTCGCCCAGGTGGTCGCGGCGCGAATTCACTGCGGCCCTAAAAGATTTGGATTCGGGGAAAGCGATTGACCCCGAAACCATGAAATCCTTGTCAACAGTCAACCAAGCTAGGCTCGATATGCCAAGGGAGAACATCCCTGACAAAAAACTTGCGGAAAAACTGATAAAAGATCTCACTGAAGCCGTTGACGCAAACCCCAAACCCATCTATGCCGCAGGGCTATATCGCCTGCTAAAGGCCATCCCCGAACATGGCTGGCAGTACCTCGAAGCGACAGTCGCAAGCAGCGTGACCGGGGATAAAACCGTAAACGACGTGCTACTGAAGGTGGGTGAAACCTTGATCGTGGCCATTCCGGTTGGGTACAACTCGGATGGCTCCATGTTTATTTGGACATTCAACTTCGACAAGTACCCAGCCGCCATAGCAAAGCTGTTCCCCGAACCAACGGAAGGCGGCAAATAGCTTGGTTCAATTATTTTTGACAAGGGCTGATTCAATGCCCAATTTTTCTAACTGAGGAGATACTTTATGGCTGATTCGGCCTTTAACCCTTTTGAAATGGCCCAGCGCCAATTTGACGGCGTGGCAGAGAAACTGGGGCTGGACAGCGGCACCAGGGAATTTTTGCGCGTCCCAATGCGCGAATACCATTTCAGCATCCCTGTCCGCATGGATGATGGAAAAATCAAAGTGTTCAAGGGGTTCCGTGTACAGCACAGCGACGCGAGGGGTCCCGCCAAGGGCGGCATTCGATTCCACCCCAACGAAACGGTTGACACCATCCGGGCACTTGCGACATGGATGACTTGGAAGACCGCCGTCGTTGATATTCCGCTGGGCGGCGGAAAGGGTGGCGTGATCTGCGACCCGCGCGAACTGAGCGAAAGAGAGCAGGAAAGAATCTGCCGCGGCTTCATCAGGCAGATCGCCAAAAACGTTGGACCCGTCCAAGACGTCCCGGCCCCCGATGTTATGACAAACGGCCAGCACATGCTGTGGATCATGGACGAGTACGAACACATCATGGGCGGCCAGTTTCCTGGCGTTATCACCGGCAAGCCGGTGGGTTCGGGCGGTTCCCTTGGCCGCACGGAGGCCACTGGGTACGGCGTTGTCTATACCATCCGCGAAGCGTTGAAAGAACTCGGCATTGACATCAAGAACGCCACTGCCTCAATCCAAGGGTCTGGCAACGTTGCCCAGTACACCCTTGACCTATTGGAACAGTATGGCGCAAAGACCTGCGCGATCTCCTGCTGGGACAACAAGGACAAAAAGGCATATACCTACGCAAGCGACGCTGGGATCAAGTTCGAGCAACTAAAGGCTTCCGTTGACAAATTCGGCACCATTGACCCCGCCAAGGCCAAAGAGTACGGCTGGAAACAGTTGGACGGCGGCGCGTGGATAGAGCAACCTGTCACGGTTTTGGTACCCGCCGCTCAAGAAAACATGGTCAACGCCAGCAATGTCGAAAAGATCAAGGACACTGTCAAGATGATAGCCGAAGGCGCGAATGGGCCAACAACCCCAGAAGCCGACGCCGTGATACAGAAAAAAGGCATCTTCCTCTGCCCCGATTTCCTCTGCAACGCCGGCGGCGTCACCTGCTCGTACTTCGAGCAGGTTCAAAACAATATGAACTATTACTGGGAAAAAGAAGAAGTCCTCACCAAGTTGGACCAAAAGATGACAAACGCATTCAAGGCAGTTTCCGCCTTGGCGCGGGAGAAAAAGGTTTACATGCGCGACGCGGCCTATATGATTTCAATCATGCGCGTCGCCGAAGCCTGCAGGCTGAGGGGCTGGGTCTAAAACATATTGTGCCTGTTTGTGCGGCCCACACATGAGCAATCATGCGGTGGGCCGTTTTGGTTGACCCGCCCAGTTGAGCTGTCGATAACCTATGACCAATGAGGCCAGTCCATGCGAAATAGACCTGTCCGCGCGCTATTGCCCACATTGTTTGTCTGTTGCGTCTGCACCCTCAGTACCCTTGGCGTAGCCCTCGACGCCCAAGGGGGGCAGGGGCCGCAGCAGGCCAATAGCCAAGAGCAACTAGATCAACAGGAGCAGATGGTTTTCAACGCCATTCGCAACGCCAACAAGTCAATACACGTTGTCGCCCCAAAGCCAATTCCAGAATCAATAGCCGCTGAGCTGATAATAAAGTACAAACTCCCGTCCGAGACGTTCCGGACGAATAATAAAATTGATACGTTGGAAGTGATGACCGCCGACTCGCAAACAGCCGCGCGTTTTTCCAAAGCGGCCCTAGTATGGGTCAACCCCAAATATGCCAACGAGCCTGAAATGCTGATCATTGACGAAAGCATCATTTTGAAGAATTTCACCTCGCCAAGCAGGGTGGAAGCCATAGATGACCCAACTTTTGCGAAGCACCGCGTTTCCGAGCTAAAAAAAAACAGGAAGTCCTCTGAAAAAATCGGCCTGTCTAGAAAGCATGAAGAGGCCGGTTGGGGTTGCTTTGGGGAGTTATTGAGGATTTTCGGACCCGTTTTGTAGCTACCGACACCAATGACCAGAATAACCAAGAGGCTCATAATGACCAAGAGACAAGGCATACAGAATAGATCAATCCGCGCTCTATTGTCCGCATTGTGCATTTGCTGCGCTTGCGCTCTAAGCGGCCTGATGGCCCAGGAGCCGCAAGAGGCAAACAGCAAAGAGCAAATGGTCTTGGAAGCCATCCGCAGTGCCAAAAAGTCAATATACGTGGTAGCCCCAGGGCCAATAGCCGAGCCAATCTTCGCAGAGCTGGTGATCCGGCATACCTCCCGCACCAAAGACAATAAGACCGTTGCGCTAGAAGTGACGACTGGGGACTCCGACTTGGGTACGCGTTTTGTGCGCATGGGGGCACTGACGTGGGCCAACCACAGGTTCGCCATTGGGCAGGAGATGTTGATCATTGACCAAAGCATGGTAATAAAAAATTTCAATTCCCCAAAAGCTCCGCAGGCCATCAACAACCCCGCTCTTGCGAAGAATCAAATAAAGGCGATCAAAAAAGACAGGAAGTCTTCAGAGAAACTGAAACCCGCCCAAGAGAGCAAATGGTGGTGGTTAGCGAGAATGAAAATCCTGTTTTTCCCATACCCAGGCTGAGATTCATGGCTAAATTGAGAATTGGCCCACTTGCAAAACCATCCCAAATCTTTTCTTGTTGACGGATGGCAATTTCATTGCGCCGAATGGACACACGGCGAGGTCATTCACCGCTTAACCTCTGGGCTAATACCAATTTGCGTTCAACTAACGTTGAACGCTATACGCCAAAGTTTTTGAAAACCTGGGAAACCCAGTTATTTCAAAAACTTGCGGGCGTCGGTTCCCGCCGCCTCATACCAACATGCAATTGTTTGATTGCATGTTGGTATGAGGCCCAACGGCCTGTTTCATTTTGCGCCGGGGCATGGAAAAGCTTCCTGAATCTTAACTGGGGGTTCAGCGGGAACCGCCTCGCATGCGAGGCGGCCCCCCGCTTACCACCAGACCCCAGGGGTGACAAATGCGGGCAGCCCCACTAATTGTTGAACAGCAGTTTTATCTGCGCCCAATCGAAATCGTCGCGCAAGAGCTGCTGGGGAAGCTGCTATGCAAAGGTGGCGTTGTTTTGAGGATAACGGAAGTAGAGGCATACGGAGGCGCAGAAGACAGCGCCAGCCACTGTAGATTTGGCAAAACACCCAGGAATGAGCCAATGTGGGGACCCGGCGGACACTGCTATGTGTACCTGTGCTATGGCATCCACCAAATGCTCAATATTGTCACTAGCATCGCAGGCGAAGGCGCCGCCGCGCTGATACGCTCCTGCGAAGTATTGGGCGGCACCGAAAGCGTGATGGAGCGCAGAAATGCAAAGATGGGGCCGGCTCTTTGCAACGGGCCCGGCAAAGTCGCCCAAGCCCTCGCCATCGACAAGAGCTACAACTTCCATCCGCTGTATGAAAAAGGGGGGCTGACGCTACGCGAAGGGGAAGGCCCCAAAACCATTGAACGCGCCAAGCGCGTGGGCATAGCATACGCCAATGAAATAGACAGGTCTGCCATGCTGAGGTTCACTGGGAAATGGGGCTGACCCCGAGCCGCCGTCGCTCTGACGCAATTCCAAACCAATGCAACACGCAAGTGCTTTTCATTGGCTCATTTACAATTTGCCAAAACCTTGATAAAATAAGCAAAAGAAAGGCGGCCTAGCTGGTCCATGTCCTAAAATGTGTTACCATGTTGGCAAAGGAATCAAATATGGATTCAATCGGCAAAATGGCCGAGTCGGCCCCCCGCCCAAGCGCGGGGGTTCGTTTTTGGGCAGACTCCCAATCCAGTGGCCACTGTGCGGCCGCAGAGTGGGGATTCGCTCGCGGGACGGGGAAACCACGTGAAAGTGTCCGATAAGCTAAATGAAGAGTGCGCGGTTTTCGGTGTCAGCTTGACAGCCGATGAAGCGGCTGGCTTTGCGTACAACGGCCTGCTCGCCCTGCAGCATCGGGGGCAGGAGGGTGCCGGCATCGCCGTGGCAAACGGACCCCAAATTCTGTGCCGCAAAGGCGTGGGGCTGGTCAGCGAGGTTTTCCCCCCAGAAGAGCTAGATAAGATACCCAAAAGCATGGTGGCCGTTGGACACACGCGCTATTCCACCACTGGCAACAACACAAAGGAAAATGTCGGGCCCTTTGTCACCGAATACCTTACCGGGCGCATCGCAGTCGCCCACAACGGCAATGTCACGAATGCCATCGAGTTAAGGAAAGAACTGAGCGGCCAAGGACTCCTTTTTAATGCCACCAGCGACAGCGAGGTCGTTTCGTCGCTAATAGCCTATCATATTACAAAAGAGAAAGACGCGCTGGCGGGCATCATCAAGGCAACCAGTTCCTTGCGTGGCGCATTCACCCTTGTCATAGCGAGCAGCGACGACAAATTGGTGGCCGTGCGCGACCCCAACGGCTTTAGGCCGCTCTGCATAGGAAAAAATGAAATTGGCTACGCAGTCGCATCCGAAAGCTGCGCACTGGACGTGTGCGGGTTTGAATTTGTGAGGGACGTGCTTCCGGGCGAAATCGTCATTTTTGAAAATGGAAAGATCACCCACCAAGGACATAGCCTCACGAACAAAGAGGCCGACCGCGGGCTGTGCATTTTCGAGTACGTGTATTT
>JAITFL010000133.1 GCA_031281385.1 Holophagales bacterium
AACGCCAGCAGCACTTGGGCGGCTTAAAAAGGGGGGCCGCAACAACGCGCCTACTAGCAACACCAGATGCGGACACCCCTGAGCGGACCCCCAGTTTAGCATCCGGGCGGGCTCCATGACCCGGCGCGAGATGAACCAAGCCAGCGGGCCACGACCCCGAGCACGTAAGATAAGCACCGGGCGACTACCCCAACCGGGCGCCATTCCGCCCAATGCCACTACCGGGCGAATGGTTCAGCATCCGGGCGGGCTCCATGCCCCGGCGCTAAACGAACCAAGTCACCGGGCCACGAACCCGAGCACGAGAGATACGCGCCGGGCAAATTCCCCCGCGGGCACCACCCCCCTCATTTTTTCGTCGCCCTCGTAATGGCAAAGGCGGCTACTATTGCCAAAAAAAAAGTCAGCGCTGCGCCTGCAAGCCCTGCGACGCTGGTGCCATTGGTTTGGCCCGGTTCGCCCGCCTTCTTAAAGTCGTAGCCTGGCATCAGGGCAGTTTTTTCTTGGATTGCCGCGCTCTTTGATTGAATCCCAGGCTGCGCATCTGGCCCTGCTTCCCCTGCCGCCTTTTCTATAGACCACTCCAGCCCGTCCGGCCTAGAGGATGAAAGATGGGAAAGAAGCCCGCCAACCAAAATGGTCAGCGCGGCGACGGCGATTACTGCGTTCCTTATGGGCGCAGTGCCGCGATTGGCGGCGGCGCTGGAGATGATCTCTGGTCGCATTTTGTGCACAAAACAGAGAATGGCCGCAGTGACGATGCCCTCTATGATGCCGATGGCTAGGTGTATCGGCTGCATCAACATGGCAAACGCCGAGAATGGCAGGCCGCTGATGCCCGACATGTGGGTCTGCGCCACTACGCCGAATGCCCCAAGTTGCAGTGCCGCTATGGACGCAACCACCGAAGCGACGGTTATCCTGCGCGCTGTCGCGCCATTTTTTATGATTGGCCGAAAGATGAGCGGGTAGCACACCAGGGCCGGCGCCACGCCCATGTTGAAGATGTTGCAGCCAAGCGCCAATAGCCCGCCGTCGGCGAAAAAAAGCGCTTGGATGACTAGGACTGCGGAGATGGACAGCAGTGCCGGCGGCCCGCCCACAAGCCCCGCAAGCAAAACCCCGCCGCCGATGTGCCCGCTGGAGCCTGTGCCGGGTATGGCAAAGTTGACCATCTGCGCGGCGAACACGAAAGCGCCCATGACGGCCAGTATCGGCATCTTCTTGTCGCTGGAGCCGTCCAGGCGAAGCCTTCTGGCCGCATAGCCAATGCACCCCGCGCTGGCGCAGCACATGGTCGCCCCGACGGCGGGGGAGAGTAGAGCGTCTGTCATGTGCATGCTATTTCCGTGGGTTAGGGGCTAGGGTAAGAATTGATGCGGGTTCCGCCCCGCGTTGAGATTTGAGCTTCTTGCAAAACTCGGCGTTACGTCTGCTCCCGACCTTCCGCTGTCTCTGGCTGGGTTTCATAACTTGCTTGTTTACCATGTTTCACGCCAGAGCCTGCTCCGGTCGGGCGCAGCCTACACCTCCGGTGACTTGCAAAACTGACGTTTTGCAAGTGGCTCATTTTAATTTTAATTCGAAATTGCCTGTATGTATTTTTTAATTGTAAAATAAAACATTCGAGAGAAGGAGTCGCCAAATGAGACCGCACAAAAAAATGTCAATCGCGTTTGCATCCGCCATTTTAGCGGCGGCCACGCTCTCCGCCCAAGAAAAGGTGGCGGTTTTGCCACCGCTGGCGGGAAGAAACGTGTCGGATATAAACAAAAAGACTGTCAGGAGCGCGTTTCTCGACTACATCTCGGAGCCTAGCTCGGGCTTTGCGGCCTTCGACAGGCACAGCATAGACTTAATGATTCAGAGGGAATCCACCGGAAAGCCGAACATGCTGTACGACGAAAAGGTAGCGATAGACATCGGAAAAAAGCTGGGAGTGCCGCTGGTCTGCATTATTGACCTGACAAGGGATGAACGCGATTTCCTGATCGAGTGCAAACTGGTGAGGGTGGACACCGGCAGGGCAGTGTCCAAGAGCGAGATAGTATCGAGCCTCACCAACGCGGAGATAAAAAAGGCCAGCGAAGCGGTGATCAGAAAACTAATGGCTGGGGCGGTCACCACAATCAAGGGTGTTCCAGCCGCTCGCACCGAATCGCCAAGCAGGGCGGCAGCGGCCACCACGCCAACGCCATCACAGGCGGCAGCAGTTCGCGCCGAATCGCCTGCCAAGGCTGCGGCGCCACCCATTAATGCTAGTGGCAATGCCAGCAAGAGCGTAAAGGAAACCACCCATGGCGGCGGCTGGTCCTACGGAGTTTCACTAGCCATCGCCCACCCCGGCGGGGACCTTACAAACAACAAAGACCTTCTTGGCGATGACCTCTTACTCAAACTCAAGACGGGCTTCGGCATCTCCGCCTTCGGCGAGTTCGGCATCAACGACAAAATGGCCATCCGCGGAAGGGTGGACTACAACGTCTTTGGCGCAGGAAAGATAGAGGAGTCCTACTCCGATGACTACGACTACGGCAAAGAGACCGTCACGCTCAACGCAGATGCAACGACAGTGTTCGCGGACTTCATCTACAGCTTCAATTCTCACGATAAAGGCCCCTATGCCTTTGCCGGCCTGGGGTTCGTGAACGGCAAGCTCACATTGGAGCAAAAAGAGGAGTGGTCGTACGATGGCGACAGCGGCAAACGTTCGCGCAGCCAATCTGAGAGCGGTGGCAATTTAGGCTATGCTCTCGGCCTGGGGTACAACTTCACCAAAAACATGGGAGCGGAGCTGTCGTATGTGACAGCAAACGACGTCATAAAGCCGAAGGACTGGGACAAGAAATTCGGCTTCACTTGGATGCAAGCATCGTTCAAATACCGCTTCGGCTATGATAATGTCAGCAAGAGCGTAAGTGAACCCAAGAAATCTTTGACGCCGAGCCATGACAGCGGCTGGTCCTACGGAGTTTCGCTAGCCATCGCCCACCCCGGCGGGGACTTCACTAACGAAAAGATATTTGGCAACAAGATCAAGACGGGCTTAGGCATCTCCGCTTTCGGTGAGTTTGGCCTCAACGACAAGATGGCCCTACGCGGAAGGGTGGACTACATCATCTTCGGCGAAGGGAAAAATGAGTATTCCGACAACTATGGCAAGCGTACTGACACGCTCAGCGCAAACGTCGCGACAGTGTTTGCGGACTACATCTACAGCTTCGATTCACACGAGAAAGGCCTCTATGCCTTTGCCGGCCTGGGGTTCGTGAACGGCAAGTTCACAAGGGAGGGGAAAGTAGAGGAAACGCGCGGCGGCGACACGGAAACACGTAAGAGTATATACTCGGACAGCGGCAGCAATTTAGGCTATGCTCTCGGTCTGGGGTACAACTTCACCAAAAACGCGGGAGTGGAGCTGTCGTATGTGACAGCAAACGACGTCATAAAGCCGAAGGGAACCATCCTGACATTCGGTTTCACCTGGCTGCAGGCATCGTTCAGATACCGCTTCTAGGGCCGGCTGCAAATTGCAAAATGACTTATGCCAAGTTGCGTTCAGATGAACGCAGCTTGGTTAGTGGCTACGACATCATGGCGAAACTCACACTCTATAAATGAGCAGTGCGGCGCCTTTCCTGCCCGGCAGGGGGATGCGCTGCATGGGGCTTAGGCCAGGCACCTCAAAGCTGTGGCTGATGAACAGGGTGCCTGGGCGCATCTCGCGTCTGACCTTTGCCCATAGCTCGGCCATGGGCGCAGGTGAGAGGAAGGCGTACACCAAGTTGGCGTCGCTGGTGTCAATCTTCCAGATGCTGCCAAAGCGCATTTTGCAGCGCGCGGCGTGCCTTCGCGTCCTCAGCCGCCCAACTAGCCAAGAGAAGGGTGACGCCTCTGCGCCCAGCAGAACGGCGTCGGGCCTGTTGTCGGCGATGTAGGCCATCGCGCCGCCAAGGCCAGAGCCCAGGTCTATGAACTTGAACGCCCCGCGCTCGGGCACGAAGCTGGCAAGAGCCTCCCAAGCCGCAGGGCCAGAGTTGTAGAGGGGAGCCCTCGAAAAAATCCCGCCGGCGTTGACCAGCAGCAGCACGGCCAGAGCCAGAGGGAAGAGCCAGACAGGGACGTTTAGGGCAAACTGCGCCCACAGCCCTATGGGCAGCAGCGCCTGGAACAGCATCCAATATGGCCCAAGCCCCCAAATACGCGCCAACGCAGCCGCCCCGACTGCCTGCATTGCCGCCCAGAGCCCCAAGGGCGTCTCGAAAGCAACGAAGAGCCTAGCCATCAAAAGCAAGGCGAAAACTGTTGCTTGGGCCGCAAGAGCGCGGATGATGGGCATTGTTGTCAGGGGTCAGGAGTCAGGGGTTAGGGATTAGAGTAAGCAAAGATGCGGCTGCGCCGTGTCTGTATTAACGCGGATTGGGCGTCCAGCGCTGAACGTGGCGCCCTTCCCGCAAGAAAAGCCTACCACGGAATCGCGCCCATGTATCTGCCCACCCGGCACCGCGCGCTCAATTCGCCATTGTCAATTGAGCTTCTTGCAAAACTCGGCGGTTACGTCTGCCCCCGACCTTCCGCTGCCTCCGGCTGGGTTTGGCAACTTGTTTGTTACCAGCATGTTACACGCCAGAGTCTGCTCCGGTCGGGCGCAGCCTACACCTCCGGTGACTTGCAAAACTGACGTTTTGCAAGTGGCTCAATTGATTATGTCGGGCTTTTCGCGCTTTGCAAAAACTCCGATTGTTTGCCATAGCTTGTGATGAAGGCGGCTTTTTGCGCCCTTGTAAGGGCAACGTAGAGCAGGCATTTTTCTAGTGTAAGGCACTCCTGTTTGGACACTTCGTCTGCGGCGTTGATCGCGCTGGCAAGGGGCACTATGCGGCTGTTTGCGGCTGCGACAAAGACATATTGAAATTCTAGGCCCTTGACGCGGTGCATGGTAGCCACGCGGACTCCGTCACAGTTGCGGTCGTCCGATTTGCTGGCCTTGATTTCAAATGCCCTTATCCCCGCTTCTCTAAAGGCTTTGGTGTAGCCGTCCAGCAGGTTGTGCGTCCTGGCGACTAGGCAAATGTCCTTGTGTTTTACGCCGCTCTCCGCAAGCCTTTTGACTTCGTCCGTTATGAAGGCACATTCCTGGGCGGCGGCCTTAAAGTGCTTGACGCAGGGATAATCCCCGTGCGTCAGCGACTGGCAGCGATCTTCGTCCTCGTATTCATCGTCCGGATTGTCGAAGCGTATGCCCTTCAAAAACGCAAAGGCGTATTTTCTGGTTTCCTCTGTCGTCCTGTAGTTGATGCGAAGCCGGCTGCTCCTGCCCCTGACATTGATGCCGCATTGCGAAAGGACGGCCCTTTTTTTGTATATGCGCTGGTGCGCGTCGCCCACAATGAAAATGTCGTTGGCATGCTCGCCGTTGACGATTGCCCGCAACAGGCGATAGGCGTTGGGGCTAAAGTCTTGCCCCTCGTCAACTATGGCGGAAGAATAGTGGGCCTCTCGGTTTTTTTCTAGTATCATGCGGCACTCGTACATCGCCATGTCAACGTCGCGGATCTGCCGCTCTTTCATAAGCGCGATGTACTCTTCAAATACGCTCCACGCCTGAATCCGCTTTTCTCTGTCTAGGCGGGTTCCGCGCCCGATGCGCGACGCCTTTAGGTATTTTTCTCGCGAAAAGCACTCCTGCGGCACAACCACCTTTGACCATTCATCGGAATAAAAATCTTTGCCAAAGCCAGCGTTTTCGCCCGATCTGGCAATGGCGTCATCCCAAGCGGTGTCCAGCTTGTCGTCATAGGCGATGGCGTAGGTGTACCCGTGCTGGCGCAAAAACTGGGACACCCAGGCGTCTAGGTGGATCACCTCGATGCGGCGCATTTCTTCGACGCTGCATATTTTACGCAGGTTGTCCCTGATGTCGGCCGCCAAGTTTGCCGTAAACGTGGTGAAAAGCACTCGCTTTTTTCCATCCAGCTTTGAAACAAGGTATTTCGCCCTGTGCATCGCGGTGACTGTTTTTCCGGTGCCAGCGCCACCCAAGACGCGGCAGGGGCCCGAAAAGTCTTTTTCCACAAGCTGGCGCTGCGCGGGGTGCAAAAAGATGCGCCACTTTTCAAGAGGCTCCGCCATCATGCGGCGCAGCGCTTCCTCTCCCTCGATGACAACGAAAGAGGTTTTGTTTTGGTCGCTTTGAAGCGCCTTGGCAAAGTCGTCCTTTAGCGCGTCTGGCTTTGCTTCGCTGCTAAACAGCTCCATGACCTCGTCCAGCGCAAAGCCGTTGGCCAAATATTCCAGGGCCTCGTAAGCGTCGGGGGGCAGGCTGTGTTTTGTGCGGTAAAAATCTTCCGCGCTGCGAAAGCTCCTGACAAGGGGCACTATTTCCTTTGGCACTCCAAGGGCTATTAAGCTGTCGGCTCCGACCATCGAAAACAGGTTGGGCTGCTTGGATTGCTCGGCCACGGTTTCGGAAACCACGTCAAAGATTTGGATGTTGCCCGTAAGCCTGTTGACTAGGCACCTTTTCCGCTCGGCCCAGGCGTATGCCTCGTCGTGGTGGTCAACCCAGAGCATGATGTACGCGCCTGTCTCTTTTTGGCGCACGACGATGCCGCGATATGTGTCGTCAATCCTCACCGAGCAAATTTTGTCGTCCAGAGCGCCATTTATCTTTTCATAGTTGATCCCGGGCGCGGCTGGATTGTTCTTGAACTTGTTTATAAAATCCGTCACCTTGCTCTGAATGGCCCTCGGCAGCGCGGCAAATGCCGTGAGAAAGTCAGAGGACAAGGCCACTGTGACGCTGTTTTGCTCCATCATTCGCCCCCGTTATCCAATTGACAATTGACAGTTGACAATGGACAATGCTGGAAATTGAGAAAATCAGCGCGGCCGTGGGCCGCATCCACCATTGTCAATTGTCCATTGTCAATTGTCCATTCGTTAATCAAAGTCTCACAATCCAAAAATAGCCAAGTTTTACAATTTGTTCTTTTCATTGCACGTCGGCATCAAACCAACCAGCTTGAATATCATCATCAAGGCCGAGTGTCTTCCAGCCTCTAGCGGCAAAAGCGTCTATGCACTTGCTCTGCTCGTCCAGAAGCAAGGCCACCTTTGGAGCTTCCCAGGCCATTTCGGCCTCGCCGACAACCGTGCCGTCTTCGCCTACCAATTCGTAGCCAGCTATGGGCTTTGACGCTCCAATTTCAAAGCACTTGGCGGCAAACGCCTTTGCGCCTTCGTCAGACAGTTGCCTAAGTATTTCTGGCAGCCATCCGGAATCTGCGCCGGGTCGGGCTGCCTCGACGTCCGCCGGGGCTGTCCAATGAATCTTGCCGTACATCTCGGCATTTAGTCCGCTGGCAGAGACGGCGGTGAATCTTTTTAGAAACTGCATGATGTTGAAGAAGTGCCAAAAGCCGTTCCACTCCGATTCATATTTGTCCGTGCGGTTTTGTTCCTCATCGTCCAGCACACAGCAGACAAGCGCGTCTTCGCCAGACCTTTTTATTTTCAAGTCCTCTTTGGCGACGCCGGCATATATGGCAATATGGGCGTGGGTCTCTCGCGGCTTCCAAACGCCAAAGATGGATTCGCCGAATTTGTGCGTTGGCGCGTCTAAGCCAAGCATATCGGTTATCTTGCAGACGTTCATATTCCAAGCGTCAAAGCCGCCCCTGTTTTCCATTTCGCCAGGCTGCAAAAGCGAAAGTGCATACGCCTTGGCATGGGCCGCGAATATCCGCTCTGCATCTGGATTTTCGAGATAATGCAACAACAGTTTCATCGGCGGCGTTTCAGCGGGCTTAAGGTTATCGGCACCGGCCGCCTGCACGCTGGGATTGTACATCGCAGGGCCATAGGGCATTTTGCTTGATTCAAGTGTATGGGTGGCGTAGTCGCCCTGGGGTTTGAGCATGCATTGCACGTCCTTCCATGTAAGCGACCACACCCTAAAGTTGCCGCTGCGCCTGATGGCCTCGCGCTTCAGCGTGTCGTCTGCGGCCTTGTCCTTGTGGAACATAAAACCATCGGTGTATATCGCTACGGGCTTTTGACCGCCCTTTGGCTTGGTGGGCCAAAGCACAAAATCGGCGCGGGTCTTTACATCCACGCCATTTGCTGCGTCCAGTGTCACTTGCGGCTCTATTTCCCAAATGGATTCGCCTATTGTGAGAAGCCAGCCCTCTTTGTTGCGGACTAGCACTTTGTTGACCTTGAGGTTTGGAAACTGGTTGCCCATCTGCTCTAAAGTCTCTATGAACAGGCGCTCGAGCTCGCTTTCAAACAGCTTGTTAACCGGGACGGCCCCCAGTTTGGGGATCTCTGTCAGGTTGTCCTTTCCGCTCAATATCTGTTCTAGCAGGTGGATGGCAGCTTTTCTTGAAATCTGCCCAATGTTGCGGCTCTGTCTGTACGCAAAGAGGCAGCGGTAGCAGCCGTCCTTTTGCGCGTCTTCCTTGCATCCGCATTTTTCTATCGCCGCCAGTGCCTTTTCAAATATCTCTGTCAGCGAATGTTTTTTTTGCGTCAACTGTTTTAGGTAGCCCGTGCCACCAGGGACAGAATCATAGATGACAAGGTATTGCTTGCGGTAGTCGGAGTCCAGCACTGGCACTTCGCTGATGGTGGCCCTAAGGTGGTCAACGTTGCCAAAGTACTCTTTCATGCCCAGCATAAAGGCCGCTACGAAAGATTCCAGCTTGACCTTGGTGGAATCCGCAGTGGTGGCCGGAATCAATATCCGCAACGCTTCCGTTGCAAACTCGCGGTATATGAAAAGGTATTCTTCGTATGCTTCGGCGGAGCCGCCTGCGGCGTTTTTGGCCTTGCAGGCGTAGCTGTGCTCTGGTACTCCCCTTTCGGGCTGTAGCTTGCCGCAGTGCTTGCATATCTTAAAGCCCTTGCGAAAATCCTCATGCCCCGCCACGGTAAGCTGTTCGCCGACACCGCTTTCGCCAAAATTGATTTCCCTAAGTGTAGCTTTTTTTACAAACTCATAGCCAAAGGCAAAGTCATCGTTGTCCATGCGGTGCGCCGTGAAAATGTCTTTGTCCTCGTCCACGTCCACCAGCATCTGCTTGCAATAGAACGTAGTTTGGCGGTCGTCGCTCTCGTCGCCGATAAGGCTTTCTGCATAGTCCACGTTGGAATACACCATTTGCACCTTTAGCATGGATCGCGCCTGGCCTTGGTCGGCCCATGCGGGGCTGCCACATTCGGGGCAGGCCGCTACGTCTTTTCCGGTTTCATCCAACTGCGCGTGTGGGCAGTTTGGACACAGCCGCCATTTGGCCGTTTGCGCCGAAATCAGATCCACCTGATTGATCCTAAGTTTTCTGCCCCCGGCATAAAAATTATTGGATGGCGCAAACTCGGCGATGGCCGCAGACGCAGAGCGGCTATACTCGTACACCATTGTTTCGGATTTCTTTTTTGGCGGTTCTGCCGCGCCATCGGTGGGTTCTTCCCTGCGTTTTAGCACGGCCTTTAGGATTACGCCCGATTCGGGAAAGGCGTAGTTGGGCAGCAGCCCTTCGTCGGACAAAAAGCCCCATACATTTTTGTTGTTGATGCTTCTAACCACACCTTCCAATGCGGCCCTTTCTGCCTTTAGCTCCTTGATTTCCGCATCGTATGAAGAGTCTTTTGTCTTGCCCTCTAGGTCTTTGATCATATCTCTTAATTGCTTGACGCTTTTTGAAAGAGAGTCCCTTTGCTCTTTTAGCGATTCAAAGGCGTTCAAAATCTTGAGGTGCATTGGGTTTTCCAGTTTTTCTGGTTTTTCAGATGAGGCCGAGCCCTTTGCGTAACGCTCTAGGTCTGACTTTTCGCTGTCTTCTAGTTCGGGAAACATCTGAATGAAGGTTCGCAGAAGCCCCGAAACGTTGCCCTGCACATAGGCCAGCAAGTTGAACGGGAACTTGGCCGAGTCCCTTGCCACTAGGTTGTTTAGGCACGGGCTGATGTCCTTTGGGATGGCAGATTCGGGCGCCCCCTTTTTGACCCAGCTATCCATGCAGTACGCAAAAAACTGGCGCTCCAAAACAGCCGAAGCCTGTAAAAAGATTTTGGGCGGCTCCACCTTGCCGGCCATCATCTCCATTGGATCGGCGTAAAAGTAGAGGTCGTGCGGCTTGGCGTTTGCCACGGCCATGTTGAGGGCGTTGCCGTCCTTGCGCCCCGCTCGCCCCGTCCTTTGCAGATACTGGGCCTGTCCGGGCGGCACGCTGCACAAAATGACGGACGACAGGTCGCCAATGTCTATGCCCAGTTCCAGCGTGGGCGTGCAGGACAGCACGTTTGCGTCCCAGGGCATGCGGTCGTTGCCGCGCTTGAACACGCGCTCCAGCTCCTCGCGGTCGTCGCGCTCCAGCAGCCCCGTATGCTCTTTGGCCTCGACGCGAACCATGTCCCCGCCGCTGTACAGCTTGCCGAAATAGCCAAGCCCAGCGTCGCCCCGCATGTGCAGTTTTCCCATGCACTGCTTTCTGGGACACGGGGCGCCATCCCAAAGCGCGGCGTTTTCGATCCCCGCAAAGTGTTTTTGCCCACATTCGCCGCACACAAACTGCGCTACCTTGGCGCTGATGATTGCTTTGTCTCTTGACAGGGCCCATATTTTGTACTCTGCAGAAGAAGGCATCGAAACCACCAGCCCCTGTCTGATGCACTCTTCCAGCACTATTTTGGCTATGGTCTCACATTCGGATGGCTCGTTTTCAAAGCCGCCCATGCACCTGTTTATCCAGTTGCAGTATGCGTCATTCTTTTTTAGCGCATCGAAGGCCGCCAGCCTTTTCCTTGCCAGCTCCGTCGCCTGATATACGAACCTTGGCGTGTTGCGCCCCGTTTGAAGCCCCGGCAGCCATTTCTCATGTTTGTTTGCCAGCAAATATGCGTTGCCCCCGCTCTTTGTGTACTCGTTGAACACTATGTGGCCAAAGGCCCCATTCGAGGCCATCAGGTTGAGAAAGCCAATCGCCATTTGGCCGAACACGCCTTCCGAAAATCGCCCCTTTGCGCCGCCTATATCGTTGATGGCGCGTTCCAGTGATCTTTTGATGACTGCGGCTACGTCGCCCTGCGGAAATGAAAGCACAGAGCAGCCCGATTTTTCTAAGGTGCGCCCTATGCGCCTGTACAGCCCGTACTCCAGCATGATTTCGTAGCCAAGCCGGTATTCTATGTGGTGCATCAGTTGTTTTTCGTCCTGCCCGACGCCGAACTTGCCATTTTTCTTCATGTTTTCATAGGCCCGCATCCAAGCCAAGTTTGGCGCGGTGAAGCGGCTGACAAACTCTTCGCTGGAAAGTTTTTTGCGCCAGTGCGCCACAAAGCCATCCATGAACTCGCGCAGGCAAAGCCCGTTGCCCCCTTGCGGCACGAATTTTTGTATCGCGCTCCGCAGGCCCGGCTTCCAAGAGCGGGCGTTGAAGAACCCTGCGCGGTGCGCCGCGTCCTGCACGTTGTCCGAAAATGCCAGCGTTTTTTTGTCGTCGTTGAACTTCGACGCTAATAGCTGCGATATGCTTGCGCTGATGGCCGTAGCGCTTCTGACGCCCATGATGGACAGCCCAGCCTGGCTGCCGCAGTGCGGGCATTTGAAGCCCCTGGCGTCTTTTTCTGCGGGCTCATACTTTGTCGGACAGATGACAGGAACCCGCTCGGAGCCGCAGGAGCAATTACGCTTTTCGCCGTTGCCTATGTCCAGCTGCAAACAGCTTGGGCAGATAAACGCCTGATCCGCGCCGGGCGGTATTTTTTTGTGGTCGTTTGGGTACAGCATCACCACTTGGTCGTTGTGTCTAAAATACTTGTTGTAAAAGGCTTCTAAATTGGTTATTTTCACGTTTCCGCGCTCGTTGGTAATTGACACCCAGCCCGTTTCGCCGCAGTCGCGGCAGTTCACCACTGGCAGATAGGTGGCCGCTTGCTGCTCGTTTAGATCCTTTGAAAGCGCATAGGTGATGTCTGCCGCCGAAACCTTGGCCAGCAAGCGGCGCAGCTCTTTGAGCCAAAGGTGAACCTGCACAAACAAAAATGGGCGCGGCACGTCCGCTCCGCCCGCCCTCGCGTGGGAAATCAATGCGTATAGCGCGTCCAAGGCTAAATTTGCCCCCGCAGCGCCGCGCAGCTCGGGATATACCCCGCCCAAACTTTCGCATACAGTTTCGTTTTGCACATAGTTGCCGGCGGAGTGGGCCAGCAAGTCTTGCGTAAACGCATGCCTCATTAAATGAGAGCCCAGCGCCAGCCGCGCTTCAATGCCCATAATATCTGTATATGCAAAGCCGTCGTTAAGCCAGGCCCTAGCCGCCGCCGCCAAAAACTTTGTCTGGTCGCCCGATTCAACGGCATCGTTCAAGGCTCTCATTGCCTCTTCGCTGGGCACGGTGAAGTCCGTTGGCGCACTGCCCTCGAAAAATTCCGGAGCCGTAAGCCTGTCCTCGGTGACAACGGCGTTGGGCTCGAAAGGCTCGCCGAACACGCTTTCGGCGTATTTCAGTATGCCCTCTGCGCTGTCCTTGCTGCCCATCGTGGCCGATGTGCCAATGCAGCATAGATAGTCAGAGGGCGCGTACAGCCTTGATTTGAGGCGGCGCAGCAGACAGGCGAGGTCTGTCCCCTGCGCCCCGTCAAAAGTGTGCATCTCGTCAACGGCCACGTATTTTAGCGTACCCGGGCGGTTGTCGTTCCACAGTGCCGCGTCCTTTGGGCGCACCAGCAGATAGTCCAGCATCTTGTAGTTGGTCAAAAGTATGTCCGGCGGCGACGTCAGCATGGTCTCGTGGTCGGTTATGATGCTGTGGGGCCCCATCGCCCTGCTGGGGTGGCTTTCGTGGCCGCCCACGTACATGCCCGCCGTCACATTGCCGCGCAGTTTTGGGCTATCGTAAATAAGCTGCGCTATGCGCTTGGCCTGGTCGGTCGCAAGCGCGTTCATAGGATAGATGATCAGCGCCTTGATGCCATTTTCGCCGCGGTGGTTGTAGCAGTATTCCAAAATCGGGTACAAAAAGCACTCTGTCTTGCCCGAGCCAGTGCCCGTCGCGATCAGCGTGGAGCGCCCGTCCTCGCCCGTCAGCCGCTCGAACGCCCTTTGCTGGTGGACGTACGGCTTGTGCGCCGGGTGGATGGACTTAAAAAAATCCCCCGGCATATCCTGGGCAACGCGAAAAGGAAGGCGCACCGCGACAAAGGGCTGGTGGAAAACAGCGTCCTTGGCGGCAAGCAGGTTGGGCAGGGAATCCTTGAAGACCGGCGTGGCCATAGGAAACGTGGCCCTGATGTAGTCCGACAGGCCCACTTGCAGTTGCTTTGCTAGTATGGTTGGAAGCATCGCGTTAACCCTTGACCACCCATTGGCCGCCTTTTGGCGAGTTCTCTCTCTTGATCAGTTCCGATCCTTTCAGCGATTTTATATGGGCCTGCACATTGCGGGGGGCTATTCCCATTGCTTCCGTCAGTTGCGTTGCCGATGCCTTGGGTCTGCTGGCCCTTCACGGTGCCGTCGTCCTTTATGCCAAAGTACAGCCCGCCTGTGGTTTTCTTGAACTCCAGGCTTTCGGATTCCTTTCCAAATGAGCCTCTTGCAACCCCACCAACCATAGCCAATTATAGTAGTTGCAAGGTGTAAGTTGCAAGAGGGTCAGCGGCCTCTTGTACCTGATATAATGTAACCTCTCACTCCATCTCAACCCTAGACCCATCGGCCAAGGCCCTGTAGGCTTTGCCATTCTCAAAGTAGGCACCTTCGCGCTTGCCATGCTGCATCCCGGCGTCTATGGCGATCACCTTGCCGCCGTGCAGGGCGGCCACTGCGTCCACCGTGGTGTGCCCCACCACGATTCTTTTCGCGCCGAAATGTGCCAATATTTTTTCTAGGTCGGGCTGTGTGATGGAATCCCGCTGGTCGCCAAGCACCATGCCCCGATACCATATTGGGCCCGACGAGCCGTGCAGAAAAGCATTTAGCCCATCCCTCTCGGCCCTTGGCAGCATGCGCATCTCCCTGTTGGCCGATTGAATGTTGAGGCCCCTCGAAATGAATTCTGGCGAAACGCCGCCATGCACAAATAGCAGGTCGCCAATTTTCAATAGTGCGGGCAGGGATCGAAGCCATCGCCCCAATTCGGACTGCGGCCCCCATAGCTGGGCGAAGTTTGGCATTCCGTCGGCTTGTTTCAGGTACGATGGGTTGACGTAGCGGAGGTCGCCCGTCATCATCATGGCTTCGTGGTTTCCGATTGTCATGTGGACGCCGCCCCCAGCCGCCTTTGCTCCCCTTTCGAGGCAGCGGAGCAGCCAGTAGGCCTCTGTCACCATGTCGCCCCTGTCGGCTATGTCGCCGTTGACGACCAAGTGGC
Source organism: Holophagales bacterium (assembly GCA_031281385.1). The sequence goes on from JAITFL010000133.1 coordinate 14,373, forward strand.
CGTCGCCGAAAGTCCAGCGGCCTTCGCCATTCATTACCTTGTGTGCGACTAGCAGGTCGCGCATCGCGTCCAGCCTGCCGTGGGCGTCGCTGATGGCGAATATTTTTTTGGCTTTGGGCAGTTCGGCCGTAGCACGGGCGTAGGGCCTGCCGTCCAAGAGAACCTTGGCGGCTGGGCCCAGCGCTGGAATGGGCAGGGTGAATGGCGCGTCGAATTTTTCAACAACGTGCTTCCCGCCCTTTATCCAATGCACGCTTGCGCTTTCGCCGTCCCAAAGGACGTACGGGCCGTCCTCGGCCTTGCCCTGCGCCTGTCGCTCGCCATGAATTGAAGCGGGCGCCAAGGTTTGAACTTGGCCCTGTCCCCGCCAGACGCAAAGGGCAGGGGAGGCGGTAAAAAGAATGAGGCTTGCTATCAGTTTGTGCATGGGGCTGCCTAGGGTAAGGGTTGGAGTAAGCAAGGAGGCGGCTGTGCCGCAATGATGATTATAGCGTATTGAGCATCCACCCGCCCATCGGAGCCGTACTCAATTGAGCCACTTGCAAAACGTCAGTTTTGCAAGTCACCGGAGGTGTAGGCTGCGCCCGACCGGAGCAGGCTCTGGCGTGAAAGCACTATAAACAGGCAAGTTATATAATCCAGCCAGAGACGGCGGAAGGTCGGGAGCAGACGTACCGCCGAGTTTTGCAAGAAGGTCAATTGACAATGGAGCCACTTGCAAAAGTCTTTTCGCGCTCATCGAAGTCGTGTCCATGTATCTGCCCATACATAGGGCAGTGGGCGAGGCGAGTACCCTGGGTCTGGGGAAGACGCCCCAGTGCAATGAGCGTTTGGGCGGTTTAAAAAGGGGCAGCGCGATAACGATGCTGAACAAGCTAAAAACGCACATGGCAGCACTGGCGACCAATGTGCCGAAAAGACCAACGGAGGGTGTTTCGCGTATCCGAAGCGCAGCGCAGGATACCGACAATTTCCAGCATTGTCCATTGTTGACTATCAATATATAATACATTCACTGGAGTGCATACATGGACACTAAGAGCAGGGAGCAAGAAGAAAAAGATAACTTTGAGATACTGATGAAGGCCGCCGGCAACGACCCTGCCGCACTGGCCGCCGCCCTCCGCGCCATGATGGCCCATAAGGACGACCAAGAAGAAGACGGCTCATCGCCCAATAAAAAGGCATTGACCCCCCAAGAAAAAAAAGAACAGGAAATGTTGGAAGCCGCCAGAGACATTCTCAAAAAGGACGGCAGGAAGAGAGCATGGTGATGACCCGCCATGAGTTAGGTTGTAGGGTAAGCAAAGATGCGGACTGACGCCCGCGTTGAATGTTTAATGGCGGATTGAGCATCCAGCGCTGAACGGAGTATTGTTCTCGTCCGCATCGCCTACCTCGAAGCTACCCCCATGCATCCGCCCCTCCATCGAAGTCATCCCCAAAGCAGTTGACAATTGTGGATACGGCCTACGGCCGCGCCTATTTTTCTTATAGCGTTTCCCCTATTGATTGGCACCGACTCTCATAGATTACGGCTGCGCTTTCCGTTCCGCTTTTAATGCAGCCTATGCACTCCGTGCCATTCCCTACGGGAAGGGCTATAATTTGGGAGCGCCTATTGTGTGGCGGATTTCAAAAATCGGATAGGGGAGAACAAGTGCATCAATTGACAATGAACGGCAACGGGCATGGATAAGAGAGAGCTTCTATGGAGGGGCGTGTGGGGGCTGGATGGCCAGGAGGCTGCAGGACCCAAGCCCGGCGGGGTAGTCATATTTGCCAGAAACTTGGACGACAACGCCGAGCGCGGCCCGCAGAGGCTCTTCGATATGATCCGAGCGATGCAGGGCGAGTGGGGGGGCGCGTGTCCGCTGGCGGTCGCCATTGACCAAGAGGGCGGCATGGTGAGCCGCCTAAAAAAATGGGTGGGCGAAACGCCGCCACTAAGGCAATTATGGCTCAAAGGCGGGGTCGCAGAATGTAAAAAGTGGGGCCGCGTGTGGGGGCGCGGACTGAGCCTGTTGGGGATAAATGTTGACTTTGCGCCGGTCTTTGACCTTTTCGACGCCAGCAAGGGCAGCGCCATGGGAAGCCGCTGCGCCAGCGAAGACCCGGCGGAAACTACTATGGCTGCTACCGCTTTCCTAGATGGGCTGGAATCCACCGGAGTGCGCGGCTGCCTCAAGCACTTCCCGGGCCTTGGCGGGACGATGGTTGACAGCCATTTGGCCATGCCTTCCATCGAAGATCCTTTGACTATTGAAAAAAACGTCGCGCCATTCTTGGCCGCCGCCAAGCCTGGCCGCCTCATCATGGTGGCCCACCTGCAGACACCTTTTTCAGGGGGGCTGCCCGCCAGCCTGCACCGGGGCCACGTTGCAGAAAACAGGTGGGGCGTCCTAGGCAGGTGGATACCGGACGACATGGAGATGGGGGGCTGCATGGCCCCCGACTGGCAAGCCCGCGCCAAGATGGCGATGGAGGCCGGACACATCGCCCTGCTGGTGTGCCAGACCATCGAGGCAGTCCAGCAAGCTGCGGAGGCGCTCGATGCGCTGGACGATTCACTAGCCCTGCCCGCCATAGAGGAGTTCAGGTCGCTGCGAAAAGAGCTGGCTCCACCGCCAATGCGATTCGACCAAAAAGCGTGGGATGAATGGACTGCCGAACTGAACGCGGCAAGGCAAGGGGCGTAGGTCGTAGGGGTAAGTTCAGTAGCCCCCACCATGCATCCCGCCCCCCATCGAAGCCTTCTCCAATTGTCAATGGACAATTGTGGCGGCGTGCTGGTGCCCGCGATGATTTTTTAATGCGGATAGAGCGAGTGGCACTCAACGAAGCATTGTTCCCGCCTGAGTCGCTTACATCAGAGCCATCCGTCCGATGGACAACTGCTATTTTTTTCGTTTCCTTCTGAAATACACGTACATCGCTATCAGAACTAGCACGATAATTATGATGCCGAAGATGAAGAGTGGATCAGCGGTGCCGTCGCCGGCGGACTGCAGCAGTGCCAAAAAACTGTGTGGCAAGTGGCTCATCGTGGCTCCTTTGAAAAGCGGGCTTGCCTAGCCCAATTTTTATGATAGCGCTTTCAAAGGTAGCCTGCATGTTATTGAAAAAGCTGGGTTACCCAGTTTTTCAACAACTTGCGTTCAACATTAGTGGGAACTATATACTTGATTCCACGAACTCGTAACATCACCAATAACAACAATTCCCAAGGATATGGGAAATAAACAAATCATTGTCAGCAACAGCCCGAAAGATCGTGGGCGAAACGAAACGCAGAAAGGAGGGGCAATCATGAGCACTCTACAGAAAACTAGGAGTGAATCCCTCATTTCCAGTGGAACTAAGTATATAGTTCCCTCTGTTTTTCCACAGGACGCAGAGGCGGCTCGTCGCGGTGGAGCTGAAAGTCGGCAAGTTCCTGCCCCAGTACGTCGGCCAGATGGACTTCTACCTGAAGTGGCTGAACAGGCACGAGCGGCGAGAGGACGAGAATGAGCCGATAGGCCTGATACTTTGCACGAAGGCGAGCCGCAACCAGATTGAACTGATGAAGCTGAAGGCGATCCTGCTGGAGGCGTGTGAGCGCTTGGGTCGCCGCATGCCAATACACAAGGGCGCTGCCCAGAAACAAATCGAGTACTTCCACGAAAGCGAAGACGAACTCGATGCCGACTAGGGGCCAAAGAGTCGGCTCGGATGGCTTTCCCTTTTGAACTGGATTTGCAAAAGCGATGGGCCTGTTTCGTCAATGTGCGATGCCCTCTGAGCTTCTTGCAAAACTCGGCGGCACGCCTGCGCCCGACCTTCCGCTGTCTCCGGCTGGATTTTGTAACTTGCTTGTTTACAATGTTTCACGTCAGAGCCTGCTTCGGTTGGGCGCAGAACAGGGTCAAGTGGAGTTGGGTCTTTGACGCTGCATAGGCAGCGTCAAAGCCTTACGCCACTAAGCCCTGTTTCTCCGGTGACTTGCAAAACTGACGTTTTGCAAGTGGCTCCATTGTAAAATTGTGGCCAAAAACAGTTGCTATTCCCCCTCGGCCTTGTTAATATTTCCCAAGGGCGCCCGGTATTTTGGCCGTTGACACGAAACGCGCTCATTGATAATCTACCTACATTGAATACAACAATCCTAGCAACCGTTTGGGATCAAGGAGAAAAACGTTATGGCCATTGTTACAATTCAGACGCCAGCACTAAATAATATACAAAAGAAGCGCATCGGCGAAAAGCTGCTGGACTCGCTGCACAGCGAGGGTGTGCCGGCCTCCAGCATCGTCATACTGTTCAAGGCCGAAGACTCGGACATATACCTTGACGGTGGCTTGTTGATAGAGGCCAAGCAGCAGCCGGCGGCAGTTTCGCCCCACACCATCACCACTGTGCCAAAGGTGCTGTCCCAGCCAGCCCCGCCACAGCAACTGCCGCAGCCAAGCCGCGTTGCTGCCCCCGTGCCAGTGCCAAAGCACCAAAAGGCGCTGCCGGAGTACGGAGAGGTAAAAGACAGAGTGAGGAAAATGCTGATAGACAATGGGGCCATATCCAGCTTCCAGGCGCAGGCCTGGCTCAACCTAAAGGGGCACGATGGGGCCTCCGCGATGCTGCGAAGGGTCTTCGCCGAACTAGAGCTGGAGGGCATAATCGAGAAGCAGGGCCAAAAGAGGGGAACCCGATACGTCATCAAGGGCATAGCCTCCGCCCCGCCACAAAAGGCCCCGGTGATACTGGTCAAATCCGACGCCAAGCCCACAGGCCAAACGCCTTACATTGACTGAGCCACTTGCAAAACGTTGGGAGCAAGCATGGTGCCGAATTTTGCAAACTGATGCGGCTGTGCCGCGCCATGATTATACCGATTGAAGTCGCGCATCTCAGCGCTGCCCCTTTTTAAGCCGCCCAAGTATTGCTGGCATTTGAGGCTGCACTGCACCCTCAAACGCTCATTGCACTAGGGCGTCTTCCCTAGACCACTGGTACTCGCCTCGCCTACTGCCCTAAGTAGGGGCAGATACACGGGCATGGCTTCGATGAGAGGGCAGATGGTTTAGAAAGTGCTTCGAGGTAGGTTTACCAAGTTGGTAAATAACTCTGTTCAGTGCTTGGTTTTTCCGGCACTGGCTTCGATGAAGGCGATACACGCAGCAACGATGCTCCGTTCAGCACTCGACGCTCAATCCGCATTAAAATATCATCGCGGGCCCCAGCCCGCCGCCTTGCAGCGGTTCAAGTAGCCGAGCAAGTTCCACTGTCCTGCCACCCGAATTTCTTTTGAAGCTGCTTGGCGATGGTCTCGGCAAATGCGCGGCTTATTTCATAGTCCTTTTGCTCGGCCCATGATTTACGTACTGACTCAGGGTAATTTCCTTTGCCTTTGAGGTAAGCGCGCAGATCATCATCCAAGGGCTTTTGTTCCCGCACTATTTCAAGTGCAGGGATGCTTCCCAACCGTGTTGTCTTGCTATTTTTAGGGTCATGCAGCAGCAGCTCGCCATAGTAGGCTGTCGAATAATAACCTAGTCTGCGGGATGTATCCATTGGCGATTCAAAACAATAATACACGCAGACTTCTAAGCGCACGGACTCTGGCGGGGCTATGGCACCTTCGGGCACGACAGCCACGAACTTGGATAAACTGTCCCTTAAACATGCGGTAAGCCTTTTTTCCGACCTTTCATAAGTAGTGAGGTCTAGCATGTGACTTTTCCCATTAATAAGTATTTCACCAGCTTGGCTCTTGATGCTAACGACCACTTCCATTGGCCGCGGAGGCTGTCCAAGCGGGCCAAAGTCGTGGTACGCGCGCTTGCAGGCAAACGATGATGCCATCAAAGCTGGAATTGCCAGAAGATGCAGAACTCGCATTTTTCACTCCCTTCGGAATTTCTTTTGAAGCTGCTTGGCGATGGTCTCGGCAAATGCTCGGCTTATTTCAATGTCTATTCGCTCGGGATCATAAATGGGCTTTTGTGTCCGCGCTATCTTAAGTGTGGGGATGCTTCCCAGATGCACTGTCTTGTTTTTTTGAGGGTCATACAGCAATAACTCGCCAGAGTAGCATAGTGCATTGTTACCTAGATGTAAGTAATTTACGTAAGTGTCCACTGGCGATCCAAAACTATCAAGCGCACGGCCTTCTAACGTGTGCGCGGCGGATATCCGGGAGCGGCTCCGAGGCAACACATAATAATCATACACGCGGACTTCCAACCGCAATGCCTCTGGTGGGGCTGTCGCGCCTTCAGGCACTACTGACACGAAAGCAGATAAACTGTCCCTTAAAGCTCCGGCAAGCTGTTTTTCCTTCGTATTATAAAAAGTGTCTGTTTCACTCTCTGTCGGGGAGTAATCTAAAGGAATCGGGTATAATGATCGCAACAAAATCATGGCGGTGGTAGAGGAAGTAGATACAGGAGCTTGGTGCTTGATGCTAACGACCACCTCCATGGGCGGCGCGGGCTGTCCAAGCTCGTGGTATGTGCGCTTGCAGGCAAACGATGACACCATCAAAGCTGGAATTGCCAGAAAGTTAAGAACTCGCATATTTCGCTCCTTTCAGCATTGTCCATTGTCAATTGTCCATTGTCAATTGTCCATTGTCAATTGTCCATTGTCAATTGGGCATGGCTTCGATGAGCGGGCGGATGCATGGGGGGGCTTTGATGGGCAGAAAGTGCGCCCGGCGCGTTCCGGCAGCACGTTCCTATCTTACGTGCTCGGGTCTGCCGCCAAGCAACCCTGCATTGCCAACCGCCGATTCATGGAGCCCGCCCTGATGCTAAACTGGGGGAAACACTCTAAAAGCGCGAATGCGCTAAGAGGCGCGGCAGAATGTAGCGAGCCGCGAAGCGGTGAGCGGATTTGAAGCCGCGCCTCTTAGCGCTGCCTCTTTTTAAGCCGCCCAAGTGCTGCTGGCATTTGAGGCTGCACTGCAGCCTCAAACGCTCATTGCACCAGGGCGTCTTCCCCCCAGACCCCGGGTACTCGCCTCGCCTACTGACCTATGCAGGGGCTGATACATGGACATGCCTTCTATGAGCAAGTAAAATATCTACAGGGACAGCGAATGAGCACACACCAGCGCGAGCAAAACGCCATAGACTATGCGCCAGGCATGAGGGTGATGATCCGCGATGAAGAGTGGATGGTCAAAAGGGCAGAGAACAATAGCCTTTCCGGCAAAACGCTGCACTGCGTTGGCATCTCCAGCTTAGTGAAAGACCACGACGCTATTTTTCTGGCCGACCTAGAGGAAATAGAGCAGGTTGACCCATCCAAGGTCAGGCTGGTCGCCGACGATTCGCCATTTTTTCAAAGGTCAAGGCTCTACATCGAAAGCCAGTGGCGGCAGATGATACCCACCGACGACGCCCTGCACATAGGCAACCGCGCAGCCATGGACACCCTGCCCTACCAGTTGGAGCCCGCGCAGATGGCGCTGCGGAAGCAGAGGCAAAGAATACTCATGGCCGATTCCGTCGGCCTGGGCAAAACGCTGGAAGCCGGCATACTCATTTCCGAACTCATCGCCAGGGGCAAGGGCAAAAGGATACTGGTAGTCACCGTCAAAAGCATGATGGGGCAGTTCCAAAAAGAGCTGTGGAACCGCTTTACAATTCCCCTCGTCAGCCTCGATTCAAGCCGCATATCCCGCATCCGCGCATCGCTGCCCACCAACCACAACCCATTCTTTTTTCACGACAAAACAATAGTCTCCATAGACACCCTCAAGCGCGACGTCGAATACAGGACACACCTCGAAAACTCATGGTGGGACATAATCGTCATAGACGAAGCGCACAACGTCGCCGAGCGCGGCACTAGGGGCAACCACGCACAGCGCTCAAAGCTTGCCAAACTGCTCTCCGAGCGCTCCGACACCCTGATCATGCTGTCCGCCACCCCGCACGACGGCAAAAGCGAAAGCTTTGCATCCCTAATGAAAATGCTGGACTACACCGCCATCGCCGACCCCAGCAACTACAAAAAGGAAGACATCAAGGGCCTTTGCGTCCGCCGCTTCAAAAAAGACATCAAAAACCAAGTGCAGGGCTCGTTCAAAGAGAGAAGCGTCAGCGTCGAAAAATGCGACGCCACCCCCCAAGAAGAAGCGGCATACACCCTGCTGGCCGAAATGAAGCTGGACATGGACGCAATCAGGCACGCCCGCACCGGCCAGCTTTTCAAGACCAGCCTAGAAAAGTCGCTGTTCTCAAGCCCAGCCGCCTGCATCAAAAGCATAAAAGAGCGCCTAAAAAAACTTGAGAAAAGATACAGCGAGGGCCAAATAAAAGACATAGCACTGTTGAAAGGGCTAAAAGCCGCCCTAGAAAAAATACAGCCGGCCACCTTCTCGCGCTACCAAGCCCTTCTCGCCCTGCTCAAAGACAAAAATTACGGCTGGAGCCGCGCCAAAAACGACAGAGTGGTCATCTTCACCGAGCGCATAGAGACCATGAAATACCTGCTCGACAACCTGCGCCAAGACCTAAAAATGGAAGAAAGCGCCATACAAGAAATCCACGGCGGCATGTCAGACATCGAGCAGCAGAGGATAGTAGAGCAGTTTGGCCTGGAGCAGTCGCCAATCCGCGTCCTTGTGGCATCAGACGTGGCCTCCGAAGGCATCAACCTGCACCATCTCAGCCACCGCCTCATACACTTCGACATCCCATGGTCGCTCATGGTATTCCAGCAGAGGAATGGGCGCATAGACCGCTACGGGCAAAGAGAGCGGCCCGACATACGCTATTTCGTCATCAACAGCGCCAACCAAAAGATCAAGGGCGACGTGAGGATCATAGAGATACTCATACAAAAAGAAAAGCAGGCCTTTGAAAACCTTGGCGACCCCGCCCTGATAATGGGCGTGTTCAGCGTAGAGGAAGAAGAGGGCCTCACGGCCGCCGCCATCGAATCCGGCGCCACCCCCGACGAGTTTGGCGCACAGCTATCAAAGGCAGAAGAAGAGTTTGACCCATTCGAAGTCCTAATGGCCGGGGCCGCCTCGGCTCAGCAGCAAGTGCAAATTTCCGACGACGAAACGCTATTTTCGGATACAGACTACGTAAAAACCGCCATCCCATTTTTCACATCAAACGCGCGCGACGCAGTGACAAAGCTGCAAACCGTAGAGGGAGTGCAAATAAAAATATCCGATGACCTCCGCAGGCGCCTCTCCGCCCTGCTGCCCAGCGAGGCCATGCCCAGCGAAGACTACCTGCGCCTAAGCCCAGACAAAACATTCGCCATGGCCGAAATGGAGCGTAGCATGAAAAACAGCCTGTCCGAAAACGCTTGGCCCCAAACCCAGTATTTGTGGAAGCTGCACCCCCTGTTTTCATGGATAAACGACAAGTCCAGCCTGCTGTATGGGCGCGGCGAAGCCCCCGTGCTGGCCCTTTCCCGCGGCCTTGGCGCCCACGACGTAATTTTTGTGATGGCCGGCACCATACCCAACCGCAAGTCCGCCCCCATCGTGGATCAGTGGTTCGGCCTGCACTACCACAAAAACGCCCTGCACGCCGAATGCAGCATGGCAGAACTTCTGCATAAAACCAAAATTTCAAGGGGCGACCTGCCAAACCAAAACCTAGCCAAAGAAGCAACAATCAAAGCCGCCGCCAACCTGTTGCCCACCGCCGTGGCCGATGCAAAAAGAGCCATGGACAGGCACTACAAAAACTACAACGACCAAATGGCCCCCATGATAAACGCAGAGATAGACAAACTGCTCGAACTGGAAAAGCGCCACAAAAGCGCCCAAGTCCCCATGCTCCACGACCCCGATCTAAAAAGCAAGACAGAGCGCGAAATCGAAAAAAAATTTAACGAATACGTGGATTGGGTCAAAGACACACTTCAAATAGACAACAACCCCTATATCCGCGTCGTTGCGGTGATGCTGGGCGCATGACTGTTCAATTGACAATGGAGCTTCTTGCAAAACTCGGAGTAACGTCTGCGCCTGACCGGAGCAGGCTCTGGCGTGAAACACTGTAAACAAGCAAGTTACAAAATCCAGCCAGAGACAGCGGAAGGTCGAGCGCAGCCTACACCCCTGGTGACTTGCAAAACTGCCGTTTTGCAAGTGGCTCAATTGTCAATTGGAATGGAGCGGCTTTGCGTCAAACGAATATCGGTTTCGTCCGTTTCTCTTGGATTCGTACAGCATCTCGTCGGCTTTTTTTACAAAGTCATCGGGTTTGTCCGTATGCGACACCTTGCCGGTCGTTACTCCGATAGAAATAGTCACGTACTTAGATGCTTCGTTTTTCCCATGCGGCATGTTGCAGCCCCGTATTTTGTCCAGCATTTTGTCGGCCATTTTCCGCGCACCATTTTCGGGGGTGTTGGGCAGGACTACGACAAATTCGTCCCCACCATATCTGGCAACAAAGTCATCTTCCCTTTTTAGGCACTGGGTGAGGGTCTGTGCAACAGTTTTAAGACATTTGTCGCCTTCGACGTGGCCATGCGTGTCATTGTATTGCTTAAAACAGTCTATGTCTATCATCATCAAACTCAGTATGTCTTCTCCGCGAGAGTGTTGCTTTATGAGGCTTTTTATGCTCCGATCGAAGAACTGCCTGTTGTGAATGCCCGTGAATCCATCGTAGTCCCCTTCGGCACGAATAAAAGCGTTGGCAAACAAAAAGGCCGCAGAGCGCAGCATTTCCGCGACATCGTCCTCAAAGTGGCGTTCCCTGCGCGTGTCCCCAAAAATTACGAACCCCCAAAAGCTGTTGTTGATGTATATGATGATGACCACCACCGACAGGATGCCAAACTTTAGCAGGGTGGCCCTTTCAGGGTCGTCCAGCAGTCTTGAGGGGCTGTTTACTAAAGTGGTATTTACGAAATGCGCATCCCAGTTTGGCATCACCTGCGCGAATGGGACTTTCTTCAAGGCTTCCACCAGTTCGGTGCCTTCGCCTTCGTCCTTGGTCCAGCGATAGACTTGGGAACTATACATTTTTTCTTGTATCGCATAATTGCGGTAGAGAACCACTCTGTCAACGTCCGCCACATCGGCGATCAGGCCGACGCCACTGTGCATCATGTCGGCAAATTTTTTCTCGCTCTCTGAAAGGAATATAAGTGAAGCCATGTTGAGCGCGTTCGTCATCATTTCGCGGCGTTTGAGGGATTCCATTGCCAAGTCGAGGCTCTTTGTCTTTTCTTCGCGTATGATCGTGGAAACGCACAGGCGGGCGACAGAGCGCAGCAGGGCGGTGCAGGCTTCGTCAAATTCTCGCTCGTTCCTGTTGTCGTGAAAGGTTACGACCCCCCATATCTCGCCCTCGATAAAAACTGGCACAATCAGGATTGACATCACGCCGCGCGGGGTCAGAAAGGCAGCTTCCTCCTCCGTAAACTCGCTGCGCCGCAGGGACACGCATGAATCTTTCCGCATGACCTCAATCCAGCGCCTCAATGGCATGGTGAGGGGCAATTCCTTCAGCTCATCGTCAATAGGCCGAGTTCCGCCCTTGGCCCTGTCCCAGCGATAGATTTCTCCTGGGGTAGCGCGTTCTCTTGACCGGGCGCGGACTACTAGGAGCCTGTCTATGTCCACCACGTCTGCGATTGTGTTCAGACCGTTTGACATTACGTCCTCAAAAGTGCGCTCCGTATATGAAATAAAGATTTCGAGCGCTTTGTGCAGCGCGGTGGCGTATGGGTCAAGGCCCACGAACGCAGGGGCACCATGCACTTCGTAGGAGTGTTCGGTCAGTGAGGCATTATCCATTTTTGCTACCGTAGAATGGCCTGAGTGAATTGATTTGGGTTTCGACTGGAGGGGGTGCAAGGCCAGCCTTTTGCGCCCCCCCAAAAAAAGCGCTTTGGGACTAATCAGGCAGGTAGGCCAAACAGTCTATCGAATTGTTGTGATTGTCAAGGAATGACAGACAAACAGACTCTTCAGCTTATGGAATAGTTTAACACAGTATTTGATTCCCTTGGGCTGCTCGGTCCCAAATCGGCTTGCAATGAGGGGGCGCTTTACCCTTACCCCTGGCCCGGCAGATTCATTGGGCAGAAAGGGCTCCCGGCGCGTTCCGGTAATCTGACTCTATCTTACGTGCCACTCGGATTGTGGCTGATACAAGGGCACGGCTTCGATGAGGGGGGCGGGAGTCAGCGCAAGGCCGAATGCAACCTGAACTTGCTTTTGTCTGTGATTGCTGTTAGCGTGGACACTGTGGAAGCGTCTGAGAGGCTGGCGACCCTGAATCAGTAGAAAATCCCCGATGATGATTGAATGTATAGAACGCAAAGAGTGGAAGATAGGTAGGCAGGCATTTACAGCGGTTCCCCTATGGGCCGATACCAATTTGCGTCCAGTTGGCATTGTTGGGGTATTGTTTTGAGCAAAATCAAAACGCTTGTCAAACAAGAAATGATTTTGTTCATTGCGGCCGCGCTGGCATGCGCCTCTATGTTCGCCGTCCCGCCGGACATTGGGTATTTTTCCTATATGAACTATCCCGTGCTGGGGATTCTGTTCTGCCTGATGATCGTTGTCATGGGGTTGAGGCGGCTCGGCATATTTGGCTACCTGTCACAGCGGCTGTTGAATCGGACAAAAAATGTAAAACTTCTGACGGCTTTGCTGGTCAGCATTGTGTTCTTCTGCTCTATGTTCATAACAAACGATGTGGCGCTGATTATGTTTGTTCCGATGACCCTTGAAATTTTTGCGGGCTCCAAGCGCCACAGGTTGATATTCATCATCGTCATGGAAACGCTGGCCGCCAATTTGGGCAGCATGCTAACGCCCATCGGCAATCCGCAGAACCTTTACATTTACTCGTTTTATCAATTGGACATGCTTAGCTTTTTTCAATATGTCCTGCCCATCGGCGCCGTCAGCTATGCGATGCTAATCGGATTGACGTTGTTTTCCAAAAACAGCCGCATAGAGATTGCGCTAGAGCCAAAAATGCAGTTGAGGGATTTGGCGAAGCCGCTTTTATATTACATCGTTCTGTTTCTTACATGTATCGCAACGGTTTTGCATATTTTGGATTACAGGATTTGTGTCCTCTTAGTCTTGGCCGCGACGCTCGTCGCGGACAAAAAAATATTGGCAAAAGTGGATTACGGCCTGTTGTTGACCTTCGCCTGCTTTTTTGCATTCGTTGGCAACTTGGACAGGATAGACGCCATCAAAAACGCCCTGTCCATTTTTCTGGAAGGCAGAGTGTTTGTCGTAAGCGCATTGTGCAGCCAGATCATCAGCAATGTCCCGGCAGCCATGATGCTGTCCCCTTTCACGGCGGATGTCCACCCACTGCTGTTGGGCGTCAACATTGGCGGGCTGGGCACGCCCGTGGCTTCGCTGGCGAGCCTTATCTCTTTTAAGCTGTATGCCAAAAGCGAAGGCTCTGCGCCAGGAAAATATCTTGGCGTTTTCACCGTTTACAACTTGGCCTTGCTGCTGCTCCTGAGCGCCATCGTTGTATGGCAGTTCAAGATATTGTAGGTTGAACTGCTGTGCAGGGAACTGATGCGGCTGCGCCGCGCCTGTATTAATGCGGATTGATGACGCGGCGAGGTCATTCGCCCGGCAGTGGCATCGGGCGGAATGGGTGCCCGGTTGGGGGCGGATAGTTTTGCAAGAAGCTAGACTACCAAAGCGATTCAAGGTCTTCCAAGATGTCGGACGCGCCCCTGGCAAAGTTGGCCGCGCCTTCCCTCAGCAGCTCATTGCCGCCTTCGGAGTGCGGGTCCCCCGCTTGGCCGGGCATCACCCAGACCTCTCTCCCCAAGTCCAGGGCCAGTTTGGCCGTGATCAGCGATCCCGACTTGGCCTTTGCCTGAACCACCACCACGCCCCTCGTCCACGCGGCCATCAGCAGGTTGCGCTTTGGAAAGTGCCATTTGTTGGGGTTCGCCTCTGGCGGGAAGCAGGTCAGCACCCCGCCGCCCGACCTGACGATGCGCTCCATCAGCGGTACGTTTTCAATCGGGTATGGGCGGCTCAGGCCAGAGCCCAGAACGCCCCAGGTCGTGCCGCCAGCCACCTTTGCCGCGTCCAGCGCTCCTAGGTGCGCCGCCGTGTCTATGCCCCTGGCCAAGCCCGAAATAATCCCGACGTTGAAATTAGCCAAGTCCCTGCCAAGGCAAAACGCGGTTTTGAGACCCGCCCCGCTGGGCGTCCTGCTCCCCACCACGGCCAGGCACCTTCTCGGCGGCGGCAGGCTGCCGCGCACCCACAGTGCCACGGGGTAGGGCAGGCCCTCTTGGAGATGCGAAGCTTCTTGGTCGTCCGGCAGCACCAGCCGCGCACCTAAACTGGCGGCTTCTTCGCGCAGAACTCCAATTTTTTTCGAGAGTCCATCCAGCTCCCTGCGCTCCTCTAGGCTCAAAGACGGCTGCTGGTCGGCACTGGCTTGCCGCCAAATGGTCGCCTTCCTCCCCTCTTGCCAGGGCAGCATCGAAAAGGCCAGGCCCAGAAGTCTGACATCCATGTACTTAGGTTATACCAAGTTGCGTTCAGATGAGCCACTTGCAAAACGTCAGTTTTGCAAGTCACCGGAGGAACAGGGTTTAGTGGCCTTTGACGCTGCGTGGCAGCGTTAAAGACTTTATGGCGATAGGCTGCATTAAAAGTGGAACGGAAAGCGAAGACGTAATCTATGGGAATCGGTGCCAATCAATAGGGGAAACGCAATAAGGGCGGCCTCGCATACGAGTCCACTCCTCATTACTCTCCAGACCATGGGTACTAGCCTCGCTAACTGCCCTATGTAGAGGCAGATATTTGGGTACGGCTTCGATGGGCGGGCGGATGGTTGGAAAATGGTTTCGAGGTGGGCGATACGGGCGGGAGCAATGCTCCGTTCAGCACTGGACGCTGAACCCGCAAATTAAATATCATCGCGGCGCAGCCGCCTCCTTGCTTACCCTAACCCCTATCATCGCCGCCGCTATCCCTGCTCCGTGCCTGAGCTGATTGCCACTATTTCGAAAGATAGCTTGCATTGCTCGTTGGCGCAAGCAAAGCCCTTTTCCCCCAAGAAAATGTCTTTTTTTAGCTTCTTTGTCCCGCACGACGGGCAAAAGGCCATTGTCGGCTGCACTGGCAGGGCTTTGTGCTTATTGCTGTCCGCGCCCTTTTCTTTGTCCGCCCCTGTCATGGCTGTGAAACCTCTTAGGGTGTAGCTTACATGTTTCTCGTACTCTTTTTTGTGGCTGTCGCAGTAGTGCATCCCCTGCACCTGCATGGGGGTTCTGGGGTCGCAGTCGCTTCCGCACTCGCAGCACACTGTTCGGCCCGCGCGCGCCGCTTCTCTGATTTGCCAAACCGCCAGACCCATCTCGGCCCCTTTCGGTGCATCTTGGAATATTTTAGCACTATAGTCAACGCCCTAGACCATCGGAATGGACAATGCTGGAAACTTTCGATATTCTGCGCTTCTCGGTATTCTGCGCTAGCGCTCCGAATACGCGAGACCCCCACGCGCATCGCCTTGGCTGTTTCCGCCTGCCGCCCCGCAGGCAGGGGTTTTGGAGATGCCATCGCCCATTTGCGCTCCGAATACCGAGAGAGTGAAGCGAGCCCCCTGGTGGGATGCTGATGCTGCCGTTGAAGCGCAAACCCGATCGCCGCGATGGGTTAACCGCACATCCACAAGGCGGGGAGCGGAACGGAAAGCGCAGCCGTAATCTATGAGAGTCGGTGCCAATCAATAGGGGAAATGCAATAAGCCGTCCAAGTGCAATGAGCGTCTTCCTCAGACCCCGGTACTCGCCTCGCCTGCTGCACTATGTTGGGGCGGATACATAGGCACGGCTCCGATATAGGCGATACAGACTGGAACGCATCAAGCGCCAATTTTATATAGCAAGCGGCACTACGAAATTTCTGGCGAGTGCGTTTCTTCCAGGAAGCCCACTTGGTTGCCGCCCTTGCCCTTTGTGCTGTACAGGGCCTCGTTGGCCCTCGCTATCATGCCATCCGGCGTGTCGTGTGCCGTTGGGATTATCGTGTATGCGCCAATGCTGACTGTCATCTTGGCCGTATCCCCTTCGCCGTTTTCCAAGATGCAGTTCTCTATCCTGCCCCTTATCCGCTCAGCTACGTGCAGCGCGCCATCCTTGCCGGTGTTGGGCAGCAGGACGATGAAGATGTCGCCCGCCCACCTGGCGACCATGTCAACGTCCGCCATGATGGAGATGGACATCATCAGGGCCGCTTTTCTCAGCGCCGCGTCGCCCAAGTCTATCCCGTATTTTTTGAACCTGTCAATGTCAACCAGCAAAAGGCTTAGGGGCGAATTTTCCTTGATGGCCCTCTCCCTCACCAGCACCAGCCGCGAGAACAGCGTGCGCCTGTTCGGCAGCCCCGTCCGGCGATCCTTGATGCTCAGATTGGTCAGGCCCAGGATGCTGTCCGCCAGCGCCTCATACTGCCCGCGGAAGTCTTCCATGACCAGTTGGAATGAGACGTTGCCCTTTTTGTGCTCTGAGATCATGTGGAATATTTCGCTGAACAGCTTTGCTATTTTGTCTGTTGCCTTTTGCAGCGACCTTCCCAGCGCCCCCACCTCGTCCTTGGAAGCCAACGGGTAGCTGACGCTCAAATTGCCATTGGTCACGTCATCCGCAGAGTGCGCCATCCGGCGCAGCCGCCTAGAGATGGAAGCAAGCAGCATAAACATCAGCCCTTTCGAGATGATGATGCCAATGCTGGCGACCAGCACCCCCGCCCAAATCAGCGACCTAAGCTGAACCGCTATCTGGGATGACTTTGAATACAAAAGCATGGATGCTATGTGCTCGTTTTTCGTGTTCAATAGCGGCTTGCAGAATACCTTGAACAATTCACCGTCGAGCGACACTTCCCCGGAAAAATCTTTGATTCTTGCCATCTTGGGCTTTGTTTCGGAGAAAAGAGCCATGGCCATTGCGCCAGTGTAATCGTTGCTGGGCATCTGGGCGGCGATTTCATCCCCTACAAACAGAGAGCCGTCCGTCTTGAGCATGTCTCTAAGGGAATCGGCAGTCTTCATAGAGTCCAGCATAACGCCGCTGGAGATGACCGCCGCTACTGCACCATTGGCGCCGTACAGGGGCACCGACGTCATTACTGACAGCCTGACAATTTGGTCGGATTCAAAGTACGTGGTTGGCTTGCCGTATAGCGCGTCGCGGATGCCTAGCGAATTCAGCATCGAAGTGCCTGGCGAATTTGGATGGTTGGTCCTTGCCGTTATTTTTCCTGTGGCATCGCAGACAATAAAAAAGTCTATGGGGTACTGGCTCAGCGCGGCGCTGAACACCTTGAGGATTTCGGCCCCGTCACCCTTCCTGATGGCGGTTATGGCTTCGTGGTTTATCGCCATCGAGTTTGCCGCCACCCTGGTCCTTGTCTTTTCGTTTTCTATGAAAAGATCCAAAATGTGCGCATCGGCCTCGATGATGTCGCCCACCAGCTTTTCGGCAAAGGCCGTGTGCCTCATGTTTAGGTAAACAAAAGCAAAGGCTATGCTGCATGCACTGACAAGAGTTATCAGCGCTCCCTTGGCCATGATCTTGGTGGCGAACAATCTGAAAAACGACATGCGCTCCCTCAATAACTATTTTAAGCATAATAGTGGAATAATTACAATAGTACTATCACCAACACTCATTCCGCTTTAATCAATTCTGCCGCTTGATTCAGCGAGATGTCTTTGTCTCTGGCTATTTTGGCTATGTCCTCAAATTCGGGCTTGGATTTTGCCGCGCCATAGCCAGAGGCTGTTTTCACGTTCACGCCGCCCAGCTCCGTTTCGACCAAGACGCTCTTCCTGTCGAGCGTGTAGCGGCGGTACTGGTATTCCTTTATCCCAAGGGTGCTGGTGTGCTTAAAGATAAGAGCCGCCATCTTTTCTTTGTCCGATGCTCGGCAAAGGCAGGTGAAGCTGACGCCCATGCGCCCCTTTTTCATGACGATGGGCGCGGCATAGACGTCCAGGGCCCCATTGTCGTGGAGCAGTTGCTGGGCGAAGGCTATGGCTTCTGGCGTCATGTCGTCTAGGTTGCAGCTTAGTTCTATCACGTCCCTCTCAACGGCCCCTTCCGATTCCGTCTGGACTAGCTCTCCATAGAAGGCCCTGACGCAGTTCATCTCTTCAAAGTCTTTCTTGCCCATCCCGTAGCCCATTTTTTCCACCGACATCTGGGGCATGCTGCCGTGCGACCTCACGAAGTGCCTCAATAGCGCGGCCCCAGTTGGGGTGCACAGCTCGCTCTCGGGCCCGCTGCTGTATGTGGGGACTCCCCGCAGCAAGTGCGCCGTGGCGGGCGCGGGGACTGGCAGGGTGCCGTGGGCGCACTTTACGAAGCCGCTGCCCACGTTGATCGGCGAGGCATACACGATGGATGGCGACAGCTCGTCCATGAGCATACATACGCCCACTATGTCGGCGACAGCGTCCATCTCGCCCACCTCGTGAAAGTGTATCTGCCTTATGGGCTTGCCATGCGCGGCGCTCTCCGCGTCCGCGAGCAGCCTGTACACCTCGATAGAGCTTTTCTTCACAGGCATCGGGATGTCCAGCCCGCCTCTCAGTTCCTCTATGTGGTAGTAGCTGGAGCGGCCCTCTTTGTGCGCGTGAGCGTGGCCGTGTTCATGCCCATGCCTATGTTCATGGTTGTGTTCATGTTCATGGTTGTGGTCGTGCTTATGCCCGTGTCCGTGCCCGGCGCCGTGAGAATGTCCATGCCGATGCCCCGCGCCTTCTTTCATGCCTTCGATGGCCACCTCAACGCGCGTGCCCTTTATCCCAGCCTTAAAAGACGTGGCGGCGCCAATGGCCACTTTTGGGATTCCTGCGCGGTTGAGCCGCATCAGAAAGCCGTCCCTGTCGCTGTGCAGCTCCAGCAGCGCAGCCAATAGCATGTCGCCCGCAGCTCCCATTTTGCATTCAAGGTAAAGTGTTTTCACAGTCCAGTCCAAAGTGTTTGTCTCATTATATACCACGCAGAGCATCCCTTCCCACTGATCGCTCACATCGAAGCTATGTCCATGTATCCGCCCCTACATAGGGCAGTTGGCGAGGCGAGTACCCGGGGTCTGGGGAATACTCTCCAAAAGCCCGAATAGGCTAGGAACACCGCCGCTTCGCCGTTGGCTTTGGGGCTGCGCGGCAGCCACGAAGACTTTACGGCGATTGGCGGGGTTAAAAAGGCCGGAATGAAGCAGACCCCGCAGGGGGCTGCGGATTTGGAGCACGCGCCGGAAGGCCACCATTGCATGCGAGGCCGTGTAAGCGAATCCCCAGTTAGTATCCGGGCGGCTCCAACATCCTGCACTATGCGAACCAAGTTGTTAGGCCATGAACCCGAGCATGAGAGATAGAAACGTACTACCGGGTCGCGCCGGGTACCCTTTCTGTCCGATGAATCTGCCGGGCGCATGACCGCGCTGCGTTTCCAGTCGGCATAAATATGGCGCGGCAAAACCCATCAGTTCTGCCGCGCAGCGGCCCTTAGCCTCTGATCCCCGTCCTCAAGTATTTTCCACCACCTAACTATTGAAATAATTACACAAATTCACAATTTGATAACATCACACTAATATTTTCTAAAAAATTTTACTAAATAGGGCTTGACAAAAAATTTTTTCCGCCGATACTAATTTTGTGGGGGCGTTTTCCCCGCAAATTGGAGACAGACGCAATGACATTCTTAGAGTTGGCCAAAAAGCGGTTTTCGGTTCGCAGCTTCAGGCCCGACGCCATCGAAGACGAAAAGCTGGAGGCCATCCTAGAGGCCGCGCACGTCGCGCCCACCGCGGCCAACAAGCAGCCGCACAGGGTCATCGTGGCCCAAGGCGCCGAAGCGCTTGGAAAAATAGCCAAGGCCGCAAAGACGTTTTCGGCCCCGTTGGTGCTGTTGGTGTGCGCCGACAGGGACAAGGCCTGGGTGCGCCCGCAGGATGGCAAAAACGTCATGGAAGTAGATGCTTCAATAGTTACCGACCACATGATGATGTGCGCCACCGACTTGGGCCTGGGAAGCTGCTGGATCACCTGGTTCGACCCCGCCGTCATCAAAAGCGAATTCGCGCTGCCCCCAAACCTAGAGCCAATCAACATTTTGGCGGTGGGCTACGCCAACTGCGACCCGGCCTCGCCCGACAGGCACAGCGAAAAGCGCCTGCCGCTGCGCGAAACGGTGTTCTTTGAAACCATTAACCCGTCTAACGTCTAAATAGACATTCACATTCATTTTTAGGAGAGGAGCCAACATGGGCAAAATAATCGGAATAGACCTTGGCACGACCAACTCTTGCGTCGCGGTGATGGAGGGCGGCCAGCCCAAAATCATCCCCAACGCCGAAGGCACCAACACCACGCCGTCGGTGGTGGGGTTCAACCCAAAAACACACGAGCGCTTAGTGGGCGCGGCGGCAAAGCGCCAGGCGGTCGCCCAGCCAAAAAGCACCATTTTCTCCATTAAGCGCTTCATGGGCCTGCCCTTCGCCGATTCCACACAGGAGCAAGTGCTGGTGCCATACACGGTGGAGCGCTCGGACAAGGGAAGCTGCGTGGTAGTGGCGGGGGACAAGCGCCTAAGCCCCGAAGAGATCAGCGCCATGGTGCTGACCAAGATGAAAGAAACAGCCGAGGCCTACTTGGGCGAAAAGGTGAGCGAAGCCGTAATCACGGTGCCAGCATACTTTAACGACGCACAGCGCCAGGCCACAAAGGACGCGGGCGCCATCGCCGGGCTGGATGTAAAGAGGATCATCAACGAGCCCACCGCCGCGGCGTTGGCGTACGGGCTGGACAAAAAGAAAGATGGCACAATAGCCGTGTTCGACTTCGGCGGAGGCACATTCGACATTTCCATCTTGGAAGTTTCCGAGGGCGTGGTAGAGGTCAAGTCAACCAACGGCGACACCCACCTTGGCGGCGACAACATAGACCAAGCCATAATTGACTGGCTGCTGGAAGAGTTCCAAAAGCAGGAGGGCATAGACCTTAGAAAGCAGGCCGACGCGATGCAGCGCCTCAAAGAGGCCGCCGAAAAAGCAAAGTGCGAGCTTTCCAGCACCACCCAGACAGACATCAACCTGCCCTATATCACCGCCGACAACAGCGGGCCCAAGCACCTTACGGGCACCCTAAGCAGGGCCAAGTTCGAGCTGATGATACAGCCCGTCATCGAAAAGCTAAAAATCACCTGCGAAAACGCGCTAAAGGACGCAAAGGTTAGCACGTCGCAGATTGACGAGGCGGTGCTGGTGGGCGGCTCGACGCGCATCCCCAAGGTGCAAGAGCTTGTAAAGACGCTGTTCGGCAAAGAGCCCAACAAGAGCGTCAACCCCGACGAAGTGGTGGCGGTGGGCGCCGCAGTGCAAGGCGGAGTTTTGGCCGGCGACGTAAAGGGCGTGCTGCTGCTTGACGTAACGCCGCTCTCCCTTGGCATCAACGCTAACGGGGGCCAGATGAGCGTCATCATACCGCGCAACACCACCATCCCCACTCGCAAAAGCGAAATATACACCACCGCCGTGGACAACCAGCCTGG
>JAITFL010000180.1 GCA_031281385.1 Holophagales bacterium
CGGGCCGGTACGAACTGCCAATGGGCACCCCCATGCGCTACTTGGTGGAGACAATAGGCGGCGGCACCGCCTCTGGGCTTCCCATCAAGGCGATAATCCCCGGGGGCATCAGCGCCCCAATCCTGACACAGGACGCGCTAGACACGCCCATGGATTACGATGCCATGAAGGCGGCGGGGACAATGGCTGGCTCGGGCGGAGTCATAGTCATTGACCAGTCTGCCTGCATGGTGCAGGTAGCCCTTCGCGCCCTGCGCTTTTACGCGCACGAGAGCTGCGGCCAGTGTACCCCCTGCCGCGAAGGCACCAATTGGGCCAAGATGATACTGCATAGGATGGAGTACTGCAAAGGTCGCAAGGGCGACGTTGAGTTGCTGGAAAGCATAGTGTCCAGGATAAACATGCACACCCTTTGCCCCCTCGGCGATGCCGCCTGTGGGCCCTTGGATTCCATCCTCAAAAAATTCCGCAATGAGTTCGACGCCCACGTAGAGATCCGCAGGTGTACCAACGTTGGCGAGCATCTGTTGGTCTAGGTATTTGAGAGGAAGACGCCCTAGTGCAATGAGCGTTTGAGGCTGCAGTGCAGCCTCAAATGCCGACCGTGCCGCGTGTTCAATCGGTGAGTTTGAATTGTCATTCAGGCCAACCTAGCCCGCCAAATTATCCAGGGTTTGCAAGAGGCACGATAAAAATAATCCTCATTTCTTGATATTCATAATCGCCTTGAACCTAGCCTCTGCATCTTTTTTTGTCATGTTCGCCGGGGCTAAATTTATGCGAAGGATGGCAGTTGTTGCGTTTAGTCCGCCATTGCCGCCAATTACCCAATATTGTTTTTGGCCGCCGTTGTCCATGCCCTCATTGACTTCTAGGACTGGTGCCTCTGAAATTTTTATCCACCATTTGTCGTTTTTTTCTAGCACAAAATTCGCGAAGCCAAGGACGTAGTTTCGGCAGGCGGCCAACAGCCTCTCTTGGGCCGGCTTGGCAAGCCACTGGGCCAGCATGGCGGGGCTGGTTTGGATCAGTTGCCCGCCCGCGAACCATTCCGCGCCAAAGCTGGCGGGCAGTGTTGGCTCTTTGGGTAGCCTGTTGCCAAGGAAGGGGCCGAATACCTCTACCATGCGCTGCCTCGCGCCCGATTCGCCATAGTCCCTTTTCCACCTATCAAGGCTGATGTTTGTCCAAATGCTGAATGCCACGTTGCAGTCTTCTTTGAATGACTTTGCAACGTCAACCTTCCCATGCCCCTTTGGCTTGTCGCAGTGGATGCCATTCAGCTCGCCCTTGCACTTGGTTTCCAGCCCCATGGAATCCCATTCATCTGCTTCTAGGCGCAGCCAGAGTATTTTGGCTAGGTTCCCCATTGGAGACAGGCTGGCTACCTCGCCCCATGTCTTTATCTCCCCCGCCCTGCCAATAACAGCTAGGCCCTCACAGGGGCGCAAAATGGGTTCTGGGGCAGAGGTTTGAGCGTAAAGACCGCCGATCAGCTGGGGCATTAAAAGAGGAATAATTGTTCGCATCGTTGGTATTCCGAGCTATTGCAAGCTATTCATCTTCGTTAAAGTAATTTTGGTCTAGTGCCATTATGTCTATCGTCCTCTCGACCCTGGTGCCTACTTTGTGTTTGAGCATAAGCTCTAGAAGCTCGTTTCCATCAATCAATATCACTTTTTGGGTGGAACCCCTTTGGACAAATTCTTTAGCGTTGGCGTTGAAGTAGCTGGTGGTAATGAATATGCCTTTGCTGACGCCCCGGCCAGACATGGCGCCGATGAATGACTGGATGGCCTCGCGGTTGATGGCCCTGTCTGGCGCATAGCGTTTGGCTTGGATCACCACTTTGTCGAGCCCTAATGGGTCTTGATTGATGCAGCCGTCTATCCCTTCGTCGTTGCTTTTGCCAAGGTGTTCCGCCGCCTCTTGGCGGGAGCCGCCGTAGCCCATTTTTACAAGTACGTCCAAAACTAGGTTTTCAAAAAATGTGGGGTCTTGGCGTAGTATCTCGTCCATGAGCTTGGTTTTTAGGTCTTCATTTATTTCATTAACTGCTCTGTCTATAGTTTCTATGGGGGTGATGTCGCTGATGCCATCAGTGCCGTTATCAGTGTCTGAGTCCTCCCCTGTCTGCGATTTCTTGTCGGTAATTTTCCTTAAACCCGCAAGTTTGATGGCTCCAGGCTGGTCAATAAGAATTTGCTTTCCTAGCTCTGTTGCCCGGTAGGTGCTTGGTGCAACGCGCTCTAACAAGTTCCTCTGCTTCAAATGGGAAATAGTGAAACTTACCCGCACCCCTAGCAAGTTTGAACCAGTGGAGGTTTTTATCTCGTGTTCCTCTGGTGTCAACTTGAAGTATTCGCCCATCGCCGTCATTGCGCTCCGCTTAGTAATATCTGTCTTGGCGGCTAGTTCTAATATTGGCCTAACAAACGATGTAATTTTCGGTATCGCCATATCCCACTCCTTACTTTTTCCCGTGCCTCATAGTATGCATCAAGTGTTCATGTGCGTCTAGGGCCTCTGGGCTTTTGGGGACTATCTTTAACGCTTCTTGCATGTCTTGAAGCGCGGCTGAAAGGTCGCCCGTCTTTATTGCAAGGAAGCCCCTTTTCATCCAGCCCCAGGGATTTTGTGGCTCTTTCGTGATGATTTCTGAATACTGTGAGCGGGCCTCAAGAAAATCGTTCATGTCCTCTGCCGCCTCGCCGCAGAGTATGTTTGTTGTGGCGCACCAGCCCAATATTTTTTTTTGCCGCCTAAAATCCTCTAGGGTGTACCTTGCCTTGGGCTTCACTGCGTTTGCAACCTTTTGCAGGCGCTTCAGCGCCCTGGCTGTGTGCTCATCTACATAGCTCCATCCAGCACCAGTGAAGACTCGATTGATACATTCAGAAAAAACCAAACGGGAAGCAGAGCCGTGGGCGTCAGGCATTTTTTCTATGATGACCTTTTCTGTCTTTCTGGCATATATTTCCGCGTCCTTTGACTTGGTGTAGAAATTTTTGGGAATCGCGCCGCTGTCCATGAGTTCTCTGTAAAGGCGCGTACCGGGATAGACGGCAAGCGGGGCAAGCTGCACATCGTGGGGCAGCAATTTTTCTATCAGGGCCTCACTCTGAGCCACATCTTCCATCGTTTCGCCAGGGAGGCCCGTTATCAGGTATATGCCAACGATCATGCCCACTTTTCTGGCAAGTGAGATGGCATTGTTCACTTGCTCTAGGTTTATGCCCTTGTCTAAGGTTTTTAACATCTTTTCTGAACCATGCTCCACGCCAAACTGAATAAACTCGCATCCAGCGCGGATCATTGCCACCAGCCTTTCTTCGTCTATCATGTTGACTCTGGATTGGCAGCTCCACAGCGGGTTGATGCTACTTTTTTCGATGGCTTTGCATATATTGAAAATTCTTTGCGCGTTGGCGGTGAAGGTGTCGTC
>JAITFL010000192.1 GCA_031281385.1 Holophagales bacterium
TTCGCAACCTGCGCCGCGTTGACCAAGGTGAGCGCGGCTGCGTCGGGTGCGAGAAAATGGGATCCTGTAAAAGGGCGGCAGAAAATAGAGGGCCATGCGGGAGTGCGACCAAGCGCAAATAGCAGTGGAAAGGTGCTTGCAAAACCTGTCGTACCCATAGAAGCTAACGGAGAGAAGGTACGAGGAGAAGATACCCTAGTGCAGTGAACGATTAGGGTTCCAGTGAGCCACAAATGCACTCTCGGTTATCATGCACCTCCATGACCGCCTTGGCCAAAATTTTTAGGTACTTTTTATTCCTCCGTGCCATTGGCAAGTGCCGATTCGATACAATTATTTGATTGTGCCTTTCTGTCTCGCCATTTTCTGGAGATTCCATGAGCATGTATTTCACTTTTTCGACATTTACAGCGGTGGCCACATTGCTGGTCGGCTCTGCATCCTGCAACTGCCTGATGGCCCAGACGACGGCTTCTGTGCGGGTCGTTGTCTTGGACGAAAATGGTGAGCCTGCAGCTGGTCAGCGGTTGATTTTGGAGTCCGCAGACCGATTCACCAAAATTATCCTGACCACAAATGGCCGTGGCGAAGCCTCTGCCGCTGGACTTTTGCCAGGAACCTATCGCATCGAGGGCAGGACTTTTCAGTTAAAGGCCGACGAACACGCAATCATTCGGCTCCGAATGAAGCAAGCGGAAGAAACCGTAATCATTGAGGCAAGCCCCCTCAACATTGAAACCAGCTCTGTCGGCACCCAGACAATTTTTTTGCCACAAGATTTAGAAAGGCTGCCGCTGCCCGTTCACCGCTATGTTGAATACTCATACTTGGCCCCTGGCATTTCGCCCAGCGGTAGGCCCGAACCCGTTGTTCTTGGCTCCATGATGGATTCAAACGCTTTCCTCATTGATGGAATGCCGACCAATCTCAGCAGCACTGCCCGCTTTGGCTTGAATATTTCAAGTGAGATAATCGAAAGCCAGACGATCACCACTGGTGGCCACAAGGCCGAGATAGCCTCTTCCGCCGGCGGCATCTTCAGCATCGCCACAAAGAGTGGCACAAATGAATTCAAGGGCAGCTTGGTCGGCTATTCAATATGGCGTAGCCTGAACACTAGGCCATACGCTGGCTTAGTGAACACCCCCGAAGAAAGGTCCACAGACGCCAGAGAGTGGGCCGTCACGTTGTCTGGGCCAATTATGAAAAATAGGCTATTTTTCTTTGGGGCATTCAATAGTCAGTTGTCGAGCTTGGATTATGAGAACATCAGGCCAGTTGGGAGCAGTACCCCCAAGACGCGCAGCCAAGAAGAGGATCGCTCATACCGCTTCACCAAGCTGACTTGGCTTGTTGGCGACAGCCACCGTTTGGAGTTTTCCTATTTTGGCGACCCAGTCACCCAAACCAGCTTCAACACGGCCGGCGACCAAGACCTTAAAGATGACCAGATGGCCAACCGCAACCGTGGCGGCGATAGCTACCTCATCCGCCACGTGGGGGCGCTGGCCAGCAATTTGACTTGGGAAAATACCATAGGCATCCACAAGACTTCCTTTTACACCTACCCGATGACACCGGAAGCAGGGCCGTACAGGTCTATTTTGGACTCGCCAGAAAATGAGACCTTTGGGAGATACCCCGATGAGAGGCTGGAGCGCCAGATGAACCTCAGCCTGCGAAGCGAAATTACTCTGATCGCTGGCCCGAATCACGCCAAGATGGGCTTCCAGAGCCTACAGAGCGAATTTACCCAAGCATTTGCCCGCGTACGCGCAAGCGGGGGAATAAGCTACCTAGATAGGGCCGCAGGCGGGAATGGCCCAGATGATAGCACCGTAGCGGCAATCCGCAATGGGCTGGCGGAGTACAACAATGGCCGAAACTTCGATTATAGAAATGAGTCCAGCCGAATCGCGGACAGCCCCGTATCGGGCAAATTGGTGGGAGCGCGCAAAGCCTATCTTTATCAGCGCACGTTGATGTCAATGGAGGAATACGGCAGCCCGCTCAAGTCCCGTATCGTGGGTGCCTATGTTCAGGACGACTTACAGCTGGGCCGTTGCTTGGTAATCAATTTGGGCTTTCGCATAGACCAGGCTAAGCTCAATGGGGAAGACGGAAAAGAACTCTTTAGCCAAAATCTCTTTAGCCCTAGGGTGGGCGCGTCTTGGGACCCATTTGCAAAGGGTACGTTCAGGTTTTTTGCGTACTATGGCCGCATCTACAGCCCGCCAACGCCTGGGAACTTTATTGCCGCCGGAGCGACGACCGGCGGACCCGCAACTGAACTCCAAGTGCTGATTCCCGACATCTATTTAGTGGCCGGGGAGCTCGGCTGGAAAACTTGGCAGAAATCTGGTGTAAAGGGCGTTGACAATGTTGCCGTGGCCCCCAACCTCAAGGCGCCGAGGACGGACATGTTCCAATTTGGGGCCGAGAGGGAGCAGCGCATCCCAGGTCTGGGTACGTGGAGGCTAGAGGCCGTTGCCACCATCAAGAGCGTAAGGGATTTGATTGACACGTACTACAGCCTCTTTGGCTATCTGCCCGAACTGAACGCCTTGGCAAATTCTGGCAGCCTCCAAGGCAGGGCCATAGCCAACCTGCCGGGGCTGAAGAGGGACTTCTTTGGCGCGGACTTTGTGGCGCGGCGCAGGTTCAACGGGGGGCACATACTGCAGTTCAGCTACTCTTACGGCGAGCTGACGGGAAACTCCCAAGTGGGCAACGTCAACATAGCCACTGCGGCGAACACCGTCTTTGCCAGGATACCAAGCCTGAGGGAAGACTACCGACTTCCGCAGTACGATGGACACCTCAACGAGAGTCTGCAACATTCCCTCAAGGCTTTTGGAACTGCGCGCCTGCCATTCTCCTTTGACGTTTCAGGAGTCTTCTCCTTGCGGACGGGGCTGCACTACAGCTTGCTGAAGACATCTGGCGACTACGTCATGCTTTACGATGGCGCGACCCGCGGCAGCGAAACTTTTCCCAGCGTATCCAGCCTCGATCTCGCTCTAGCCTACAACATTGATTTGGAACATGGCATTAGAGTCAGGTTTGCCGCAGAGGGCTTCAACATGCTGAACAGCCAGCCGATGACGATTATAGAAAACAGGAAGGACAATCGGAGATTCGGGCCAACAAACCACCAGCAGCCAAGGGCGTTCCAGTTTTCGTGCAGGATGAGTTTCTAAAACCCATATCCAAGGCCCATGTATGCCCCCCAGAGCATGGGCCCCCAAAAAACCACTATCGGCGCGGCTAGGGCAAGGCCGCAGCCCAAGGGGTACATTGTGTTGGCAGCCCGCCTGCGCAAAAAGTGGGTAGGCAAAACAAAAGCAGTCATTATCACAACGGCGACGAACAGGATGCCCAGCATGTGCTCCCAGCCCCAAAAGGCCCCAAGCCACGCAAGCATCTTGAAATCCCCCATCCCCATGCCGGATTCCAGTGGTTCTTTGTGGAACATATTCGTGGCGATGGCGTTGCGGATTTTCACGTAGGCAAAATTGAAGGCCCAAGGGAAGCCATAGCCCAAGGCTAGACCAATGACGCTGCTCGTTATGGTCACGGCCCCATGCCATTGATGCCAAGCGGGTGCCTGCTGCAGGCCATTGTAAAAAACATTGGCGGAAATATAGTCCCAATCGCCCCCAGAAACAATGACCGTGGCCTCTGGCCAAAACGTTTGTGGCAGAGCAAACAACAAGCCAAGTGCCATCAACGGGAACTGCATCTCTTCAGGTAGCAGGTACTCAGTCAAGTCCGTGCAAAAGAGGATTATCAACGCGTACCCACACAAAAGCCCCTTGAACCATATCAGAGTCCCGAAAGGAAAGACCAAGGGCGAGATTGCGAACAGCACACAGGTGAGCAGCTCCACAGCCGGGTACATGATGGGAATTTTCCAATCGCAAGCATAGCACCTGCC
>JAITFL010000109.1 GCA_031281385.1 Holophagales bacterium
GTTTTTTTGCTCCAGCTCCTGCACCAAACTCATGAGGCCGTTCCTTAGCATCACCTCGCTGCGCTCCAATTTTCCTAGCTGGTCTGAAACCGTTTCCAAGTAGGTTTCGATGCGCTTCATGTTTTCTTCTAGCCCGGTGATCCTCTCCAAGAGGTGTTCGTCTATGTCCTCTTCGGCCTCTATCCCAGTTACCTCTTCGTCATCCCAAGTGTGGTCTCCTGTCACGATCAGCAATCGCGTTCCGCACTTTTTGCACGATTCCCTTCCGCTTGGGTTCCAAGTGGTACACTTTTGGCAATAAGTTCCGGTTGATTCCTCGTTCATATCGCGAGAGCATCCATTTTTTGATGAATTTGCTTACACTTGTTACAGTACGACAACGCGCCCCACTCTACAAAAAGGGCACCCCGCTCTTTGTATTGTATATTATTTAGTGCGGCTTGGGGCTTTTCCCTTCTGGTGCAAGGTGTCATCGCACAGCCCGCTTGCCGTGAACCAGTCGAGATGCCAGAAAAACACGACAGCCCACAGCCACGATTCCGAATCTTCTATGGGCGGTCGGACGTTTGGGATGTGGTTACAATGTATGCTATCAAGACGCCAAGAATGTTCCTTTTGTGCTGAATGCTCAACCCAACCCCCACTTCCCGCCCCCTTTTTTGGTGCATTTTTTGCAACATCACCCTGATTGTGCAATTTGTCGGCCTTTTGACGATTGTGCGAGAGTTTGATTGTTAGCATTGCTAGTTAACTAATTGGGGGTTCCAATGGTTTCGAGCCGCAAGTATGCTGTGCCAGCGATGGCGGCACTCATCTGCCTTATGGCGGCTGGGTGCAGCAGCGACAATGACAGAGTTAATGATCCCTTTGCAAGGCTGCCCAACAAGCCGCCTGTCATAGTCCAAGATTCACTGACATGGCAAAATCCCCAAGGTGTGTTGGGTGACACGATAATACAATGGGGAGTTTCTTACGTGTATTCCGTCAGGGCCATTGACCCAGACTTTGGCGACAAAGTGATACAATATTTTTGGCGGTTCGGGAACGATGCAAACACGTATGCGACCAATGACCACAGAATCCCCTACGCATTTTGGCCAGGCAGCGTTGGCATTGTCAGTGTGAGAGCGTCAGACAGGCAGGTGAATGGCACATGGGTGACAGGGCCAGAGGTATCATTTCAAGTGCCATTGCCCGAGGAATACGAGGAGCCAATGACACTCACGGCCATGGGACTGAGCGGGCTGAAAGAGAATTATAATGTGGCGGCAGGAGCCCCTTTGACCCTGTCTTTTGTTGTTCCGGACGCCGACAATGACGATGTGTTTTGGAAGGTGAGCTGGGGAGACGGATCCATCGAAGAAGGGATAGCTTCTAGCTTGCCGGGTAAAGGCGCCATGGTATCGGTGAGCCACGTATTCGCAGATGACTTTGTGGGCAAAAAGCTTACGGCGACGATAGAGGTAAAAGACCAAAGGGCATCAAACAATCAACGCGCGGGTTCGATCCCGTTGAGCGTAACCAGGTAGCGGCCTTGCCCATTTTATTTTTGCAGCATCGTTTGCGCTCAACCAGTTGACGGAGGCAACATGAAAATTCAATTTATCATTGCGATATTGGCCGCGCAGGCTTCTCTGTTCGCGCAGGGCTATTCCCGCCCATTGGACTTGCGGTTCCAGGTCGGGGCAGAGATGACGCGCCCCTACGAGTCGCTGTTCTTTCGGGACAAAGCGATGGGCTTCGATTACATTTCCCAGGCTGACTTTCAGACGGGGCCGCTGATCAGGATGCTGGGCGAGTTTCCTGTTGGCAAGGGCTTTTATTATGAGCTTGGCGGCAGGCCAGAAACCGACAGTCGCTTAGATTTCAATACGACCATTGAGAACACGGACATTGATACTCATGACGTCAAAGTTTATTATTCATATTTCAGTTTCGGCGTTGGGGCCATGTACAACTGGAATTTTGGGCTGAGCATAGGGGCCCACTTGGAAGGCCGCGTCGAGCGCATTGTTTCGACTGGCCCGCTCTATGAAAACAATGATCTCCTAAATCCCATGCCGCTGGATGGCAGTGTTTCATACACCCGCCCTTGGGGCAGGGTGAACATGGACTTCACGTTCAACAACCACGGCAGGGTTAGGCCGTTCATTGGCGTAGAGGGCGCGTACCCGGTACTCACCCGTGAGCAGAGGCATTATTGGAGCCGCGGCGTGAGGCAGGAAAATAGGTTCATGGAATCCATCGCTCCAAGGGGCAGCATTGCGGCCTACCTTGGGTTCAGGTTTGCAATACCGTCTGGGCCGTGATGCCGGTCTGCTGTTAATTTGACCCCACCTGAAGGCTGATGCGCACGGCACGGTTGTTCCTAAGTACTTCAAGCTCCAATGTTGACCCGATGGGCATGTTATAGACCATGTCCTGTAGGCGCTCCCAGCCGTTGGCCGGGCTGCCATTGACGGCTATTATGACGTCGCCCAGTTCGCCCGTGTCTATGTCGGCTGGCCTAAGCCCCGCTCTGTGCGCTGGCCCGCCGCTCCTGACGGAGAGGACGGCGATATAGCCTTCCTTTATGCCGATGCGCCTGTTGTATCGCTCTGGCACGGCCTCGAAGCCCAAATCTGGCAGGGCGGCCCGCCCTCTGGTTATCAACTGGGGCACTATCCTGTTCACTGTATCAACGGGTATGGCAAAGCCCACGCCCGCGCTGCTCTGGCTGTTGCTCGCAATCTGGGTGTTGACCCCGATAAGCCTTCCCGCGCTGTCCAATAGTGGCCCGCCCGAGTTGCCGGGGTTAATAGCCGCGTCTGTCTGGATCACCCCCATGATGCTGCGCCCACGCCTGTCCTGGCGGCTAGAAGGGCTCCTGATTTCGCGGTCTAGGGCAGACACTACGCCCGTTGTTAGCGTTTGGTCGAAGCCAAATGGGTTGCCGATGGCTACGACAGACTGCCCCACTTGGAGGTCGTTGCTTGTTCCGATGGGTATGGGGCGCATTGACGACGGAGGCTCTTCGAGCCTTAGGACAGCCAAGTCCTTTTCGGGGGCCACGCCAATGAGCGTTGCATGGTGCCGGCTCTGGTCGAAAAGCGTCACCAAGATGTCGTCCGCGCTTTGGACTACATGATAGTTTGTCACGACGTGGCCATCTGAATCCCAGATGAAACCGCTGCCCGACCCTGCCTCTATCTGCTCGTAGTCGAAGCTGAACCACCCCCTCTGCACGGTGGCGATCCTTGTGATATAGACAACCGACGGTTGCGCGTTTTTGAACAGTTGGATGGTGGCCTTCTCCCATTCTAGGAGCGGCCCCCTAGAGTCAATTGGGCGAGGCAGCGCCGCCGCCGGATTTTTGGTGGCCATGGTTCCGCACCAGCCCGCCAAGATGCCGACGACCAATAGCCCGGTGATAAGCAAGAAACGGCGCATTGTGTGACTCCAGTTACTTATATACTTTCAGCCAATGGTCGGTTTGGTCAAGATGCCTGAAGTGGGTTGGCAGGGCAGGGGCATCTTTAGCTTGCCTGCATCCTTGCCTCCAGCGCGGCTATGTTTCCGCGCATCTCCTTTGCCGTTTCCCATGAAAGCCGCCCAGCCTCGTACATTTCTTGGATGAGGCCCCTCTCTATGTGGAAGCCCTTTGCTGCAACCTCATAGACCAGCGATTCATCTTCTTCCCTCTTGGAGGCATAAGCGCCTCCTGCTTCGATGCTCTTGTGGAGGGCCACGACCATCTCGTAAGCCGCCGCCAGCTTGTCAACGGCTTTGGCATTGCTGGGGTTCCTTGTAGCCTTTAGTTTTTCTAAAACGTAAATAGAATTGCGGCCCAAGAGATCACGGAAGTTGTTTGTCTTTCTTTTGCTGCCCATCCCATGTTTGAAGTGGATTATGTGTTTGATGAGCCAAGCAATTTCGAGCATCATCTTTTTGTTGCCCCCCACCGACCTGATGCGGGCTTCCAAAACTTGTATGTAATGCCCCGCTTCTTCGGCGTTGATTTCGCCCTTTCCAAGCAGCGCAATGATGTTTTCCTTTTCCCAAAGCAGGGCCTGCGTTTGCAGCATTTTTTCCTCGGTAGTTTCAGAAAAGCCCTTGCCAATATGCACGGGGTTCCTCTCAAAATATCCCCTTGCGACTATGGTGGTGGCCTCGCGGTTTTCTTCCGTTGCTTCGAGCAGCAGCCGAGTAGCTACTTTTTGAAGGATCTCGGCGCAGGCGGCTAGTTCCATTTCATCTTTCCGCTGTTCGTTCTTCCGCTCGGCAAACAGCGGCAGCAAAAAATTGGTGACTAGCATGGATACCACTATGACGCCGCTGGCCAATAGGATGATCAGGTCTCTTTCAGGAAAAAAACTTCCATTTGAAAGCAGCAGCGGGATTGACATCACGCTGGCCAGTGACACCGTGCCTCTTGCGCCTGCAAGGCTGAAAATGATGCCAGATTTGATTTTTCCTATGGGCTTTTCTTCTTCTTGGTATGTCCTATTTTTTACCGCGAATGCCCACCAAATAAACCTGATGGCCGCAAAAACCAAGGTGAGCAGCAGGATGCTTCCAACTATTTCCTGTGCGCCTACGGAATGTTTCCCGATGGTTTTCAAAATTCTGGGCAACTGGGTGCCCAGCATGACGAAAACGATGCCCTCGAATGTGAATGACAGCAGCGACCAAACGCTGTCCAGCGCGATGTTCAGGCTGACAGTATCTGGGTTGAGTTTGTCCCGCGCAAAGGAATGGGAGATGCCAGAGGCGAACACAGCCAATATGCCGCTAACGCCAAGCGATTCTGACGCCATGTAAATGACAAATGGGGTCAAGATGCCAATTAGCAAGTGAAGCGTGACATTTTCTATGCCGAGCGAGCGCAGCCACTTTACTATGGAATATTTCACCAGGGTCATCATCGAGCCCGCCAAGATGCCGCCAAGGCCGACTAGGGCAAAGCGCCATGCCGCCCCCGCTATCGAAAAAGAGCCGGTGACCACAGAGGCAACGGCGAATTGGAAGCACACAATGCCAGACGCGTCGTTGATGATGGATTCGCCAGACAATATGCCCATGATCTTGCCTGGCACCTTTGCCCGCTTTCCCACAGCCGCCACCGCCACGTCGTCCGTGGGCCCAAGGGCGGCGATGAGCGTGTAGGCAGCCGCCAGTGGAATTGCGGGGATCAGCGCATGCACGATGGGCCCTGCCGCCAGCACCATGATGGCGACCAGTGCCACAGCAGAGCCCACAATGGCGCCCCTCATCTCCCACAGCGTCTTTTTGTCGGCTGTCATGCTGGTGTAAAAAATGAGCGGCGCGATGAATAGCACAAAGAATAGGTTTGGCTCCAAGTGAAATTCAAAGCTGAATGCTCCAAATGGTATCAATGAGATGGCCGCGCCCAACAATATTTGCAAAATCGGTGCGGACAGCATCGGCAGAAACCTGTTGATCAGGTTTGACAGCAGCACCGCCGCAAGAAGTATCAGCACGTATTCAAATACAATCACTAAAATTCCTCCAAGCCGCTATCTGTTTTTTTCGCTGCTGGCGAAAAAATAAGTGCCTACCACTAGACAAACGAAGGTCAGCGCGGCTATTGCGGCAAAGTTTACGGCCGGGTTGAACATCACCACCTTGTCGTATTCTGGCGTTCCTGCGCAGACTACCGCCCGCGTTAGGTCTAGGCAATAGGTCATGGGCATCAGCCTGCTAAGGACGAGGAGCGTGCCACTGGAGTTGGTGATGGGGATGATGGCACCCGACAAAAATACCTGCGGCATGGTTATTAGCATAACCGCGAAGTTCGCCGCCCTTTTGCTCTTGATCAGCCCAATGACTATCATTGACATTGCCCCGCCCGAAAGGCACATCAGCGGTGACAGTGCCAAGATCAGCAGCAATTTGCCAAATGGCAGCACGATCCCCATCATCAGGCCAACGATCAAAGCTCCAAGCATACTGAAGATGGCCCCGAAAGAGCCGCCGAGTATCTTGCCGATGACGAGGGAGTAGCGCGAAACGGGCGATACAAGCATCTCTTGGTTGAAGTCAATGTCGTGGTCGTCTATCAGCGAAGTCATGCTCATGGTGGTCGTCATGAATAGCATATTGACCAGCATGCCTATGAGCATGAACCGCCCAAAGTCAAAGCCCAGGCCGCTGGCCATGTTCTGCCTCAGGTTGCCGCCTATCACGCCCATCATCATAAGGGGCATGGCAAGGCTCATTATGGCTGCGCTAGGTGATTTGAGGAATAGTGTGATTTCCCGTGCCGCCACTGTGATTATCGTATTCAGCTCTCTCAGAAGCCGAGGTTTCCCCAATGCAAAAACGTATTCGTTCATTTTATTTTCTCCGTAGTTTTGTACGACAAATCAAAACATGCGTCTGCCATGCCTGCCGCCAATGGAACCCCGCTGGCTTTCTGCAAAGTCGGCGTCGTTTGCTTTTCCTGTTTTGTTCAAAAATTCAACGTATGCGTCTTCTAGTGAAGGCTCATGGATTTTGAGCACTGTCAGCTTCGTCCGCAATCTTGCGATGATCTCCTGCGCCGATTCTTTGTAAGGGACTACTATTCGCCCATTCACTGTGAATGGCATATCCAACGCCCTAAGTTCGTCAGTCAGCGCGGCCCTGTCGTCTGCGTCCAAAATGAGTTCCTGCTTTAGAAGGCCCGCCTTCATCTCCTCCGGCGGACAGCAAGAGGCTATTTTGGCTCGATTTATTATGCAGACCTTGTCAACGTTTTCCGCCTCGTCAATGTAATGGGTGGTCAAAAAGACGGTGGTGCCAAATTGGTTGCGGACGTCGTTGATGTAGTGCCACAGGTCGCGCCGGCTAACCGCGTCCAGCCCTTGGGTTGGCTCATCGAGAAAAAGCACGTCGGGCGTGTGGATTAGGCTGCGGATGATCTCCAGTTTGCGCTTCATCCCACCCGACAACTTTTTGATCGGTTTGAAAAGCGAGTCCTGGATACCGACTATTTCAGCAAGTTCCATCACCTTCTTGCGGTAGGGGTAGGGCATCAGCTTGAAGGTTGGGCGGTACCCGCACATGCCGTACAGGCAGGCGTGGAAGCGGATGTTTTCTTCCGCCGTGAGCTGGGGGTCGAGGCTTGGGTTTTGGAATATGATGCCTATCTTTTCCCTCACCTTTCGCGCCTCCTTCTCCACGTCAAACCCAGCGACCCTTATTTCGCCGGATGTCTTGGAGAGAGTGGTGGTCAGGATGGAAATCGTTGTTGTCTTGCCAGCGCCGTTGGGTCCAAGGAATGCGAAGAATTCACCTTCCCCAACCGAGAAGCTGACGTCATTTACAGAAGGCTCTTTGGCGCTTTTGTATCGTTTGACTAGGTTGCTCACCTCAATCATGTTCATGGTGGTGTCCTCTCCCCCGGTGCCCAAAGCCCCCAAAGTCGCCGTTGAGACGGGGGTCCATGTCGCCATGCACAAACCTCCTCAATCCGCCCATCAGCCTATGGAAACCATGCCCGGCCATATGGTCTCCAAGCCTTTCGGCAAAGTGGTCGCGGGCGGCCGCCATGCGCTCCATCTCCTCTTCGACGTCATAGCCCAGTTTTTCTGCCAGCGCGGCTGTCACGCGGTCAAGGTATTCTCCAAATGCTGCTTGCTCTTCATTGGACAGGCAACTAAAGATGTCGCCTAAGTCAAGCGTCCTTGGCTCTTCTAGGCTTTTGCCCTTTTCAGTCAGCTTTACAAGCATGATTCGCTTGTCTTGCTCAAAAGGCTCCCGTGCTATCAGGCCGCTCTTTTCAAGTTTAGACAATAGGCCATTCAAGGATGAAACGTGGACGCCCAGCAAATATGCCAAATCCTTTGTGCTGATGCCGTCTTTCAGCTTCAGCACGGCCAGTATCCTGCCCTGCCCGCGGGTGGTGTCTGCCATGGGCCCACCGTCCGCCCAGCGTTTGAGTTGCTGTTTGTGCAGCAGCCACGCCAGCCTTGATATCTTTTCGTATAGTTCGTTGTTCATTGTTAGCGCCTCCTCGAATAGAATCAAACGGTACCATTTGTTTTGTCAAGGATTTTTTTACAGGTACAGTAAGAAAATTTTTATGGGCTGGCTGATTTTATATAACTTATTTGTTTTCATTATTTAGTTGATTGGGGAGCAAAGGGTGTCAAAGTTGGATATGGTAACATTTTTATATTAGGAGGGCTTCGATGGCTCAAGTGACATTCAAGGGCAAAGCAGTCAACACATCGGGAGCGTTGCCGGCCGTTGGTGCTAAATTGCCGCCATTCACGCTGGTGGGGATGGACCTTCTTGACATATCGCTTGAAGATTGTTTTGACAAAAGCATTGTCTTGAATATTTTTCCTAGCATTGACACCCCCACGTGCGCCACGAGCGTCCGCACATTCAATGAAAAAGCCAGCGTGACCAGAGGCGCGGGAGTGCTTTGCGTTAGTATGGATCTGCCCTTTGCCGCGGCTAGGTTTTGTGGCGCCGAGGGGCTTACCCACGTCGTCCCGGCCAGCGCATTCAGGAACCCCGAATTTGGCACAGACTACGGTTTGACGATGGTTGATGGTCACCTCAAAGGTCTCTTCGCGCGCGCAGTCATAGTGGCTAAACCAGGGGGAGAGATAGTCCACGTCCAACTGGTTCCCGAAGTTTCCCAAGAACCCGACTACGCAGCCGCGTTAAATGCACTATAACCATTATTCTTGCGTCATTGACAGAACCTGCACCTAGCGCATGGTGCTGCTGGTCTGTACGGCGATGAACTTTTTTTGCATTGCCGGTACAATATCTTTATTCCAATTCTAAATAGAATCAGCCATGATTCTATTTAGAATTGGAATCAGGGAGGCTCAAATGGCATTTTCGCCAAAGTCTAGACAAGACGGCCAAATGGCAGACATAAACATGGTTCCTATGATTGACGTGATGCTGGTGTTGCTTATCATCTTCATGGTGGCCGCCCCCATGCTGACAACCGGCATGGACGTGAGCCTGCCGGAATCGCGCACGGGGAAGAACATCGAGAGTCAGGCACCAGTGGTGACCCTAGCGGGGAACGGCCAATACGAATTTGAGGGCCGCGCCTTGATGCCCTCCCAGTTGCTGGCGGAGCTAAAAACCCGCGCAACGGCTTCAGCCATAGCCAAGGGAGTAGTTGTGCGGGGCGACCAGCACGTCTCTTATGGAAAAGTGGTCGAACTGATGGACTTGATTAGAGAGGCGGGGTACACGAATGTGGGCCTTTCGTCCCAGCAGGCCCTGCCGGAGAAGGGCGACGCCAAATGAACGCTTCGATTGTCTGGGCCTGCATGAACATAGATAGGTGGCACCATTGAGCAGGGAGCTTGAAGAACTTTTGAGAAAGAGGGGCCAGGCGGGGGGGCCAAGTAGGTTTATTGCCTTTGCGATCAGCTTTGGCATCCATTCGGCTGTGGTTGCGTCCATTTTGTTTTGGCCCGAGCCAGCGCCAAAAATTGCCAATGAAAAAATTCGGTGGGTTACGCTTCCAGCGTCAGGCGGCGCGTCAGGCGGCTCGGCACCAACCGAGGAGGGAAAGACGCGAGGGAGGCAGAGGCGGGTGGAAGAGACGGCACCAGAAAGACCAGTCCAGGAGCCTCTCAAAAAAACCGAACCCCCCAAGCCGATCCTGAAACCTCAGAACCCGCCAGTGGAGCCACCCAAAGATGTTGTTCCCCCAGCAAAGCCTGCCACGCCAAAGGTCGGCCCCAACCCCAACCCCGACAGCAAAGGGACTGCGACAGTCGCCGCAAAAGGGGCGAATCCAACCAAGGTCGCAGTGCCAGGCGCGGCGGGCAGCGGGGGCGTTGGCGGCGTGGGGCAGGGTTCAGGCATACCCGGGCTAAAGCCCACCAAAGGGGGCATGGGCGGCACGGGCATATTGCAAGAATTCATCGGGGCAAGCGATTTCCCGCTATGGTACGCCCAGCAGATACAGGACAGCGTGACTAAAAACTGGATTCAAATGCGCAGCGGGGAAGGCCGTGTCTTGGTGTATTTTCGGATAAAGAGGGACGGCAAAATAGAGGCGCCGAGGGTGGACATATCCAGCGGAAAGGCGGACATGGACGACATGGCGCTGCAAGCCGTAAAGCGAACCACACTGCCAAGGCTACCAGAGGAATATGAAGGAGAGACCCTTGGTGTGAGGTTCTGGTTCAACTATGGGGGCCAGTGAAGATCGTAAGCCCTAGCGCCCCTTCCTCTTCTTGATCAAAACTAGCGTGTTGCCGGATTCCGAGCACTTTGTTTCGACCGAGTCCATCACTTCCTTCATAAAAAACACACCGCGGCCGCTGGGTTTTAGCAGGTTCTCTGGCAAGTTGGGGGTTGGGATGGATTCTAGGTCTATGCCCTTGCCTTGGTCGGTGATGTGAATTTCAAATTGCTCGTAGCCTGGGACAAACTTAACGGTGACGGCCTTAGACGTGTCTAACTTGTTGCCGTGCCTCATGGCGTTGGCAATGCCCTCTTGCACGGCCAGCCAGATCATCTCGCTGTCCTCCTGAGTGAAGCTCATGTGCTTGAGCAGCTCTGCCCCTACCACTTGGATCAGGTCTATGAACCTGAGATCCGTGCTGCATGTAAGCGTAACTGGAAGCAAGGGGGGTGGCTCTGCCATTTCAAAAATCCTCAGAAGTAAAAATCCTGTAATAAATAAGGTATCGTAAAAATGCCTCTCTGACACAAGAGATTTTTGGCGGCACGAAAATTGGCCCGCAATTATTGTGGCCTTGGCAGTGGGGACTTTTCCCACATCAGCGAGCGTCTGTACCGTACAGCCAAGGGAGCCTATTTCTTGGCAGGGACAGGTGGGCCCATGACAAAGTACGCCCGGCGCATTGGCGACAATTGCACCACCGGGGGCAGCGACATCCTGCCCTTGACAGAGTGCCAAGCAAAGGAGTGGGCCGAGCAGCACATGAGCGCAGAGGCTTATGAGGCCACGTTTGGCCCAGCAGAGGAGGCGTAGCAACCAAGGGGGGCTTCCTGCCCCCCCTTTTTTTCAAACCAATAACAAGCCCACAGGAGGCGACAATGGCAGCGCAAACTTGCACGACCCAAAACATCGTGGCACAGACCACTAAGCGTTTTTTCAATTCAGACCCAAACGTGAACAGGGAGCAGGACGTTCACTTTCAGATAGTCAAGGCTAGGCGAGGCTTCATCGTTGAGCGCTTCGGATGGACTGCCCGGCCCAACGCGATCCAAATAGGGCGCTTCAAGACGCTGGAGGCAGCACAGAATTTCGTTCAGGGCTACACATTGGCCTAGGGGGAGGCGCGACATGGGCAAAGCAAAATACCATTTCGAGGGGCTAGAGTATCTAAACAAGCCAAAAAACGAGAGGCCGAGCATGGTGGAGT
The DNA here is from genome assembly GCA_031281385.1 of Holophagales bacterium. Next base: position 11,364 of record JAITFL010000109.1, read on the forward strand.
TCAGCGCGACCAAGGATGGCAAAACTGCAACAATCATCACTAATGACGCGCTAGAGGGCCTTTTTTACTGGAATCGCCACACCCATTCCTACAGCCAAGAGAAAGGGACGTGCCAGTTTAACATGCTGGTATCAAAGGCCACTGCACGAAGGCGACTCATCAAACAGTGGATAAACGAGCATGGCGAATACCACTATGACTAACCCTTGGGGGCGAAAGCCCCTTTTTTGTGCTACAATCAGCGAGGGAGGGAGCATGGAAGAAACGTGGTATATCCTAGTCACGCGCCATTTTGAGGGCAACAGAGAAGAAAAGAAACTCTACATGACAGAGGTTTGCGCGAAAGAGTTTGACAGCAAGAAAGAAGTGCAAGAGTTTATCGCTAGGTGGTTAAGCCCTCCAAAGAACTACCAGCTTGCGCCAAGCGAGTGTGCAATGCCTACCTATGAGCCAGTGACAGCAGCCATGTTTGACAGCATCTAGGGCAAATAGCGACGATACTTCATGGTGGCGAATTTTGGGTGCAGCTTGGTCATAAAATGCCGGAGCAGTGCTTCATGTTCTGGCCCACGCCCGCCCGGGTGCGTCCTGTCGTAATCGGCGGGCAGGACGCTATGGGCTAGTTCGTGGCAATACGTTAAATGCATCTGCCATCTGGGTGGCATATAGTCCGTATAGTAATTGTAGCCATCGTTCCCGTATATTACTTTGCGGTTATCGTCATACATTGGTTCGCCAAGATAGCGTTTTTTGACAAACTTTTCATCGAAGGCTATGAGGGCTGGCTTCAATTCGCCGTTTTTGTCGTGGAGGAATATGCACATGGCGGATGAGTTTTTGGCTTGTTCAAGCAGCGCATCCGAATCTTCCCTGTTGAATTCCGAGGGCCTAGCGTCAATGAGCCTTTGCGCCAAATTAACCAAATTGTCCTGCGCTATCGGCACTTCATGCGGCAGCTCGTCCCGCAATTTTTTTGCCGCCCAGTCCATTTCTTTTGCAAAATACTGCTGCCGCGCCAATTCAGGGACTTCGAGCGTTCCTCCGTCAGCATCAACCGCAGGGGCCGAGAACATCTTGCCCTCATATCTCCCGCCATTCTGCGCGGGTGTTCCCTTGCCATTCTTCCATTCCTCATAACTCAGCCTAGCGTCCACATACCCGTCTTTGCTTGCCCTTTGCGCTCCGCCGTCCTCGTCTGGGTGGCCTTTGGCGGTTTCTTGGAACTCGTCCATCTTTCTTGCCCATTCGGTGTCGCCGCCCGCTTCCTCGGCCAAGTCCTCCCAAGACTTCATTTCTGGCAGTATCGCGCTGCGGCAGTTCCAGTGGGCCGACATGCCGGGGAACGGCTCACTGTGTCCGTCTGGCTCGTAGTCGGGCAACAGCCAAACCTTGCCGTCAAGCCTCTGGCACAGCGGGGTGGTTCGGTCGTCCAGCGTGGCGCACCACTGAACGCCCTTTATCACGTCTGAATTGGCGGCGTACACGTCCATGCTGGCCTCGCGCATGACAGTCAGCGTGGAAGTCCGCACAAGTGCCTCGGCGTTGCGCTTGGCGGTGCCTATGATGTCGCGCTGCGCCCTGCCTTCTTTCTGCGCCTCGGCCAGATGCACGGGGTTGGGGAATATCCGCTTGACCAGTTCGGGGATTGACTCGCCCTGCGCCATGCCCATCCGCAACTGGTCGCCCATGCTCTCTTGGAAGCCCCTTGACTGCCTCGCCCACCAGTCTGCGGCCTTTGAGCCATGAATCAGCGTGTCGCCCGCTATCCTGTCCAGCGATTCGTCCGTCCATTTGATAGGGAATAGCTGGTTTTTCCCCTGCGCCTCGTTGATTCTGTGAACAAGGTCGGCGGTGGAAACTTCGACCAGCCCTTTTGTCGCGTCATGGGTGTATGCGGCTATGTCTGAATATCTTTCGTCTATGGTTTCGTTTGCAGCGTCAAGGAATTTCCAGAGCCTAGCCCATCGCCAGTCTGCGCGGGGGGTTCCGTCAATGCCCGATTCCACCAGCCCCCTGACGATTTCGCTTTTGAGGCCGTCCAGTAGCTTCAATACGTTTTCAATAGAGCCTCTGGCAACCACGCCCCTTAATCTGTCTGTCACCTCCATGGCAGACTTCCTTGACAATCAATGGCGAATTGCTAACAATATATGCAACGCCAAGGGAAGGCGCATGGGTTTTGGAGAAAAGGCATTTTGGTTATATATGGGTACGTGTGCGCTCAAATGCGTCACAAGACCCGGTAGTCCAAAACCACCCAAGTCGCCGAAGCCACAATTGCCTGATGGGTGCGCGATAGCCATTATAGTGGCTTGGTTCGTGGTTTTGGGGGGCGGGGCCGTGTACTGGTTCATTGATGGAGCGAATTGCTGCGGCTGGCTGTTCTTGGTGCTGTTCGTGCTGGCGGTGCTGTTCCTCCTGTTGCTGCACAAGCAGCCCTAGCTCGTCCCGCCACGTTCATCACCGCGCCCAACGTTTCAAACCGCGCCGCAAGTTTGGCGGTCTCCTGAACTATGCCGTTGAGCTTAACGCTAAGGTAACCCAACGCAACATTAGTTGTTGTACACATTTTGACAGCCTTTTGGCCGAGCGTTTCCAAGTCAACAGCGGTGGTCTTTGCCGAACTGCTGTCAATCATTATGCTCAGTTTGGCAATATCTACCACGCTCATCCTATCCCCCCTTTACAAGTAAGGGCAGACGGCCTATAATATAAACAGTGCCGAAGGGGGATCGCGTGGGCCTGTTCGAGAAAGCATTTTGGCTTTGGGTAGGGTGCAACGCTCTGAATAACGCGACGCGCCCAAAGGCGGTCAAGCCTAAGCCCGAAATGGGGCTTCTTGGACATATCATTTCCGGCGTGATTGCGTTTTTTCTCGCAATTTGGGTTATGAGTGCGCTTGGCTGCTGACCTATTTCTTTCCATCAGCCGCCTCCGCCAAGAAAAGCAGGTCTAGCTGGCGCAGCAGCTTGGCCTCGTGCCTCCTTACCCTTTCGCCCATCAGCTTGCCCCATGCCGCAATCTCTGTATAACTTAGGGGGTTCCACCCGTACCCGTCGCTTGAACGCGCCGGGTGCAGGTGCAGAACCACGCCCAAACATGCGCGGCCCCTTTCGGTATCTCGGCTTTGTCCAGTTCCTTGGGCCGCTGGCCCGTGCGCTTTTGTTGTCTATAACGGTTAAGGTCGTGGCAATAATATAATAGACAACTTGGGAGCCACCCCCTTTGGATCGTCCATGCCACTAATCCCCACACTGATCGAACTTCCACGCCCCATAGCCCCGCTGACTTACTTGGCTCCGGAGGGGCTGTCGAGGGGTACGAGGGTATCCGCCAAGATTAGAGGGGGCAAGACATGGGGCGTTGTCCTAGGGGCTGACGAGAAGCCGCCAGACGTTCAGTTAAAGCCCATAGAAAGTGTGCTGGATCCATTCCCCCTATTGCCGCCTATGCTTATGGAGCTGCTTGATTTTGCTTCGAGTTACTACTGCTGCGGCTTGGCGCATTTGATGGCGATTTGTCTGCCCCAAGCGGTTCAGGCGGACTGGGAGCTTGCGCTGCCTGATGGCCGCCATCTGTCCGAGCTGCGCGACTGCGGCGAGTGGCAGACGTTGAGCGGCGTCGGAAACGCTTGGCACAAGGGGGAGATGGAATTGTCGGCGCTTCTGCACCGCAGAAACCTTAGGGGGGCTGGCCTGACCGAGGTGAGGGCGACTGGAGCCCCGCACCCTCTGAAAGTCACTCAGGCGCAGGCGCTGGCACTGAACTGTCTTGAAGATGCCGGAGGGGCCAAGCTGGAGCGTGACCTTATCAGCGAAACGGGCGTAAGTGCTTCCGTGTTAGCTGGACTAGAGCGCAAGGGGCTAATCGAGCGCACAAAGCGCTTGGATTTGCTTAGCCAAAAGCGTGAAGACCTAGTGCATAGGTCGGTCACGCTTAACGAAGAACAGCGCAATGCAACGTCCAGTATTGACTTGGGCAAATTTGGCGTCCATCTGCTATTTGGAGTAACGGGGTCGGGCAAGACGGAAGTTTATTTGGAGCTTGCGGCAAGGGCATTGGAGCTGGGGAAGCGCGTGCTATGGCTTGTCCCCGAAATTGGCCTGACGCCCCGCCTGTTGGCCCGCTTAGAGGCAAGGTTCCCCGGCTTGGTGGCAGTGGGCCACGCAGGGCTGAACGCGACGGAGAAACAGGCGGACGTGGTGCGACTGCTGATGAACGATGCCCGACTGTTTGTAGGGGTGCGAAGCGCGGTCTTGGCCCCGCTTAGGGACATTGGGCTGGTAGTCGTTGACGAGGAACAGGAAGCGTCATACAAATCGGAGGAACACCCAAGGATAAACGCAAGGGACTTGGCGATTAAGCGCGCGCAGTTGGAGGGCTGCCCCGTGGTTCTTGGAAGCGCGACGCCCAGCCTAGAAAGCTGGCACGCCGCCACCTTGGGTCGCTACTCGCTGCATCGGCTGACCCAGCGCCCGGCGGGTGTGCACTTCCCAATCGTCCAAGTGGTTGACCTGCGGGAATGTTACCGCCAAGCGCGGAAAAAAATCATCTTTTCTCCGCTATTGCTAAACGGAATGGCAGAAGTTTTGGGGCGGGGCGAGCAATCTATGCTGCTGCTGAATAGGCGCGGCTTTGAAAATTTTTGGCAGTGCATGGCCTGCGGAGAGACATTGGGCTGCCCAAATTGCGACATAACGCTGACCTACCACAAGGGTGCTTGGCGCCTGAGGTGCCATTTGTGCGGCTATGAATGTGCCCCCCCTGAAGCCTGCCCCAACTGCGGGGCCGAGCATCTGAGGGGCGTGGGCGAGGGCACCGAGCAAATCGAAAGCCACTTGAAAGAACGCTTCCCAAGTGCAAGGATACTGCGGCTGGACAGGGACACTACCATCAGGAGGGGTTCTCTGGAGGCCGCGCTGATAGCGGCGGAGCATGGAGACGTGGACATCTTGGTGGGGACTCAAATGCTGGCCAAGGGGCACAATTTCCCCAATTTGACGCTTGTGGGTATCATAAATGCAGACTTGGGGCTGAGGATACCCGACTTCAGAAGCGGCGAGAGGACTTTCCACCTGCTGACCCAAGTGGCGGGCAGGGCAGGGCGGGCCGAGAGGCCCGGCAGGGTCATCTTGCAGACATACAGCCCCGACCACCCGGCCATACAGCACGCAGTCGCCCAGGACTTTGAGGGCTTTGCCGAGACGGAGCTGCCCTATCGGCGCGCCCTTCGCCACCCCCCGTTCACATCTATGGCGCTGTATAGATCCGAAGGCGACACGCCAGAAGATGCCAGAAAGCCGCTGGATCAGCTTCGCAGGCTTTTTGGGGCGGTTCAGGGAATAAAAATCCTTGGCCCGCTGAACGCGCCCATACCCCGCGTCAAGAATCGCTATTGGCAGCAGTTGATACTAAAGTCACAAAGCAGGGCGGATTTGGGCCGCGCATTGCAACACGCCCCCGCCGACCGTTTGGGGCTGGTCCAGTTGGACAGGGATCCCATTAACTTTGGTGCCTGACATGAACCTTATACCTGCCCTTTGTTTCTAACCGCCTCCCAGCAGCAGCACTCTGTCTGGTTGATCAAAATATCGTCCAGCTTTATGGTGGAGCCAATGTGGGCCCGAACAAGCGCATTTGCCGTACCATGCACCATCGCGCCTAGCGCGGGTGTTGGCATTGGTGCCAGCTCCCCTGACGCGAGCCCCCTGTCCAATATCCAATTTTCGGTTTCCGCCAAAGTCGCCAAAGCTTTTTTGCTTGGCCCATCTAGCTCCATGTCTTTTGCGCGGCCATGGGTGAATGCAAAGGCGTCGGGCTGGCCCAATGCAAAGCTGATATAGCGTCTCCAAAAAAAACCAAACTGCTGGCGGAATGCTGCGTCATGCGGGAAACCCTCCCACAAGTGCCTGCAAAATGCTTCGCATGCCTCTTTGACTAGGTAATTAGCCAACGCTTCTTTTGACTTGAAGTGGCAATATAGCGTGCCTACGGCCACCTTTGCGGCTTGGGCTATCTCTGGCACTGAAGTTTCGGCAACACCCTTTGCGGCAAACAGTTTCAGCGCCGCCTTAATTATTGCCAGCCGCCTGCCGCCCTTGACCTTTTCGGTGTCAAGCCAATGATTTTTCTCCTTGGTGTGCATGGCGGAACTCGATTAGAATGAATGTTCATTTTATAGCGATTTGGCCTTTGATTGTGCGGTTTTTTTTGGAAACTGCTTGAAGCTATTTGCCGCAGCATTGCCGCTATTTTGGTTCATGCTTTCGCTTGTCGAACACCGCCCGAAGGCCGTCGCGCTCTTTGCGCTCCATCTCTTCCATCACGAACAGCATCCTCGCCTGCTGTACGGGCGATTCGCCCATCATGGGCAATTCGGTGTAAAGTCGCAGACGGGCGTCGTGCATCCCTTTTCTGAGTTCCATGTATCTTTCAGTTAGCGGCTTGATTTTTCTTGATTTTTCCTTTTCTGGCGAGGCTTCCTGAACTATGAACATCATCTTGCGCCACACTTCCATATGTGCCATCTGTATTTCCCTGATGGGCGATTCCAACTCGGCCCACTTGTCGGCTATCGCGTTGGCCCTTTCTTCGGGGACTCCCAGCCGGAGCTTGATTTGCTCTACCCTGGCTTCTTTTAGGTACTGCAAATATTTCTCTGGCTCTATTTTGGCATCTTGGAACTTTTGCTGATCCTGCGCTTTTGGTGCCTCTTGGGGCTGCTGCTCGGCAGACTGCTTCGCGCACTCGTCTTGGGCCGGCAAGGGCTGCATGATCCCTGTGGCTAAGAATAGCGAAGCTAGGAGGGGGAAAGCGGCATGCGGATGTTTGCTCATGTTGATCACCTAATCACTTTTAATCACTTTCGGGCTTTTTGGGTTGGACGCTGGCCTCTTGTTTTTTAAGGTCTTTCATCAGCGTTTGAGCTTCTTCTTGCGTCAGGTCATGGACTTGGGAAAACAACTCGATGCTGGAAAAAGAAGTGGGGTCGTTGAGAAAGGGGTCGCGCATATCTTTTGGAGGCACAATCGCTTCCAGAATGATGGGCGAAAACTGGCTCTGCCGCCCGTACCAGTAGCCACTCAACCCAGCGAACAACAGAAAGGACGCCGCCGAAATCAGCAGGGGGAGGCGGTAAAGGGGCGTTTTTTGTGCGATGGGCAGTTTTTGCAGAATCCTCGATGGCAGTTTGTCAAAGTATTCGGCCGGGGCCAACTGGCCGCCAAAATCTTCTTGGGCCAGCCACAACACACGCGCCTCGGAGCATTTGGCGCAAACGGAGACGTGCTGCAATGCCTCGATGGGCAAGTTAAGTGGGTCTAGCTCGATGGCGCGGAGCGCTTCTTGGCAGCTAAGGGGAAATCCGGGCCCAATGGCGTCGCTGGTTTCTGTTTCAAATGTGTCAATGGAGCTCATGGCCTGCCTCCCTTAACTCGCCTTGTGAGGTTTTTGATTGCATGAAAAATTTGTGCCTTTATGCTGCCAACAGAAGTGCCCATCCTTTGGGCTATCTCGTCATACTTCATGTCGCACTGTATGCGCAGCCGCAGTGCCTCTTTTTGCCTTTTGGGCAATTTTGGGAATGCCTTTCGCATCAGCCGCCGGGATTCTTGATCCATTAGCAGTGTCATTTGGTTGTCTTCTATTCTGAGGGCAGAGTTTGTGGCGGCAATAGCTTCGTCGTCAATGCTCACGTGGTTCAGGCGGTTCCTGTCCAAAAAGTTCAGCGCTTGGCGCGTGGCAATGGTTATCAGCCAAGTCCTGAAGGTGGATTCGCCCCTGAAGCCTGGCAGCGCCCTATAGACGCGCAAAAATGTGTCTTGGACAACGTCGTCGGCGTCCTGGTGGTTGCGGAGTATGGAGTAGGCCCTGCCGTACACGTCTCTCTGAAATAGCTCCACCAGCTTGGTGAACGCCACTTGGTCGCCGGCTTGGGCGGCCTCCACCCACTCCGCTACCTGGGCGGAGTAGTATGGGGAATCTGCGGCAGCAGGCAATGTAATTGGTTTTTGCGTCACCGTAGCTATTATCATGAACTAATGCCCCAGCATAATCAAGCTGGGGCAATTGCCTCCCTCTTTATCACTAGACCCCGCCAAGCAAATATTGTTGAATAGAAAATGAAAGGTTCGCCCATGCGACGCAGTAACGTAACGCCGATGATTTCCCAAGACGCCATCTCGAAAAGGGTGGGCGAGATGGGCCGCCAAATCGCCAACGACTATGCTGAAAAAAATCTAGTTCTATTGGGAATGCTAAATGGGGCATATACTTTCATGGCCGATCTTGCGCGCGCTGTGGATCTGGATTTTCAGATACACTTCATGAAGGCGTCCAGCTACGGCCAAGGACAAGAGAGCAGCGGAGCTGTAAATATTTCCTTGGCTTCCGACTGCCCGATGGGCGGAAAGGACATTTTGATTGTCGAGGACATCGTTGACACGGGCCAGACGCTCTCCAAGGTGGTTGGCTTCCTGCAAGGCCAGTCGCCCGCCAGTATCCGCATCTGCTCATTTTTGGACAAACCAAGCAGACGCAAAGTGGATATAACTATTGATTATATTGGATTTACAATAGAGGATTACTTCGCTGTTGGCTACGGGATGGACGTAAATGAGAAGTACAGGAACCTGCCATTCATAGGGGCCTATGGGCAAGAAGGGGCAGAGCCTTCTGCTTGATTACGCCATGCCGCCTTTCTCCAGATTTCCCAAGTTTTTTGAGTGCTACAATTCAATTATGAAACGTGCCATCTTCTTGCTTATTGCGCTATCCTTGTCGGGCTGCGGCTACCATCGCCTAGACAGGGTTGCAAACTCCGCTCCTTGGGCCGCCCGGGGTGGCACCATCAGCCTTGGGCGGATTTTCAACAACACCAAGCAAGGCGGGCTGGAGGAAGTGTTCAAAAAGGCGGTCGAAAATCGGATAGTGGCCGCTTCGCCGTGGAAGCTGGTTCCGCCTGGATCGGGTTCCCGCTGGGTGCTGCAGGGTTCCATTGATTCGTACGAAATAATACCGCTCGGCCTTAACTTAGTCGCCAGCAATGTCCGTGGCGCGGCGGGTTCCGCGACTAGGATAGAAGTGGTGATCGTGGCCAGCCTGCGGCTGTACGACGGCGAAAATGGGGAGATCGCAATGGACAGGCCACGCTTGACCTTTAGGAGCCAGTACCGGCTAGACCAAAATTTTGCGAGCTTTGACACCAAAGAAATCCAAATCATCGAAGAGATAGCCGATGACTTCGCAGAGAGCTTTTTGACTCAGTTGCTTGCGGGGCGCGACTGATGGCGGTTCCAGAATCCTTTGTGGGGGCCAAGTATGCGCTTGTACACGGGGACGATTCGGATGGGCGGTCAGAGGCGGTGCAAGCGTGGAAGGCCCGCCACGTTGACCCCGAATGGGAGGATTTCTCGCTGATCACTTGCCCCGAAGGCTGCACTTGGCCGGCGGTCAAGAGCGCATTGCTGGAAACCGCCCCATTCGGCGCCACCAGGGTCGTTGTAGTCCCGCAGGCAGACAATATACTCGAAAAGGCAAAGGAACTTCCCAAAGAGGCCAAGCAATTCCTGACAAGCCCTATAGAGGACACATGCCTGCTGCTTGTGGCAAGGGGGGTGCTGTCTAGCGGCCCAGGAAAAGTGCTGGGTGCCAAGCCATTCAGCGATTGGGTCAAAGAGGGCAGGGCCCTCAAAGTTGGGTCGCTTGACCCCACTGCCGCCATAGCTTTCGTGGAGGCCAAGGCAAAGGAACTGCGCTTGAAGCTGGACGTGGGCGTTGCCAGGGTGCTCGCGGAGCGCATCGGGGGCAGCCCAGGTGCCCTCGCTAGGGCCGTGGAAGTGCTGGAGTTGGGTGCGGAAGGCAAGGCGGTGACGCGGGATTCGCTGGACAAAGCTACTTTCCGCTTAGGTGAGCAAAGCGCGTTTGCCTGGAGCCAAGCGTGGCAGAAAGGGCAGCTCGGCGAAGCAATAAAGTGCCTAAAGGTGGCCCTAGAGGACGAACCCGATGCCGCGCCGCTCATCCTGCTGGGCCAGGCCCGAAAAGAAGTGGAACGCCTCTGCCGATTGTTCGACGCGCGAAAGCAGGGACCCATCTCTAGGCAGGAATTTGTGTCCGCGCTGGGGTTGACGCCCAAACAGGAGTTCCTGTTGGACGGCTATTCCAGAATTTTGGATAGGATAGGCGCGGAGGGCCTGAAAAAGCTGGTTTCACTAGTGGTCGAAACCGATTCCGATGTCAAAGGCGGCACGTTGAGCAAAAGCCCCACGCCATTGACGAACCTGACCACCATGCTTTGCAGGGCGTGGGGTGGGAGATGACCGAAATGGAAGTTGGGCGTTCTGCAAAATTCAGCACTGGAGCATGAGCCTGCCAGGATGCTTATGGCCCTTCCCGTAGGGAATGGCACGGAGTGCATAGGCTGCGCCGAGAGTGAAGCGAGCCGCCTGGTGGGATGCTGATGCTGCCGTTGAAGCGCAAACCTGCTCGCCGCGATGGGTTAACCGCACCTCCACAAGGAATGAAGACTTATCGCCGTGGTGGTTGTAGGGTGGGCGGGAGGGCCAAAAAAAACCCGAGTCAAGTCATTAATAAAAGACAC
>JAITFL010000120.1 GCA_031281385.1 Holophagales bacterium
AGGCTCGGCTTCGTCGGCGGCGACATGCAGCAGGCCAAGTTCGACAACAAGATACTGGGCTTCGGCCTGCAGGTCAGGCGGGAGCTGTTCGGCCCGGGCAGCGCCGTGGCCGCGGAGGTCCAGTGGGAGCACGTCCCCTCCCGCTGGCACGACATAGCCGACTACGCCAAGCACAACCAGTACAACAACCGTAACAGGGATGCCAGTGGGAACATCCTTGCCACCAGGGACCCCAACCAAACGGACTGGACTGAGAGGGGCCTGCTAAGCCTGCACCCTTGGTGGTCCATGGACGCCCGCAAAGAGACGTCGCGCGGATTTTCGCTGGCTGTTTCGTACCACCAAAAGATGCCATCGGGAACTGGCATTGACGCGATAGACCAGGTGCTGGGCGGCATGGAGTGGTACGGCGGCCTGCGCTTCGACCGCTACAAGACGACCAGCGAGGCTAGGTGGGTACTCAAAGACCAGAGCGGCCAAGCGTTTATCGAGCTTGGCATGACCCCGGCCAACCCGCCCCTGTACGCGCCAAACTACCCTGGCGCCCAGGGTTCTCGTATGGAGGAGGGTTCCACTCTGACCCCAGGTTTCTTCGCTGGGCTGAGGCAAACCATCAACGACAATTTCGCCTTTGAATGTGGCCTTCGCTACTTCGGCACAAAGCACTGGGACTTCACCCCCGGGGCCTACATAAAGGACGCCGACGGCAACCACAGCAACGTGACCCAGATAAAGACCGGTACCAGCTACGGCTACGCCATTGAATTCGCCTTGGTTTGCAAACTATAGAAATCAAATGATTTAAGGAGACAATGAACATGCGAAGAAACATTTTGGTAACTTCCTTGGTTGCTGTTCTGGCCGTTGGCGCGTCCGGCATATACGCGTCGGCGCAAGACACGACGAGCGCGGTCTTGACGGGCACGGTGACTGGCCCAGACGGCAAGCCCCTGCCTAACGTGCGCGTCTATCTGACATCGGGCGCCCTGCTGACCCCGCGCGACGGGCGCACGGACGCGAATGGCAGGTTCAATTTCAGGCTGCTGCCCCCGGGCAGGTACACAATCACATACTCAATGGACGGCTTCATCAGCCGCAAGGCCGAGATGTCGCTGATAGCAGGGGTCATGGCCAACGGCGACATCAGGCTGCGGGCCATGGACGTGCAGGGCGCGGCGGTGGAGATCGTCGCCGAGGTCTCCAACGTCATAACGCCAGACAAGACAGACACGGCCGTCCAGACGGCGGTCACCTCTGACCGCATAGAGGAGATAGGCGGCCGCAGGGGCGTGGGGGCGCTGCAAGACCTGACGCCGGGCCTGTATGGGGCCATCATCGGCAACACAACCAACCAACAGACGACCTTCAGCATCCGAGGCGGCATGGGGCGCGGCAACAAGGTGCTGCAGGATGGCCAGATGGTCAACGATGCGCTTGCGGGCATTTATTTCAACTCGGGCGACACCATAGAGGACCTAGTCGAGTCCGTCGCCGTCATCCAGTCGCCCCTCAACGCCAAGCTGGGCAACACGGACGGCGGCATCATATCCATCACCACCAAGCGCGGCGGCAACATGTTCAGCGGCTCGCTGAGGTACGGCGGGCAGCGCGGCAACGGGCTAGATAACCAAGAAAATGCGTGGCGGACAACCACTGTTTATTATCCCGACTCTAGGGGGTACGCGCGTAACCCCGCCAGCCCCGGGGGCGATTTGTTCAACAAGAACTGGCAGTGGTCGCTGACGGGCCCCATCATACCCAACTACCTCACATTTGCCGTTGGCGGCAACCTCACGCCCTCGGTGAATACACAGCAATACTGGAGAGACATAGCTGCCAGCTGGGCCCAAGGTCAGTGGCCCGCATCCCTTTGGGGGCCAAATGCGGGGATGAACGTTCTTAACCGCTATGTTTATCTGGGCACCTTTTACTATGACAACGACCCGACCAGCTCCGGCTATGGCGACATAGTGAGGAAGTCGTACTGGGGCGAAGCCAACGGCCCAGACTCGTATACATACTACCGATCATCTTCTAACACCAACACATTCAACCTCTACCTGCAGGCAACGCCAAACCACCAGTTCACCTATTACTACAACCAAAGCAACCTTTTCCAAGGCGTCCTTGCTAACAGGGGCGTCTCGAGTGCCAATCAGTTGCTAGAAAACCCCACTGACAATGGGCTGGACATGATCTCCATAGCATGGAACGTATCGTACAAGGCCGTCTTGGGCGCATCGGGCGTGTTTGACGCGCGATTCGGCAAGTCCAGCAGCTTCTACGACTACCGCACGCGGGGCAACGAGTCCGTCACAGTACGTACTTACAGGTCCTACATATCCTTGGGTAGTTTGGAATACATGCAAAACATAGACCCCTACTATGGCTCTTGGGAACAGATAGCCAACACCACCCCTGGCAAACTTGGCGAGCTTATCCGCCCGCCCGGGGGCAACCCCTATTATGCGGATTCCAGCGGCTGGGTAAGCAGCGGCATGATTGACAATGCATGGCAGGGCCTCGAAAGCACTGGTGGCTGGAGAGGCGCCCAGGCGTTCACTTCCATAGGCGCAGATGCCAGCGGCACCTACGGCAGCGATGCCATCTCTGCCAACGCCAACTACCAGCACATGCTGGAGTTCAAGGGCCAGCACGTCATAGACGTTGGCTGGAACATGAACCAAGTAGATGCGCCTGGGATGCCAAACGGCGCCAGGTACCGCGCCAGCCCGGTGGGTCAGATATCTTATGACATTGACATATATCATATCGGCAACAGATTCGCCGATTCGTACGAGGGCGGCCACGGCAGCTTGGGCATAGAGGGCCCAAATGCCTACCGCGGCAAATACATAGTCTTTGACGTCAACCGGGCCATGATAAGCGACCTCGAGCCTTGGGTGCTGAATCGCCCAGGCTACGTAACCCAAGTCGGAGGGGTGCCGCAGCAATCCTGGCTGCAAGACGGCTTGCTCTGGACAAGAGCTGGCGGAGGGATACACTCGCAGCTGCGTCCCTATCTGACCAGAGAATACCTTCCGCACATGAGGGAGTTCTGGGGCAGCGACGTGGGCAACATGAGGACCACCACTTCTTCCATCTATGTAAACGACATGTGGACCATAGACGAACACCACAGCGTCATGGTGGGCCTGCGCGCCGACATGTTCAGCCTCAAGGATTCTGCCAGGACTGTCCACTCGTACACAAAGATAACGCCTAGGCTGGAGTACAAGTTCGACCTGAATGGCGACCAGAGGCACCTCTTCGCGGCATCCCTGGCGCAGTTCCACCAGATGCCGGCGGCGAACCTGTTCTGGCCCTTCATCGAAAAGAAGTGGGGCAACATGTCCAGCAGGTATTGGACGGGGGACGACCTCAGCGACCCCACCCTGAGGAAGAGCGGCTACTACCTAGTTGGCAAAGAGGACATCCTGAACCCCAAAAACTACAGCTACGACATGGAATTTGACTACTCACTGTCCGGCACGCTCTTCGGCGACGTTGAAAAAGATTTTAGGCCGCCCACTTCCACAGAGTTCAGCGTGTGGTACCGCCACACCTTTGCCTCCGGCGGCAGCTTTAAGGTCAGCTTCAACAACCGTACTTGGAGCGATCTGTATGACATGTTCCCGTCCTCGGTGTTCGCGTGGGACAACCCCAACACAGTGGACGTAGACGAAACCGCCAGAATCAAAGCCACATTAAGGAACACCAAAGACTACACCAGGAAATACAACGGCGTGGAGCTGCAGTGGGACTTCCCCATAACCAGAAAGGTGTCTTTTGGCGGCAACTACACATACAGCCGCTATTTCCACAACCAGACAGGTATAGGCTCGTCCGAGGAGCAGGTTGACGCAGCCATAACGAGTACGGGCATAGGGCTGCAGACCCCTTGGCATTTTGATAGTTTGTTTTCCTCAAACGTGGTGGACGCGGATGGCAACGTTTTATACAATTTCGGTGGCCACAACGCATGGAGCCCCATGCAGAGCCAAAGCAGCGAATTCGGTTTGGGGTACTACCTTATTGTAAACCTGACACAGGGCAAGGCCAGGTCCAACTTCACGCTGCGCGGCAACTACACCGGCGGCTCCACTAATTACGACCGAGTGACCATCAACACGGGCCAATACCTCATGCCGCCAGGCAAAAATGCGGCTGGCGCCGATATATTTTACAATACGTTCCCAGGTCAAAGCCAGCCCCAACTGCAATCTAATATGAGTGCCTATTTTGGGAAGTACACCACCAATGACTCATTTTCCACCAACTTGACCTACAACCTGAACATGCCCATCGCCAAAAGACTGACTTGGTTCCTCAACATCAACGTCAGCAACGCCTTTAACCACCAGCCCTATGTGTCTTCGGTGCCGGGCGGCAACATGGGCAACCAGAGCATAGTGCCTTGGCCCTTCCAAGCCAATGCCCGTGGCGACAGACAAAACCTAGCTTGGGATAGACCCTACCTGCCCCCAGGCGCCCCAGATAACCCGAATTATTACAACCCGGCGCCCAATAACCCATTCGTGCGGGGGTGGAGTATGTCTACCACTGAGTTAAACTCCGGCCCCGCCGGCAGATACTACTTCGGCAGATACAATAGTGATCCGCGGACAATCAGCATGTCAACTGGCATCAGGTTCTAGGAAAGGAGAAAGACAATGAGAACAATGAAGAATATGATTGCAAAGAGCCTAGCGCCCTCCCTCCTGCTGGCAACGTCCACCCTGCTGCTGGCACAGGAAGGCGAGCCGCTTAAGGCATACGTCTCTTTTGGGCAGAACTTCGCCCAAAACCACGCGCTGCGCCTCACGGACAAGCCTTGGGGGGGGCTTGGCAACTACCACGCCGAGTTCGGCCTAGAGTTCTACCACTCAGCCTCCACCCTGCTGGTGCGCCCCCATGCGGGCTACACCAGGATATTGAGCAAGCCTGACGATCCCATCTATCACGGGCTTGATGAAGAGGGGTACGAAATATGGGAGGCGCGCACGGTCTATGACCTAATGGCCGTTTTCGTTGGCTTCGACTTGGTTTACAATGTGTCGAAGAAGCTGCCCATCACGGCAACTATGGGGCCCATCGTTCATTTCTGGACTGTCCAGCAGTCGAACAATTTGACACAGACAATACTCGATGAAACATTAGGCAGGATGGGCGACTCAAGGCCCAAGCTGGGCTGGCGCGCGGGCCTGGGCTACGACTTCAAGATCAAGGACTACCCACTGCGCGTAGATTTCACCTACACCCTGTCTGAATGGCGCAGCACGAGAAAGAACAACGAGGCGTATAGTATTCTTAACCCCTGCCATCCGTCGTACTTCACACTGAAAGCTAGCTATACGTTCTGACGCTAGGCGACTAGCCTCTGTTTAACCCAACCGCGGGCGGGCCGGCGTAGCTTTTGCCGGCCCGCCTGTGGCTTATGGGAGAAAACAATTAATTCCGTAAACAATTGATAAACAAGCAGTTGCTCTATTTATACACTTTGTTGTCCAAGGCAGGAGAAAACAAATCTGGCGGCGCTGCGAAATTGACTTGCAAAAGTGGAGTTTTGCAAAATATTCGATTATGTCGGCATCGCAACATGTAACCCCGGCCATTCCAAACTTTTGAATTGGTGGTCGCCTGAAATTAAAGTTGCTTCCATTGAAATGGCTGTGGCGGCGACAATGGCATCGGGAAGTTTCATTCGGACGGTTCGCCTTATGGCCGTTGCAATGTCCTCAACTTTTTTGTTTAGGGGTACAACAACAAGGTCGCCCAAAAATCGGCTGATACTTTCTTCTTCAGCGGGAGAAATTTCAGGATAAGACAACAATTCAATTCTTGTTATTACACTCGCGGCACGTTCCGCCATTGGCGCGTTGTCAATGTATTCAACCCATTCATTGCGCCCCTGCAAGTAATACACAATGGCATTTGTATCAAATACAAATCTACCATTCATCACGCATCTCGCGCTGCAGTTCTACTCCATCGCGGCCAAACAGAACACTGTCTTTGAGGCTTCCTGCCAGCCCTTCAAAGGGCTTGTGTCCTTTTTGCGCCCCCTTTGCGCTGTGGACGCAAGGGATGATGGTGACATGCACCTCTGCGCGGCCCGCTGGAATTTCGCTTGGAAGCGGCAAATCCAAATGCAGCCTGTGGTCTTGGGGTATTTCTATCGTCTGTTGAATAGTGGTCATGATTTTATCTCCATGACTTAATCTCTTGGTTGTTTCACTATATCATTGATTCCATGCGATTCTTGATTTGCCGCACCGACGCCATTGGAGACCTGCTGGTCACGCTGCCGCTGCAAGCACGCATATTGGCTAATGACCCAAGCGCCGAAGTATATTGGTTGGTGAGGGTCGAGACCGCGCCCATTCTGGACGGGCTGCCGGGCGCGGCGGGCGTCCTGCTGCGACAGCCAGACGCTGCCACTGACGACTTGGCCAGCCTAATCAGGGACTTGGCACCAGATGCGGTGCTGAACATAGGCCACCGCGACAGGATGATAATTCCAGCGGCTAAAAGTGCAGGGGTGCCAATCCGCGTGGCGAGGCCCAGGGGCTTGAAACAGTTGCTGTGCGCCACTCACCGGGTTTGGTCAAAGAGAAGCGGCTCGGGCAAGCACGAATCCGAACATGCGCTTGGTTTTTTGAGGCCCTTTGGCTGGGCGGGAGCAAAGCCTGAACCTCTGCGCCTGACGCTGACCCGGGAAGAAATAGAGAATGGCGAAAAAGACATGGGCCACATCCCGCATCCGCGCCTCGGTGCCATCCTGAGGGGCAGCGGCGCGGGGGCCTCTCCCAGCTCGCTGTGGTGGGGAGGAATGTTGAGCGAATCAAAGGGCGCGGGATGGAACCCCATCGTTCTTTCCCCATCCGAAGATTCCCCATTGCCCCCTGTAGGCATCAGGGGCCTGATGGGCAGATTGTTCGCCTGCGATGCGGTGATAGGGCCCAGCACCGGCCCGACACACCTTGCTGCGGCACTTGGCAGGCCAACGCTGTGCCTGATGGGGCGCAGAACATCGCATGGCCCAGACCGCTGGAAGCCATTGGGCCATTGCGTCAAGGCCATTCAATACCCAGGGGAGGAAGACGACTTGGGGTCCGGTATGGATAGATTGCCCTTCGATGAGGTGCTGGCGGCACTGAATAAGTTATTCCAATTCTAAATAGAGTCAGCCATGATTCTATCTGGAATATGGATGCGCGACACGGACGTTGCGCCATAACGATGACCGAATGGACATGCGGCGTGGTCATTCGCTGGGCGCATATCTTTCGTCCTGGGATTCACCGCCCAACAACTTGGTTCGTTTAGCACTGGGTCATGGACTGCCAGGATGCTGAACTGTGCGCCCGTGCAATCCCATCGTGCCGAATGGACTCCGCAGCGAGGTCATTCGCTGCTTGACTGCGAAACAAGCGTCCAGCGGCTTGTTTCGTCCACCACCAGACATTGGAAAAACTTATCGAATGCTCACTGGGGATTCGCTCGGTCGCACTCGCATGCGAGTGCTTACCTCTTTTTAAGCCGCCCAAGTGCTGCTGGCATTTGAGGCTGCACTGCAGCCTCAAACGCTCATTGCACTAGTACGTCTTCCCCAGACCCCTAGTACTCGCTTCGCCTACTGCCCTATGTATGGGCAGATGCCCGGAGATGACTTCGATGGGCGGCCAGAGGTTTGGAGGGTGGTTCTTATGAGTGCTAGAATGGTTTTGCAAGAGGCTTAAGATGACGGCCATATATGAGGCCCCCAAGGGTGCCACCTGGGTGCGCTTCCCCCGCTTTGTGGGGGACGCGGTGATGCAGTTGCCCATACTGCGGCTTTTGCGGCGCATTGACGTTGGCCCTATCGTTGTCTGGGGTCCAGCCCCAACCGCGAGCCTTGCCTGTGAAGACGGATTGGCGGACTTTGTTGTATTTGAAGAGAAAAAGGCGGAAATTCTAGAACTGACGAAAACTTTCAAAGAAGCCAAGGCCGCCCGCTCCATCCACTTTCCAAAGTCGCTCAGAACCCCCATAGCCGCATGGCTGGCCGGAGTGCCAGAAAGGATAGGCGTTAGCGATGGGGGGGCGAGGCTTTTCAACACCCACCATGCGCCATTCTGGAAGGCGAGCGGCCCCTTCGTGTTGCGCTACCATGCTGCGCTTGCAAAGTTGTGGCCAGATTTGCCCCCGATGCCCTTTGCTGACTATCATTCAACGGCCAAGATAAATGTCCCCAGCGCAAGATACATTTGTCTTATGCCAGGCTCGGCGTGGCTGTCAAAGTCTTGGCCTGTGGAGCACTATCAGGCCATAGCTTTGAAGGCCCTTCAAGAAGGCATGGAAGTGGCGGTGCTTGGCTCCTTGGCCGAAAAAAATTTATGCGACACGGTTTTGGGCGATGCCGCGTTGAACGGCATGGGCCACAATTACTGCGGCCAGACGAATTTGCGCGAAGCTGCGGCCACCTTGCAAGGGGCAGTGGCGGCCATAGGCAACGATTCGGGCCTGAGCCATCTGGCCGCCGCCTGCGGGACAAAAACGATTGCCCTATACGGCCCAACGGATTCGGCTGGTTCCGCGCCCTGGGGGCCAGACGCTATCGCCGTGAGTCCAGATGCTTCGCCCTGCCGCCCATGCTTCAAAAAAACCTGCCCCCTACCTAGAAGAACATGCATGGAAGACATTACGCCTGATATGGTTTGGGGGCTGATCAAAAGATAGGGCGTAGGTTGTAGGGATTAGGGGCTAGGGGGTAGTTACAAGACTAAAGTATAACAATTTACGCGTGTATTGCTCGCTTTACGACGAGCAAAGCCCATCTACGAGCAATACGCGGCAAGGAACTCTTCTTGGTATCCATTTGCTAAAGCAAACGGATACGCAAGGCCCTCACGCCAGTCGCTTTTGTTGTTTTCAGCACACAGTGCCGCAGGCCAGAGTTTCGATGCCGTCGAGTTCATTCTGTACGCAAATCCTTGCATAGCAGTTCAACCTACAATAGGTTGAACTGCTATGCAACTTGGTTTGCTCAACATTGGGTCATGGAACCCTCTCGTATGCTCAACCATCCGCCCTGCGACACCATCGCGCCAATTGGACACGCGGCGAGGTCATTCGCCGCTTGACTGCGGGGTAGAGGCCCTGCGGCCTGTTGCGTTTCACTCCGTGGCAGGGAAAAACCTTCCGAAATGCTCACTGGGGATTCGCGCAGCACGGCCTCGCGTGCGAGTCCGCACTGCGCTTCTCCCCAGACCCCTGCCGTCCTTCGGACGGCTTCTTTGATGGACGGACGGATATTTGGGAGATGACTTCGATGAGCGAAAAGAGGTTTTTGCAAGAGAACTCGATATAATAAACTAATCTTTGCAAGAGGTGCTTTCATGCGCTTTTTCCCCTATATAGCGCTCGCGCCAATCGTGTGCATGGCCCAAGCCCCAGTGCCCGCCATCTCGTTTGAAAAGCCCCACCACGACTTTGGCAGGATGCAGGACGACCAAAAGGTTTCTCACCGCTTCAAGGTGGCGAACAAAGGCTCCTCCGTCTTGGAGATAGCGGAGGTAATACCATCGTGCGGGTGCACCTATTCTATCGCTGGGCAGAAAAACCTAAAGCCGGGCGAAGAAACTTTCATAGAAGTCGTGTTTGATCCAAGCGGCATGACGGGCAACATCCAAAAGACAATCGCGGTGCGCTCGAATGACCCCAAAAATGGCGAAATAGTACTCACCTTTGAAGCCACGGTGGTGCGCGAGATAATGCCTAGCTCCACCTACGCCATCTTTAGCGGCGTGACGCGCACGGGCCCTGCCATGTCAAAGACGATACGCCTTGAGTCGGGGGACGGCCAGCCAATAGTTGTCACCGACGCCAAGATGCCAGGCGCACCTTACCTTTCGTGCAATCCGCAAAAGCAAGGCAACGATGTGATTTTGAACATCAGCTTAGACGGTAAGCTGCTGCCGCCAAAGATCAACCAAGGCACAGACAACCTTGCCGTACGCACCACCAGCAAAAGGGTGCCTGTCTTGCACTTCCAGATCCATTGGGAGGTGCAGCCCGCCATTCTGGCCGAGCCAGAGTGGGTCACTTGGCTGGGCGCGGCGGCGGGAAAGGAACAGGGGGCTTCAATAACCTTAAAGCACCCCCAGGGCAGGCCATTCAAGATATTGGACGCAAAGTCAAGCTCGTCCATTCTGCGCGCATCTGGTATCACAAAGAATAGCGCCGCAGAACACAAGTTCGAGGTCATTCTTTCCGCAAAGGCAAAGGCTGGCGCATACCGCGAGATACTCACCTTGAAGCTGGACGACCCTGAGCAGCAGTCACTGGAAATCCCCGTTGTGGCTGTGCTGCAATAAATTATTCCAACCGTAAAGCGAGCGATACAAGCGTGAATTACTATATGCACTGGACGATTGCAAGGGGTGGATTAGACATTGCGACTATGGACTACAATAAATTGAATTGCTATATAAGCATGATCAGCAGGTCACACCAGCGCGTACAACCACATGGAAACCGGGGTCTTCCAGCGTGTTCATGGGCGGGATGTACGCTTTGTTGAAGATGTTGTTCAGGTTAATGTCAGCAAAAAAGCTCCTTGTTTTGCCGGCGGCAAACGGCTTCCTTATGCCAAAGGCAAAATTGAGCGTGGCCCAGCCAGGATAGATCAGGGTGGTATTCCGGGTGGTTTCGTCAATCTCTTCTTCGCTTTTTGCCGTAAAGCGGCCATAGACATCCGCGTGGAAACTGAG
>JAITFL010000166.1 GCA_031281385.1 Holophagales bacterium
GATGCGGCTGGCCCCAAGTGTGTTGCCTGTTGCAATTTCGGCGATAAAGGCTGGGATGTCAATGTTGACAGGGCAGCCGCTTATACAGTCTGGCTTCTTGCACTTGATGCATCTGGCCGCTTCTATTCTTGCTTGGGCGTGGCTGAAGCCCAATGCCACTTCCTTAAAATTGGAAATCCTTTCCAGTGGGTCTTGGCAGGCCATAATCTGAGCAGGGATTTTCATCCTCTGTGCGGCCTTTAGGTTTACTAAGTCGGCTGTCTCTAAGTCAACGTCTGCAACGGCTTCTATGTTTGGGATCGCCAATTCTGGCATTTCCAGCACTTTTCTGCCAATGCGACATTCATGGTCTGTCAATGCTGTCCGCTCTTGGTTTTTGTACCAGTCTTGGCGGCTTCGCAGCATCTTGTAGTCAACCTGGTGTCCGTCAAAGTCGGGCCCGTGGAAACAGGCAAACATCATCTTGCCGCCGACGCTTACCCTGCAACAACCGCACATGCCAGTGCCATCTATCATCAGGGCATTTAGGCTCACCAGCGTGGGTATTGCCGCTGGGCGAGTGAGCTCGCTCACCGCCTCCATCATTGGCATGGGCCCAACCGCCACTACTTGCGCGATGGGTTCGCGGGACATGATTTCTTTTAGCGCATCGGTGACAACGCCCTTTTGCCCAAGGCTTCCGTCGTCTGTCGTGATGAATAGTTCGGTTGAGGCACTCTTTAGCTCATCGGCCAAAAGAACCCGCTCTGCGCTGCGCCCGCCCAAGATTGTGATGACGCGCCGCCCTGCGGAGCTCAATTCCTCTGCTGCTTGCAGTATGGCTGCGCTTCCATACCCGCCCGCCGCCAAAACGATGGTGCCAATCTCTGCAAGTTCCGTTGGTTTGCCCATCGGGCCTGCAACGGCAAAGAGGCGGTCGCCGGCGTTCAGCTTGCCCATAGCCTTGGTTGTTGCCCCGGCTTCCATCATCACGAAACTGATGACACCTTTTGATGCGTCCCCCCCGGCCAGTGTCAGCGGAATCCTCTCGCTATTCTCGAATGGTTGCACCATGAAGAACTGGCCTGGCCTCATTCCAATAGCGACCATCGGCGCCATTACAGAAAACTTCCACGTCTCCGGGGCAAGCTGGTTTTTTTCGACTATCAAATAGCCTTCGTCAGAGACATCTTGGGCTATGGGGGCACTTGGTGCTGTGTTTGACATCCGTTTTCCTTTATAGCTATATTGTACCCTGTATAGTTCAGTAAGCGTGGAGCCAGCATGAAAAAACATCTTTTGCCATTGGTGGGCCTAATTGCGGCAATCTTGGCGATGCCCGCTGTGGCCAAGCCAAAGTTTGTCAAAGAATCCAAGGACATGGGCGTGTCCGAGATAAGAAATTGCAACTCATGCCATGAAAGCCAACATGCTTCCAAATTTTCCCGCGAAGACCTAAATGACGTTGGCAAGTGGCTTGTTGAACAAAAAAAGGGGAAGGGCGCGAAAGAAGTTGATGTTGCTTGGCTAAAGGAGTATTTCGCAAAAGCCAAGTAGGGATTTCGCCTCAATCTTCCGATCGCCTTTCGCTCTTTTTGCGGTCGTGCGCGTTCAAAATCTTTTTTCGCAGCCTGATGTGGTTTGGCGTGATTTCTACAAGCTCGTCATCATCAATAAATTCGATGGCTTGCTCTAGGCTCATTTTTCTAGGCGTAGTCAGCCGCGTGGCCTCGTCGCTGCCGCTGGCCCGCATGTTGGTCAGCTTTTTGCCCTTTGCTACATTGACCACCAGGTCGTTGTCCCTATTGTGTTCACCAACTATCATGCCCTCGTAGCACTTGGTGCCTGGGTCAATGAAGAATACGCCCCTGTCTTCTAGGTTCATTATTGCGAACCCCACAGCTTCGCACTGATCCATCGAAATCAGCACGCCATTCTTTCTGCCGGGCAATTCGCCCCTGTGGGGGCCGTAGTGGCTGAATAGGCTGTTGAGTATGCCCTCTCCCCTGGTGTCCGTTAGAAATTCGCTGCGGTACCCAATGAGGCCCCGGCTGGGGATTTTGAAGTGCAGCTTAACGCGCCCAAGCTCTTGAGACATGTCCATCATCTCTGCCTTGCGCCCTCCCAGCTTTTCCATCACGACGCCCATGAATGAATCTGGTACGTCAACAATGACATCCTCGAATGGTTCTTCTTTTTCGCCGGTCTCTGGGTTGACTTGGGTGATGACCTCGGGCCGGCTGACGCATAGTTCGAAGCCCTCGCGGCGCATTGTTTCGATTAGCACGGACAGGTGCAGCTCGCCCCGGCCCGACACCTTCCACTTGTCGGGCGAGTCGGTGTCCTCTACCCGCAGGGCCACGTTGTGCTGAAGCTCTTTTTCTAAGCGTTCCCTGATGCGCCTGCTCTGAGTGTATTTGCCGTCTTGGCCGACAAAGGGGCCATCGTTCACATGAAACACCATCGAAATGGTTGGCTGGTCTATGTCTATGTAGGGTATGGCCTCTGGGTTTTGGGGGCTGGCTATGGTCTCCCCCACGCGTATGTCGGGGATTCCGGCGATGGCAACAATTTCCCCTGCGGCTGCACTATCCTTGGGGATGCGCTGTAGCCCCTCAAACCCGTGCAGGGACGTTATTTTATGGCTTTGTATGGAACCGTCTCGCTTTACGAGTGCCACTTGGTCGCCGATGGATATTCTGCCATTGAAAACGCGCCCAATGCCAATTTGGCCAACGTAGTCGTTGTAGTCCATCAGCGTCACCAATATCTGAAGCGGCATTTCTGCATCGCCCTTGGGGTGTGGGCAATGGCGGATCATGGTGTCAAAAAGGGGGTCTAGGGTTTCCGGGTTGTCGTTTGTGTCCATGACCGCGTGGCCCAATTTGGCCGACGCAAAGACGCAAGGGAAATCCAACTGCTCATCCGTGGCACCCAATTCCATCAGCAGTTCAAACACTTGATCCTGCGCCCAAAGGGGCCTTGCCCCTGGGCGGTCAATTTTGTTGATGACCACGATGGGGCGCAGGCCCAGCGCTAAGGCTTTTCGGGTGACAAACTTAGTCTGCGGCATCGGCCCTTCAAATGCGTCCACCACCAGCAGTACGGAGTCAACCATGCTGAGCACCCTCTCCACCTCTCCGCCGAAGTCGGCGTGGCCTGGCGTGTCAACTATGTTGAATCGGTGCCCGCCCCAGTGGATAGACGTGCATTTGGCCAAGATGGTTATTCCGCGCTCTCTCTCTTGATCGTTGGAGTCCATCGCCCGCTCGGCTATTCTTTGGTTCTCTCTGAACACGTGGGCTGTTTTGAACAGAGCGTCAACTAATGTGGTCTTCCCATGGTCAACGTGGGCGATGATGGCTACATTTCTGATTTTTTCGATGGGGATCATGGAGCTCCTGGTTAGCTGGGCGCCTTGGCAATTTTTTGGGGGGCGCCAGTCTGCCCTATAAGAGAAGGGCAAACCGAAAATTCTATCAGAAAAAGCGAAAAAGGCGGATAATGGATTTTAGAAACAGAGCGGAAGAGGCCACAAGGGTGCCTTTATCACTTGATTTTTGGGCTTTGGAGTTGGAATGAATGTCAACGACCTGCTATCGGCCATTGTCGAACTGGGCGGCTCGGATTTGCACATCAAGGTCGGGAACTATCCCGTGGCAAGGATCAAAGGCGTTCTGACTCCGCTGGCCAACTTTGGCAAGCTGACCCAAGAAGACACCGTCTCGATGGCAAATGCCCTTATCACAACAGAAAAGCAGCGGCAAAAATTCAAAGAAAATTTTGACGCAGACTTAGCGTACTCACTCCCGGGTGTTGGAAGGTTCCGCTGCAACGTGTTCAAACAGCGCGGGACTATCGGCATAGTGCTTAGGGTTATCCCAATACGGGTCTTCAGCATTGACGACTTGATGCTGCCAAGCTCGATAAAGGCGATTTGCGAGGAGCAGAGGGGCCTCATCTTGGTCACGGGCAGCACCGGCACTGGGAAGTCAACCACCTTGGCGGCTATGGTGGATTACATCAATTCCACAAGGGTAGAGCATATCCTCACCATCGAAGACCCGGTGGAATACTTGCACCGGGACAATAAGTCCCTGATCAACCAGCGAGAAGTGGAGGGCGACTGCAAGTCGTTTGCAACGGCGCTAAGGGCCGCCCTTCGCCAAGACCCGGACGTCATTCTGGTTGGAGAGATGCGCGATTTAGAAACGATTGAGACAGCGATAAACGCAGCCGAGACGGGGCACCTTGTGCTTTCTACTCTTCATACGCTGGACGCCACAGAAACCGTCAACCGCATAATAGGCGCCTTCCCCCCCCACCACCAGAAACAGGTGCGCCTCCAGCTTGCTGGGGTGCTGAAGGCCGTCATCAGCCAAAGGCTCGTCCCAACGGCCAATGGCACAGGGCGGGTGCCAGCCGTTGAAGTTATGGTTTCTACAGAAACAGTGAAAAGCTGCATCGAGGACAAAGACAAAACCAAGATGCTGCGCGACGTGATTGCCGCCGGTACCAGTCAGTATGGGATGCAGACATTTGACCAAAGCCTTTACTTTTTGCTTTCGCGTGGGTTTATCACCGAGGCAGAGGCGCTAAAGCGAGCCACAAATGTCGGCGAATTCAAGCTCAGGCTCGAAGGCATCATCTCTTCAGCCGAATCTAGCAGAAGCCAGATGGAAAACAAAATGTCAATCGCATCGGGCGGAGCGGGTGAGCTTGGACAGCGGAGTGGTTCAGAGCCTTCGGCTTCCAAAACCCAGCCGACAGGTGGAGAGGCGAAGCCCCAGGCTGAAAGGCCAGGCACCAAGATTATGCTTGCTAGGTGATTCATGCACTTTCCCTTGTTGCCGGGCATTTTAGGCGGGCTGCGATGATCAAGCGTTACGCAATCAGAATTCAAGACAGAAACGGCTTTGAAAGAAGGGTTTCGGTTGGCAATTCCATTGTGCTGGGCCGCCACAGCCAATGCGACGTAGTCTTGCCAGACGAGATGGTTAGCCGCATGCACTTCAAGGCAGAGCTAAAAGGCTCCCAGTACTGGGCAGAGGACTTGGGTTCGTCGCATGGCACATACAAAGACGGAGAAAGGATCAAGAGGATACAATGGGAGCCAGGCGCAGTGCTGGTGATCGCGGATGGTGCCTATAGGCTGATGCTTGTTCCCGAAAAAATATTGCCATCAGAATCAAACGTCCATGCAATACTCTCGACGGCTCGCCACATAGCCAGCGAGTTTGACTTAGAACATCTGCTGCAAAGGTCGCTTGACCATCTGCTGCGTTTGTCGTGTCAAGATAGGGGCTTCATCTTGATAGAAGTGGGTGGAAAGCTGGAGCCGGCCGCTAGGCGCGTTTTAGTCCAAGACCCCAGCGGCGAGTCATACATCTCCACTTCTGCCATCGAGCATGTCTTTGAAACGGGCGAGCCAATCTGGGTCTCTGATATTGAGAACGCCGAGGAGCTAAGGCACCAAAAATCGGTGAGAGAACTGCGATTGAAATCCATATATTGCCTACCGATGTCAGTAAAGAGCAAAAACATAGGCGTCGTCTATTTGGACAGCCGCCACTTATGTCCAGACCCAATAGACCGAAATGTCTTTGAGGCCATCGTAGAGCTGTGTACTGTTGCCATAGAGCGGGCGAGGGCCCAAGAAGAGCGGCAAAGCAATAGGCTTCTTGCAACTGTTGGCTCGGTGGCTGCGGACATAGTTCACGACTTCAAAAACGCACTGTTTTTGATTGGCGGACACGCAGAGATTCTATTCCATATATGCCATGAATCCGAAGCACAGCACCACTTGGAGCAGATACAGGCATCTGTGGAACGCCTTACAGCCATGAGTTCAGAAATACTGGGCCTTGCGAGCATGAAGGCTGTAAGGATAACCTCTGTGAACTTTGTCCGCTTTATGAAGGCAGAAATGGCCAAGTGGCGGCCCAAGGTAAAAAAAGAGGGCATCAAGATTTCAGGAAAAGGCCCTGCCTGCGTCGCCTGCATTGACGCATCTAAAATTGTCATAGCCCTTGACAACCTGATCGCCAACGCCATCGAATCCATCGCCGAGACCGACAGAGAAGGCGAGATCAAACTTTCGTGGGAGCCAAAAGCCAAAGGCGTGACGATCAAGGTTTGCGACAATGGCAAGGGCATCCCCAAAAAAGCCATCAAAAAAATATTCGAGCCATTCTTTTCCTATGGCAAAGAAAATGGCACTGGGCTTGGCTTGCCGACTGTTAAAAACATCGTTGAGATGCACGATGGAACTATCAATATTGAAAGCCAAGCAGGGCATGGGACAGAGGTCACAATTTTTCTGCCACACACAAAAGACTTGATGCCAGCGGCATTCTCTCACGCTTCGGACGGCCAGGACGAGGAATACATGCTGGCCGATGATGAATGATGAACAGCTTTGGACTAGGGAGCGCGTTTCAATGATTAGGGTCGGTATTGGGTTCGACGCCCACCGCTTTTCAGACACATCTGAAAATCGCTCTATGGTGCTCATGGGCCTGTGTGTGCCATTTGACAGGGGGCTGGCTGGCCACAGCGACGCGGATGTGATGCTTCACGCCCTGATTGACGCACTGCTTGGTGCCGCTGGCCTTGGGGATATTGGGCGGC